>JAEUKY010000298.1 GCA_016794005.1 Rhodospirillales bacterium
CGGCGTGCAGATATGTCGACAAGCCGGGGGGATTGGGCTTAATTCCGCCGCAAGAATCGGCGATTCGAAGGGCCTCGGCCCCTCACTCTGAAAGGTACGCATAGTTCGATGTTTTCACGTCTTCTCGGAATGCTCTCCGCCGACATGGCGATCGATCTCGGCACGGCCAACACGCTGGTCTACGTGAAGGGCCGCGGCATCGTGCTCAACGAGCCGTCGGTCGTCGCGATCGCCGAGATCAAGGGCAAGAAGCAGGTCCTCGCGGTCGGCGACGAAGCCAAGCTGATGCTGGGCCGCACGCCGGGCAACATCACCGCCATCCGTCCGCTGCGCGACGGTGTGATCGCCGACTTCGAAGTCGCCGAGGAGATGATCAAGCACTTCATCCGCAAGGTGCACAACCGCCGCTCGTTCGCTTCGCCCCAGGTGATCGTGTGCGTGCCGTCGGGCTCGACGGCGGTCGAACGCCGCGCCATCCAGGAATCGGCCGAGAGTGCGGGTGCGCGCCGCGTGTTCCTGATCGAGGAGCCGATGGCCGCCGCGATCGGCGCGGGCCTGCCCGTCACCGAGCCGACCGGCTCGATGGTCGTCGACATCGGCGGCGGCACCACCGAGGTCGCCGTGCTCTCGCTGGGCGGCATCGTCTATTCGAAATCCGTGCGCGTCGGCGGCGACAAGATGGACGAGGCGATCATCGCCTATATCCGCCGCAACCATAACCTGCTGGTCGGCGAATCCTCGTCCGAGCGCATCAAGAAGGAAATCGGTTCGGCCTGCCCGCCCGACGAGGGCGAGGGCCGCATGATGGAGATCAAGGGCCGCGACCTGATGAACGGCGTGCCCAAGGAGCTCATCATCTCCGAACGCCAGATCGCCGAGAGCCTCGCCGAACCCGTCAGTGCCATCATCGAGGCGGTGAAGGTGGCCCTCGAGCACACGGCCCCCGAACTCGCCGCCGACATCGTCGACAAGGGCATCGTGCTGACCGGCGGCGGCGCGCTTCTGGGCAATCTCGATTACGTGCTGCGCCACGCGACCGGCCTGCCGGTGTCGGTGGCCGACGATCCGCTCTCGTGCGTGGCGCTCGGGACCGGGCGCTGCCTCGAAGAGATGAAGACGCTGCGCAACGTCCTGATCACGATGTACTGAGGCCGTCCGGACCGCCATGAAGCGCCAGGGCCCCATGCTGAAGATCGCGGCACCCATGCGGGTGCTGGCGCAGCGTGCGGCCTTCCTGGGGCTGCTGGGCGGTGCCGTGGGCCTGATGGTGCTGGGCAAGGCCGAAGCCCCGTTCATCGAACGCGCGCGCATGGCGGTGGCCGACGCGGTCGTCCCCGTGCTCGACGGCATTTCGCGGCCCGTGCAGACGGCCGCCCAGATCGCCGACAATTTCCGATCGCTGCTCGACGTGCATTCGGAAAACGTCCATCTGCGCGAGCAGAACGCGATGCTGCTGCACTGGCAGCAGGTCGCGCGCAACCTCGAGGCCGAGAACCGTTCGCTGCGCGAGACGACGCACACGACGACCGAGGCGAGCTTCACCTACGTGACCGCGCGCGTCGTGGCCGACGCCGGCGGCTCGTTCGTGCGTTCGGTGCTGATCGCCGCGGGCGGGCGCGACGGGATTTCCAAGGGCCACACGGCCATGTCGCCCGCCGGCCTCGCCGGCCGCGTGGGCGAGGTGGGCGAACGTTCCGCGCGCGTGCTGCTGCTGACCGACCTCAACAGCCACGTGCCGGTGATGATCGAAGGCACGCGCGACCGCGCCATCCTCGACGGCGACAATACCGACCTGCCGCGCATGGTGTTCCTGTCGTCGGGTGCGCGTCCGCAGCTGGGCGACCGCATCGTCACGTCGGGCCACGGCGGCGTGTTCCCACCCGGCCTGCCGGTGGGCGTGGTCGTGCAGAACGGCGAGCAGGGCGTGCGCGTGAAGCCGTTCGTCGATTTCCACCGGCTCGACTATCTGCGCGTCGTCGACTACGGCACCGGCGGCACGCTGCCGCTGGTCGCCCCGCCGCCGCAGTCGCGGCGCATCCGCTAGGCCGCCGGCATGGTGGTCGCGGCCCTCGCCCAGCTCGACCGCGCGCTCAAACGCGGACTTCCGCTGGGCCTCACCTTCCTGCTCGTCGTGCTGTCGGTCGTGCCGATGCCGGTCCCCGAATATTCGGTGCTGGCCCCGTCGGTGGCGCTGATGTCGGTCTATTACTGGACCGTCCACCGCCCCGACCTGTTCCCGGCCTGGGGGGCGTTCGCCGTCGGCCTGTTCGACGACGTGCTGTCGGGCTCGCCGCTCGGCCTCAACGCGTTCGTGCTGCTGCTGGCGCATTTCAGCATCGTCGTCCAGCACAAGGTGTTCCGCGGCAAGGCGTTCTGGCTGGTCTGGTCGGCGTTCGGCTTCGTGGCGCTGGGCGCCCAGCTTCTGACGATGCTGATCGGCTTCCTGCTGAAGGGCGCCTTCCCGGACCCGTTCTCGACCTTCACGCAGCTCGCGCTGACGGTCGCCCTCTATCCGGTCGCCACGGCCGTGCTGGGCCGCGTGCAGCGCATCTTCCTGGCGGGCGGCTGACATGCAGATGATCCGCGACACCGGCCGCCAGCGCAGCTTCAGCCGCCGCCTCGCCCTGCTCGCGGCGGGCAAGCTCGCGCTCTTCGGCGTGCTGGGCGGGCGCATGTACTATCTGCAGGTCGTCGAGGCGGACAAGTACCGCACGATGGCCGACGACAACCGCATCAACCTGCGCCTGCTGGCCCCGCCGCGCGGCCGCATCCTCGACCGCAACGGCGCGGTGCTGGCCGACAACCAGCTCAATTACCGCGTCGTGCTGGTGGCCGAACAGACGGGCTCGATCCCGGCCACGCTCGACGCGCTGTCCGAGATCGTGCCGATCACCGACGTGGAGCGCCGGCGCGTGCTGCGCGAGGTGGCGCGCAAGCGCAAGTTCCTGCCCACGACCGTCAAGGAGAACCTCTCCTGGGACGACGTCAGCCGCATCGCGGTGAACGCGCCCGACCTTCCGGGCATCACGATCGACGTCGGCTCGACGCGCCTCTATCCGCACGGCGAGAAGATGGCGCACACGATCGGATACGTGGCCCCGCCGGCGGAATCCGACCTCACCGGCGACCCGCTGCTCGAGCTGCCCGACTTCCGCGTGGGCCGCAACGGCGTGGAACGGGTCTACGACCTCGCCATGCGCGGGCGGGCCGGCAACACCCAGATCGAGGTCAACGCGCTGGGGCGGCCGATCCGCGAGCTTTCCCGCAACGAGGGCGAGCCCGGCCAGGACCTGGCGCTGACCATCGACGCGAACCTGCAGAACGCCGCGGCCGAGCGGCTGGCGAAGGAAGAGAGTGCGGCGGCCGTCGTCATGGACGTCAACGACGGCGGGGTTCTGGTGCTCGCCTCGCATCCCAGCTACGACCCGCACGAGTTCGCGCGCGGCATTTCCGGCGCTTCGTGGCGGGCGCTGCTCAACAACCACCGCGCCCCGCTGACGAACAAGGCGGTCGCCGGGCAGTATTCGCCGGGCTCCACCTTCAAGATGATCGTGGCGCTGGCGGCCCTCGAGATCGGCGTGCAGCCCGAGATGCGCGTGTTCTGCCCGGGCCACATGGATCTCGGGGACAACCGTTTCCACTGCTACAAGAAGGGCGGGCACGGCGGCGTCGACATGATCGACGCGATCATGCAGTCCTGCGACGTCTATTTCTACGAGATGGGCAAGCGTCTCGGCCCCGACCGGATCGCCGAGATGGCGCGCAAGCTGGGCCTCGGACAGACGCTCGCCCTCGACCTGCCGGGCGAACGCAGCGGGCTGATTCCGACGCGGGCCTGGAAGACGGCGCGCACCGGCAAGGGCTGGGCGCAGGGCGACTCGCTGGTCGCGGCGATCGGGCAGGGCTATGTGCTGGCCACGCCGCTGCAGCTCGCCACGATGACGGCGCGCATCGTCAACGGCGGCTATGCGGTGGTGCCGCACCTGACGCGCGATTACGTGCAGGGTCGCAGGCTCGGCGAGCGGACGGCCTCGAACTTCGCCCAGATCGGCATCCCGCAGGCGCATCTCGCACTCGTGCTGCGCGGCATGCGCGGCGTCACGAACGACCCGCGCGGCACCGCGTTCCGGGCGCGCATCGTCGAGCCGGGCTTCTCCTACGGCGGCAAGAGCGGCACCTCGCAGGTGCGCCGCATCACCGAGGAGGAGCGCCGGGTGGGCCTGCGCAAGATCGAACAGGTGCCGTGGCGCGAGCGCGACCACGCGCTGTTCGTCGGCTACGGCCCGGTCGAGGCCCCCCGATTCGCGGCCGCGGTCATCGTCGAGCACGGCGGCGGCGGGTCCAGCGTCGCGGCCCCGATCGTGCGCGACCTGCTGCTGGACGCCATGAAACGCGAGCAGCAGAAGGCCCCCGGCGGGCCCGCCCGGGTGGCCCAGACCCAGCCCGGATAGGCCTTTCGCCTGTGGGCAGAATCGCTATCGACAAGCCCGGATCGCTTTGCTATATGGCCGCCTCCGTCGCGAAAACGGCGGGCGCTTAGCTCAGTTGGTAGAGCAGCTGACTCTTAATCAGCGGGTCGTAGGTTCGAGCCCTACAGCGCCCACCACTT
>JAEUKY010000327.1 GCA_016794005.1 Rhodospirillales bacterium
CCGCATGTGGGGCGACATCCTGAAGGCCTATGTCGGCAACGAGCCGGCCGAGCTGATCCTCAAGGGTGCGATAAGGCGCGGCGACGTGCGGCGCATCCGGGCGGCCCTGTTCGTCAGCGACCTGCGCGGTTTCACCGTGCTTGCCAATGCCGGCACGCCCGAGGCGACGGTCGCCGCGATCAACGCCTATCTCGACCGCGTCGTGCCCGCGATCGTGGCCGAAGGCGGCGAGGTGCTGAAATTCATGGGCGACGGCGTGCTCGCGATCTTCCCGATCACGGACGCGCGCGACGCACAGGCGGCGTGTGCCGCCGCGCTCGCCGCGGCGACCGCCACGCTGGCGTCCGACAACGGCGGCGGGCGCGTGGGCATGGCGCTGCATGTCGGCGAGGTCGCCTACGGCAATATCGGGGCGGGCGACCGGCTTGATTTCACGATCATCGGGCGCGACGTCAACCTGCTCGCGCGCATCGAGAAGCTGTGCGGCACGCTCGACGAGCCCGTCGTCATGTCGGGCGACTTCGCCGCAAGCCTCGGCGTCCCAGCGCGGGCCCTCGGCGAATTCGAGCTGAAGGGCTTCGCCGGCAAGGTCGCGGTGTTCGCGCCCTAGGCGACCGCCAGCTTCGCCGGCCCGTCCGGCTGGCGCGTCACGTGCCAGAACGCGCTGTGGAACGCCTTCAGCGCCGGGCGGTGGCCGATGCTGACGATGGCCGTTTGCGGCAGGCGTTCGGCGAGCAGCGCGTAGACATGCGCTTCGGTCGCCTCGTCCAACGCGGCCGTCGCCTCGTCGAGGAACAGGAAGGCGGGCTTCGCGAGCAGGGCCCGGCCCACGGCCAGACGTTGCTGTTCGCCCGGCGACAGGCGCTGGCCCCAGTGCGCGATCTCGTCGAGCCGGTCCTTCAGGGCCGGCAGGCGCACGTCGTCGAGCGTGCGGCGAAGCGTTTCGTCGTCGGCGCCGCCGTCGTGCGGATAGAGCAGCGCTTCGCGCAAGCTGCCGATCGGCATGTAGGGTTTCTGCGGCAGGAACAGGAAGCCCGCGCGCGCCGGTGCGCGCACGCGGCCGCGTCCGAAGGGCCAGATCCCGGCCAGCACGCGGAACAGCGTGCTTTTGCCAGTACCCGAATCCCCGGTCAGCAGGATGCGCGCCCCCGGTGCGACGCGCGCGGTCGCACCCGCGATCAGCGTGGCGCCGCCGGGCAGGCCGACATCGACGTTCTCGATGGCGAGCGCGCCGTCGGCCGAGGCTTCCTCGACCAGCGGGGCGACCTTCGCGTCGGCTTCGGCCTTCGCGACGGCGGTCTCGAAATCGAGCAGGCGGTCGACGACCGATTTCCAGTCGGCGAGCTGCGCATAGGCCTGCACGAAGAACGACAGCGCCCCCTGCACCTGCCCGAAGGCGGATGCCGTCTGCATCAGCCCGCCCAGCTGCATGGCGCCCGAGAAATAGCGCGGTGCCGCGACGATGAACGGAAACACGATGGCAAGCTGCCCGAACAGGCTGGTGAAGAGGTTGAGCTTCAGCCCCGCCAGCATCAGCGCGTACCAGTTCGCCGCCACGCCCGCGAAGCGCGCGAGAAAGTTGGCGCGTTCGCGCCCCTCGCCGCCATAGAGCGCCACCTGCTCGGCATTCTCGCGCAGGCGTACCAGCGCGAAGCGGAAATCCGCCTCGTAGCGCTGCTGGGCGTAGTTGAGCGGGACCAGCGGCTTGCCCACCTTGTGCGTCAGCCACGTGCCGACGACCGAATAGACGATCGCGAACCACACCATGTAGCCGGGGATCGCGATCTCGGTGCCGAACAGCGTCAGCGTAAAGTCGCCCGACAGGCCCCACAGGATCGTCAGGAACGCGGCCAGCGTCAGCACCGCGTTGATCAGCTGTGTGACCAGCCCCAGCGTGGTCGACACGAACAGCTTCACGTCCTCGGCGATGCGCTGGTCGGGATTGTCGGTCTCCGCCCCGGTCACCTGGAAGCGGTAATAGACCCGGCCGGAAAGCCAGCCGTCGACATAGCGTTTCGTCAGCCATTCGCGCCAGCGGATCTGGAGCCACAGGCTGAAATAGCGCGTCGCGACGAAGTTCGCGATGAACAGCACGGCGAGCCAGCCGAACACGCCGAACTGCTTCCAGAATTCCGGCTCGTTCTTCTCCTGCAGCGCGTTGTAGAATTCGTTGTTCCACGAATTGAACAGCACTTCGAGCCAGACGCCGCCGATCGTCAGCGCCAGCACGACCGCGAACAGGCCGCGCGCGGCCCAGCGGTCCTCGGCGAACCAGTAGGGCCGCGCGAGGCGCCACAGGCGCACGAGGAACGTACCGAGCCCTTGATGCGGGCGCGCCTGTGTCTGCATGTCCGTCCGATCTCCCTCGAAAGGAAGCCAGCCTAGCCTTGCGGATTCGGACGGAGCAAGTACGGGCGCGTTTCAGTCCTTCGCGAGACGTGCGGCGGCCGCGCGCACGTCGTCTTCGGGGACGTCGCGTTTGCCTTCGCCGCGCAGGCACACGAGGAAGCGCAGATCGTCGGCATGCGCGAAGGGCAGGACGAGACGGTTCCAGGCCAGCACCGGTTGCCAGGGCGGGGCCACGCTCCAGGTGTAGGCCGGCGATCGCCGTTGCCGGGCAAGCGCGTAGACGACGCGGTAGAGGATCGGGAGGGGCGTTCCGGCGCGCAGGGCCATCTCGCGCACGGTCTCGCCGCGATAGTCGCGCAGCGACGCGTCGCTAACGGCCGACCCGTAGACCGCGAAGCGGAAATCGTTCGTGCCGGGAATGGGATCGACGACGGCGAGATGCACGATGTCGACGCCCAGATCCTCGGCGTGGAAGTCGCACCAGTCCGGCAGGAGGTGTCGGCCCCGGATGCGATCCCAGTAGGCGTGCGCGGCGCGTAGGATGGCGTCGTCGGGCAGCGCTTCGCGCGCCGGTTCCCACACGATGCGCGGCGGCGTCAGGCCTTCGCGCGCGAAATGCCGGTCGAGCGGCCCCGCATCGCCGCGCGCCAGCGCCTCGAACGTCTCGACGAAGGCATCCTCGTAGGCGCGCGCATGCGCGTCGCCGGAAGGGCGAGGGGTTTCCATGGCGACCGAGAATATGCGCGATACCGTTAAAAAAGCCCTTCCGGGTCCGCCTGCCGGTGCAGGCGCGCACCTGCAAGCCGCGCGTAGCGCAGCACCACGGCCTTGCGCCGGGCCGGGGCCAGTTTCGCCTGCGGCTGGAATTCGCGAACGAGCGCCGCGTCGTAGTAATCGGCGACGATCAGACCGGCTTCTGGCGGCAGCAGGTCCACCGGGAAGCCGGCCGGGACCGCAAAGGCGAACAGGTCGCACCAGTCGAGATACTCGGCCCATTTGCGGTCCGCGCGGAAATCCGCGGCCGACGACTTGATCTCGACCAGCAGCACGCGCGAATCGTCGGCGAGGGCCAGGAGGTCGGCGCGCCTGCCGCTGGCG
>JAEUKY010000331.1 GCA_016794005.1 Rhodospirillales bacterium
CCGCCGCCGGTCAGGATCAGCGCGAAGGTCAGCACGTTGACGAAATGGATCGCCAGCCGGATCGTCGTGATCAGGATTGGCGTGCGCATCAGCGGCAGCGTCAGCGTGCGGAAGCGCATGATCGCCCCCGCCCCGTCGACGCGCGCGGCCGCGTAGAGCTGCGGATCGATGCCCTTCAGGCCCGCGAGCAGCAGGATCATCGCGAAGGCCGAGTCCCGCCACACCGCGTTGAACACGAGGGCGCCCATCGCGGCGGTGGGGTCGGCGAGGATCGTCGTCTGGCCTAGCCCCAGCGGGCCGAGTGCGAAATTGAGGATCCCGGAATCCTGCCCGAAGATCCATTTGAGCAGCATCGAGCCGACCAGCATCGCGATGATGTACGGGATCAGCACGACCGCGCGCAGGAACATGTTGAGACGGCTGTCGCGCTCGAGATAGAGCGCCAGCGCGAAGCCGAGGATGAACGTGAAGAACAGCGCGAAGATCGAGAACACGCCGGTCACCCACAGCGAGTTCAGCACCATCGGCGAGTCGAGCATCCGCTCGTAGTTGCCGAGGCCGCGGAACTGGGTGACCTGGAAATAGTCGGCGCGGTGCAGGCTGTAATAGAAGCCGAGCACGAGCGGGACCGCGACGAACAGGATCTCCAGCACGAGCAGCGGCGCCACGAACGCGTAGGGCTGGCTGTCGAAGCGGCGTGCGGATGCCATCGTCGCGGTTCCGTCTTCCGGTTACTGGCGACCGAGGAAGGCGCGCTCGGCTTCCTGCATGGCGGCGGCGGGGGCGATGCCGCCGACCAGCACGCGCTGGACCGCGCGGTTGAGGTCGGCGTCGAACTGCGTGGTCGTGCATTCGGTCGGAATCTGGAAGCTCCATGCCTTCCACGCGTCGACGACGGTTTCCATGAAGGCGAACTTGGCGTCGCGGAACTGCGGCTGCTGCCAGACCGAGAACCGCGTCGGCACCTGCCCGCCCACTTCCGACCACAGGCGAACGGATTCCGGGTTGATCATGTGTTCGAGGAATTTCGCGGCTTCCGCCGTGCGGCGCGACTTGCTCCAGATGCCCGCGTACCAGCCCTGGACCTGCTGCGGACCGGCCTTGTCCGCCGTCCAGTTCGGCCAGGGCAGGATGGCAAGCTGCTGGCCGTCCCACTTGGCCTGAGAACGCACGTTCTCGAATCGCGCGAACGGCATCACGGCCATCGCGTAGCGTCCGGCGGTGAACTGGTCGACGATGTCGTCCACGTGGTTGGCGATCGTCTCGCGCGGCATGGCACCTGCCTTCGCGATCAGGTCGGTGTGCCACTGCAGCGAACGCAGGCCCGTGGGCGAGCCGTAGAGCGGCTTGCAGTCCTTCCACATCCCTTCGCCCGCGAACATCATCGCGGAGAAGGCGGTGGTGCCGCCCGTGCGCTCGGTCGACAGCGGCGTGCCGAAGCCCCACACGTCGACGCGCCCGCCCGCATCCTTGGCACCCGTCAGCTTCTTCGCCGCGTCGGCGAGCTGGTCCCACGTCCTGATCGACTTGGGATCGATACCGGCCGCGGCGAACAGGTCCTTGCGGTAGAAGATGCTGGTCGTCGCGTGGAACAGCGGGACCGCATAGCGCTTGCTGCCGACGAGCCCGGCATCCCAGCCGGCGCGCACGAAGAAGTCCTCCTGCTGGCCGCGCGGCCACTTGTCGATGAACAGCGCGTTGAGGTCGGCCCCGGCACCCGACTTGGCGAATGCGCCCATGTTCTCGGTATTGACGAGGATCAGGTCGGGGGCAGTGCCGGTGTTGTTGGCGGCGAGGAACTTGGTCATCAGCTCGGAGAAGATCTGCGGCTCGACGCGGACCTTCACGCCGGGATTGGCCTTCTCGAAATTCTCGATCATCTGGCGCAGCGCCACTTCGCGCCCGCTGGTCTTGGCCGGGTCGAGGAAGCTCCACATCGTCACGGTCGTCTGGGCGTGCGCGGCCGAGACGCCGAGGGCGGCGCAGAGGCCGAGGGACAGCAAGCTCGCCTGCACGGATGCGGACTTCATCGCGGGGTCTCCTCCCTGGCGTCCCGCCTTCTCCGGCCGGATCGCGTTGAACCGGACGGCCGGGACTCCGGTCATCTGGTGGTAAGACCAATCTATTTTTTCACTACGGGAGAGTCAAGCGAACAGCGGTTGAATGAAAATAGAATTATATATCTGATATTATTACGTTATTTTAATCCATCCACAAGAATCTCACCTAACTCGGTTGAATTATAGGTCAGGCCATTAATCGAAGAAGCGGCGTTCCGCACGCTGCAGATAGCGCACCATCACCGCCTTCGCGGTGGCCCCGTCGCGCCGGCGCAGCGCTTCCACGATCTCGCGCCGGTCGGCGATCACTTCCATGCGGTGCTCGGGCAGCACGACGCGCGCGCGCAGCTTGAACCACATCTCGCCCTGGCGCAGGTCCCACAGGTGGCGGATCAGCATCGCCAGCACGGTATTGCGCGAGGCTTCGGCGAGCGTCACGTGATAGGTGTAGTCCTCGGTCTCGGCGAGTTCGCCTTGCGCGAACTTCGCGGCCGCCGCGTAGACGGCCTTGTGCAGGATCTCGATTTCCTCGGGCGTCACGAACTCGGCCGCGAGGAACGCCAGTTCCGGCTCGATCAGCTTGCGCGCCTCGAACTGTTCGCGCACGCCAGGGCCCGGATCGCCGGCGCGTGCCCACGGCAGCTTGAAGCCTTCGGGGGCGAGTGCGCGCACGAACGTGCCGCTGCCGACCAGCACCTCGATCAGGCCGGCGGTCTCCAGTGCGATCATCGCCTCGCGCAGCGACGGGCGGCTGACGCCGAGCTGCTGGGCAAGCTCGCGCTCCGGCGGCAGGCGATCGCCGGGCTGGAAATTCTCCGTGCGCAGATGCTGTTCGATGCGCGCCGCGATCTCTTCGTAGAGCCGCTTGCGCTGGCCGATCTGGGCCACGAAGAAGGGTCGCGAACCGCCCTTGCCGGCCGGCGATTCGACGGCCGCCGCCTCGCCGCGTTCGAGCTTCTTGAGGGGCTTGACGGCCAACGGAGCCTCGCTGCGCAATGGACAGATAACTTGACTAAATAGGTCTGACCTATTCTAAGGAATGCTAAGTCCGCCCGGACCGCGCGTCAAGCCGGGAAAGGCACCATTTCGGGGAGGTAGAGCGCATGGATCGCGTGATTCTGGTGACGGCCGGCAGCCGCGGCATCGGCGCCGCCATCTGCCGCAAGGCGGGCAGCGAAGGCTACCGCGTCGCGGTCAATTACAACCAGTCGCCGGCCGAGGCCGACAAGGTCGTCGCCGACATCCGTGCTGGCGGCGGCAAGGCGATCGCCATCAAGGCCGACGTGACGAAGGAGAAGGACGTCGTCGACATGTTCGCGACGATCGACCGCGAACTTGGGCCCGTCACCGCCCTTGTCAACAACGCGGGCGGCGGCAAGATCTCGCTCGGCCCCGACGGCTGCCGCACCGAGGACGCGAGCCTCGCGCAGATCGAGGCGGTGACGGCCCTCAACCTCTATTCCACGATCATGTGCACGCGCGAGGCGATCAAGCGCATGTCCACGAAGCGCGGCGGCAAGGGTGGCGCCATCGTCAACATCTCGTCCGACTGCGCCAGGCGCGGCGGGCCGACCAGCCGCAAGAACGGCGTGGGCGGGCTCGTGCTCTATGCCGCGGCGAAGGCGGCGGTCGACGGCTTCAGCCTCAACGTCGCGGTCGAGGTCGCACCCGAGGGGATCCGCGTCAACGTGATCCGCCCGGCGACGATCATGACGCCCGCGCACGACGTTGACGGTGCCGACCACTATGCCAACATGGCGAAGATGATTCCGCTCAACCGCCCCGGTCGCCCCGACGAGATCGCGGATTTCGCGCTGTTCCTGCTGTCCGACAAGGCCGGCTTCGCGACAGCCGCTTTCGTCGACGTGACGGGCGGGCGCTAGACCCGTCATGGAAGATTTCGCGCGCAAGGTCGTCGTCGTCACCGGCGGGGCGTCGGGCATCGGCGAGGCGACGGTGCGCGCTTTCCTCGACGCCGGTGCGCGCGTTGCATTCACGTTCCGCACGAGTGCCGCCGCGGCCGCGCGCATCGAGACGGCCGCGAAGCGCGCGAGCCGGACGGCGCTTGCGATCCGCGCCGACCTGACGCGCGAGGCGGACACCAAGCGCCTGTTCGCCGCGGTCGTGCGCCGCCTGGGTCCGCCGGACATCGTCGTGGCGAACGCGGGCGATCTGCTGGGTCGCGTGCCCGTGGCCGAGGCCGACCTCGCCCACTGGCGCGCCACGTTCGACACGAACGTGATGTCGGTATTCCTCACCTGCCGGGCCGCGATCCGCGCGATGGATGGCCGCAAGGGCAGCCTCGTGCTGATGAGCTCGATGGCCGCTTTCGACGGCGGCGGCTTCGGTGCCGCGGCCTATGCGGCGGCGAAGGCGGCGGTCGCGTCGTTCGCGCGTTCGCTCGCCAAGGAAGTCGGCCCCGGCGGCATCCGCGTCAACGCGGTCGCCCCCGGCCTGATCGACACGCCGCTGCAGACGCGGCGCAACAACCCGAAGGCGCGCGCGACGACGGCCGCGCGCGTGCCGCTGCGCCGCGAGGGGTCGCCCGAGGACGTCGCACGCACGATCCTGTTCCTCGCCTCGGATGCGTCGGCCTACGTCAACGGCGAAACCGTTCGCATCGACGGCGGCCTTTCCCTTACCTAGACCCTTGCGACGGCGGGCGGGCGCACATAGCTTGCCCGCCATGCCCGACTTCCGACTGACCAACGGCCAGATCGCATCGCTCGACAGCCCGATCCGCGCTGCCCTGACCAGCCACCACGCCCCGCTTTCGCAAGGCGGCCGGCACGTGCGGCGCTACGTGCCCGAGATCGCGCCGTTCGCGGCCCTGCTCGACGAAAGCGCGCAAGCGTTCGAGGAACTTCGCGCGATGGCGACGGCAAGCCCGGTCGCGGTGCTGAATCCTGCCGGGCGCCAGCCATCGCCGGTCGAGGGGCTCGCGGTCGGCTTCACCGCCGAAGTGCTGCAGATGGTCGCCATCGGCGACGTTCCGCCCGCCCCGTCGTCCCCGTTCCTGACGCTGGGGGCCGCCGACGCGCCGGAGATGGTTGAACTCGCCGCACTGACCAAGCCCGGCCCGTTCCTGGCGCGCACGCACGAGTTCGGCCGCTATATCGGGATCCGCGAAGGCGGACGGCTCGCCGCGATGACGGGCGAGCGCATGCGCTTCGACGGCTTCACCGAGATCAGCGCTGTGTGCGTGCATCCCGACCATCGCGGACGCCGCCACGCGCAGGTGCTGTTCGCCGAGACGATGCGCTGGATCGCCGCGCGCGGCGACCGGATTTTCCTGCACGTCTATTCCGACAATGCGGGCGCCATAGCACTCTACGAACGCTACGGCTTCGCCGTTCGCACGGCGCTCAACGTCACGCTGCTGAAGGCGGCCGACGGCGGCGGTGCGGCCACCTGGACGGGCCGCGGCTAGAACTCGACGTCGAGCTCCTCGAGTTCCTCGGGCTCCGCGATCGCGGCTTTCGTCCATTCGACCAGCGGCGGATAGGCGAGCATCAGGTCGCGATAGGCGGCCGCGACCGGATCGAGCTTCACGTCGTAGGTGGCGAAGCGCGTGCAGACCGGCGCGTACATCGCGTCGGCCACGGTCGGCTTCTTGCCGAACAGGTAGGGACCGCCGTAGCGCGCGAGACAGTCGCGCCAGATCGCGAGCACGCGGTCGATGTCGGCCTGGGCGCCCGCCCAGACCTTGAAGCCCTCGTGCCGGACTTTCAGGTTCATCGGCAGCGCCGAACGCAGGTTGGCGAAGCCCGAATGCATCTCGCCGGAAACCGCGCGGCAGTGCGGGCGCGCCACCGGATCGGAAGGCCACAGGCCCGCCTTCGGCTTCACCTCGTTGAGATATTCCGCGATCGCCAGCGTGTCCCAGACCTTGACCTTCCCGTGCTCCAGACAGGGCACAAGGAAGGACGGCGACAGATGCAGGAGCTCGGCACGCGTCGCCGGATCGTCCAGCGGCGCCACCTTCTCGTCGAAGTCCAGCCCGGCCATCCGGCACAGCAGCCAGCCGCGCAGCGACCAAGAGGAATAGTTCTTGCTACTGACTGTCAGTGAAGCTTCGGCCATGCCGTCGAAGAATGCAAATTCCGAGCCTGTCGCCGCACATGATGTACGCCCTCTACCAGTCCTCGGCCGACGTCATGCTCCCGATGCGGGCATGGGCGGCGGCGGCTGGCCGCGGGCTGCTGCTGGGGGGCGAAGCCAGCGTCGAACGCTGGCGGGCCGTCGGCGCGCTGTGCGAGATGATGACGCGCGCCGCGTTCAGCCACCGCCGGCCGTCCTTCGGGATCGACGAGGTGGTCTGCGGCAACGAGACGGTGCCGGTCGTCGAGGAAACGGTGATGGCGACCCCGTTCGCCACCCTGCTGCGCTTCGCCAAGCAGGGAGCGCCCCCTCAGCCCAAGGTGCTGCTGGTCGTGCCGCTTTCCGGGCATTTCGCCACTTTGCTGCGCGAAACGGTGCGCGTGCTGCTGCCCGACCACGACGTCCACGTCACCGACTGGGCGAACGCGCGCGACGTCGGCGTATGGCACGGCCGCTTCGGCTTCGACGAGTATGTCGAGCATATCGTGCGCTTCCTCGGGAAGATGGGCCCCGGCGCCCACGTCGTGGCCGTCTGCCAGCCTTGCGTGCAGGCGCTCGCCGCCACCGCACTGATGGCCGAGGACGACGACCCCGCCCAGCCGCTGAGCCTGACGCTGATGGCGGGGCCGGTCGACTGCCGCGTCAACCCGACCAAGGTGAACAGGCTCGCCACCGGCCGGCCGATCGGCTGGTTCGAGACCAACCTGATCAGCCGCGTGCCGCTGCGCTATGCCGGTGCCATGCGCCGCGTCTATCCGGGCTTCCTGCAGCTCACGGCCTTCATGAGCATGAACGCCGAGCGCCACATCAAGGCGCAGGGCGACCTGCTGCGCGCGCTCGCGCGCGGCGACACCGCGCAGGCCGAGACGATCAAGAGCTTCTACGACGAATACTTCGCCGTGCTCGACATGACGGCCGAGTTCTACCTGGAGACGGTCGAGCGCGTGTTCCAGAAATACCAGCTCGCGAAGGGCGAACTGGAATGGCGCGGGCGCAAGGTCGACACGAAGGCGATCCGGCGCACCGCCCTGTTCACGGTCGAAGGCGAGCGCGACGACATCTGCGCGATCGGCCAGACGCTGGCGGCGCACGACCTGTGCGCGAGCGTGCGCCCCTATCGCAAGAAACACTATATGCAGGCCGGCGTGGGCCATTACGGCGTGTTCGCCGGAAAGCGCTGGTCCGGGCAGATCTATCCGCTGGTCCGCAACACGATTCTGGCCAACGAATAACCGGCCCTGCCGGAATTCGGGCAGGTCGCCTCCGGAGCGTGCTTTTGCATCGCACAATGCACGCTAATTGTTGGGAATCCGGATGCGCGGCATGTCACGCATTCAAGCCTTAAAAATAAGGCACTCTATCGAATTCCTGCACATTCTTTGACGTTGCGGACTGAATTTGTGCGTTGCACAATATCCGAAATCCCGGGCGACGGAGAATGCCATGAATGCGCATGCTGCGGTCGATTTCAGCCTTTCCGGTCTCGCACGCCCCGCCGGCGATCCGGTCCGTCTGAACAGGCAGGACTTCGTCGCCATCGACCGCGACCGCGACGCCGAATACTCGGCGACCTATCGCCCGCAAGCGCTCTACAACCGCGCCGACAAGGGCTTCCACGCCAACAACGAATCTTTCCTGCTGCACGAGGTCGCGACGAACCTGCCGATCCACCGGAAGGACACCGGCCCGACCGATTTCCATCTCCATCTTCCGCCGGGCGGCTTCCAGCTCGTGCTCGTCACGTCGGGCATGTTCACGTTCGACTACGACGGCCGATTCTACAATGTCGGTCCCGGGGCCGCGATGCTGCAGAGCGCCATCGTGCATCGCCAGCTTTTCTACACGTGGTCCGGCCTGCCGACCGACGACAACCTGAAGACGCCGCAGACGGTCGTGCCCGACCCGGTGTCGCTGGGCTATTCGGGCAAGTTCCTCGAGGCCTTCGTCACCGACCCGACGACGTTCCCCAACCCGACGATCGTCGGCCGGGACCGCGTGGACGAGGCCGACACGCCGCGCCTGGCCTGGCGCCACCCGCTGCACGACCGACCGGCCGGAGCCGATTTCTGGCTGCAGGATCCGCTGTCGCTCGAAGCGCTCTACCGGCCGCTCCCCGCCGGGACGCTGCGCTCGGACCTTCCCGTCTACGTGCGCGATCTCGGCATCGAGATCCCGAGCGGCCAGCTCGTGACCGGCCATATCGTCGCGACCGATCCGCGCGGCCAGTCGCTTCTGCCGAAAAGTGCGGCCGGCCCCGCCGACGTCGCCGCCTTCGCGAAGGCGGAAGTCGTCATCCATCGCGTCATCCGCGGCACGGCCGAGTTCACCGACGCCGCAGGCAAGCGCTTCGAGCTTTCGGCCGGCGACTGCGTGACCGCCGGGCGGCGCTCGGCCGGCCTCGTCGCCATGGGCGAGAACACGCAGGTCCTGCGCCTGGGCCTGCTCAAGGGCATGGACAGCCTGCGCAAGTGGACGCCGGCACAGCGCGACGAGATCGACGGGCTGGGCGGGCGCATCATCACGCGCAAGGAAACGCGCCCCCTGCGCACCGAAGGCAAGCCGGTTGGCTATCTCTACGCCTGATCCCCGGCAAATCGGGTCTTCCGCCTCTCCCGAACGGTGATATCTTCCCGCGCGTCGCCGGCTTAGCTCAGCGGTAGAGCAGCGGTTTTGTAAGGCATTGCTCGGGTCCCAATGCATTGGTCTGCATGTGTTGTCGCGCATCGTGACTGTCCGGGACGGTCACAGCCGGGCTGTGAAGTCCCACTCCAAGTCCCACTCCGCTTTGGTCGACAACCGTCTTGGTCGTTCAGATCACGGGGGGATTTGGCTGACATAGTCATTCATTGAGACCAGTGTTTTCCGGAATGAGCAGGTTCCAAGGGAATGTTGACCAAGGGATCAATAGCCCTTTGGTCGTCCGAACGAGAAAACCCGCCGACCGGTCTCGCAGCGGCCGACTTATTCGATGGTCGGAGCGACAGGATTCGAACCTGCGACCACCAGTCACCCCCAGACTTCTGTTTATTCAATGATTTCAATGTCAGTGTCCATGATTCTCGGTAGCGAAGGGAGTTGAATGGAAACCAAGGGCAATGAATGCCCAAAGCATTCGGCAGTCGGTGATCTTTGCCACGACAGCAAAATGGTCCCTGTTCCCGAGGTTTGCTAAGACAGTCCACATGAACGTAGCAACGCCGACGGCATCACCCCGCCCGCCCCGCATCGAACTGGGCCCGGGTCTTTCGATCTCCCGCATCCTGACTGGCCTCTGGCAGGTCGCCGACATGGAGCGGGACAAGCCGCCGCTCGATCCGGACAAAGCCGCGGCTTCGCTGGCCGAATACGCGAAGGCAGGCTTCGACTCGTTCGACATGGCCGACCACTACGGCAGCGCCGAGATCATCGTCGGACGGTTGCTCGCGAATTCGCCGAAGGATTTGGTGCAAGCCTTCACCAAATGGTGCCCGAAGCCGGGTCCGATGACGCCCGAGATCGTCCGCGAGGGTACGGGCCGAAGCCTCGCCCGGATGGGGCTTTCGCGCATCGACCTGATGCAGTTCCACTGGTGGCAATACCGTCACCCCGCCTATATCGACGCGCTCGCCGAAATGGCGCGCATGAAGGATGAAGGCCGCTTCCGCGCGATCGGCCTGACGAACTTCGATACCGACCATCTGCGCATGCTGGTCAAGCACGGCATCCCGATCGCGACGAACCAGGTCTCGTTCTCGCTGCTCGACCGGCGCGCCGGCGGACGGCTGAGCGAGTTCTGCCTCGCGCACGGCGTCAAGCTCCTCGCGTACGGCACGCTGGGTGGCGGCTTCCTGACCGACCGCTGGGTCGGCCAGCCCGAGCCCGCGCATATCCCGGACTGGAGCAAGTCCAAGTACAACCGCTTCATCGGCGCCATCGGCGGCTGGAAGGTGTTCCAGGGCATCCTTGCCGCCGCGCGTCGCGTTGCCGACCGGCACGGCGCCTCGGTCGCCAACGTCGCCACGCGCTGGGTACTCGACCATCCGGCCGTCGCCGCCGTGATCGTCGGCGCGCGGCCGGGCGAGCGCGAGCACCGCGCCGACAACCTTGCGATGTTCGCCTTCGATCTCGACGCCGAAGACCACAAGATCCTCGGCGACGCCCTTGCGGCCGCCAAGCCGTTGCCCGGCGACTGCGGCGATGAATATCGCAAGCCACCGTTCCTGACCGCATCGGGCGATCT
>JAEUKY010000341.1 GCA_016794005.1 Rhodospirillales bacterium
GATCATCGTGCGCACGGCGGCCGGCGAGACGATGACGATCGACGGGCTGGGTGCGTGGCCGCGCGCCGCGGACCCCGAGTGGTTCCGGCGCAATCACGGCGGACGGATTCCGCCGGGCGTCCATCGGTCGGTCGTTCCCGGTGCGCCGGGTTCCTGGCTTGCCGCCCTGTCGCAATTCGGGACGATGAGCTTCGCCGAGGTGGTGGCCCCCGCGATCCGGCTGGCGCGCGACGGCTTCGTCGTCGGCGCGCTGTTCAACCGGATCGTCAGCGAGCTCAAGAGCGAGTTCGCGCGCTGGCCGCAGAATGCCGCGTTGTTCCTGCCGGGCGGACGGGTGCCGGAAGTGGGCTCCGTCTTCAGGCTGACCGAACTCGCAAATACGCTCGAACTGCTCGTCCGCGCCGAACGGAGCAAGGGCGGCAACCGGGAAGTCGGGATCGCTGCCGCGCGCGATGCGTTCTATCGCGGCGAGATCGCCCAGGCCATCGACCGGTTCTATCGGGCGGAGGGCGGCTGGCTGTCGACGGAAGATCTGGCGGCACACCGGACCCGCATCGAACCGGCGGTGCGCATCGATGGTGGCGGCGGCACGCTCCATACCTGTGGTGCCTGGTGCCAGGGGCCGATGCTCGGTCAGGTCCTAGGCCTGCTCGACAGTTTCGGCCTCGACGGCATGGCGCATAACGACGTTGCGTATGTGCATGCGATCGTCGAGGCCCTGAAGCTGTCCTTCGCGGACCGCGAACACTATTTCGGCGATCCCGATTTCGTATCGGTGCCGCTCGATACGCTGCTGTCGCCGACGTATCTGCGGACGCGCGCGCGCCTGATCGATCCGGAGCGGGCGGTCCCGGCAATGCCTGCGCCCGGCGATATCGAGGGCGTCAAACCCTACCGTTCGGACGCGATGCCCAAGGCGGGCGTCCATGCGCCGAATCTCGATACGTCCTTCATCTGCACCGTCGACCGTCACGGGAACATGTTTGCCGCGACGCCGAGCGACGGGTGCTTCGCCGGGCCGATGGTTCCCGGGACCGGGCTCTGCCCCTCGTCGCGCGGCGCTCAATCATGGACGGATCCTGCCCACGCGTCGGTGCTTGCACCGGGTAAGCGGCCCCGGCTGACCCCCAGCCCGGCGTTCGCCGAACGCGATGGTCGCGTGATCGCATTCGGCTCGCCCGGCGACGATCTGCAGCCGCAGGCGATGCTGCAGGTCCTGCTGAACATGTGGCGGTTCGGGATGACGCCCCAGGCCGCGGTTGAAGCGCCGCGCTTCGCCTCGACAAGCTTTCCGCGCACGTTCGAGCCGCACGAATACTGGCCGGGAAAGATGGTGGCGGAAGGGCGGATCGCCGGCGATGTCCGCGCCGGTCTGGTCTCTCGAGGCCACCTGCTTGAAGTGTGGGAAAACTGGGACTGGCGCGCGGGCTGCGTGTGCCTCGTCGAGCGGGACGGTACAAGCGGGCTGCTGCGGGGTGCCGCAGATCCCCGCCGCCCGTCCGGCGCGGTCGGAAACTAGGGTCCGCTACTCGACGATCGCCTCGGCCTCGATCTCGACCGCATAGGGTCCGATCAGTTTCGCGACCTCAAGCATCGTGTTCACGGGTCGTACATCGCCGAAAAAACGGCCATGAACGCGGGACACGCCTTCCCAGTCGTCGGCATTTGCCAGATAGATGCGCGTGCGCACGACGTCGGCCGTCGTGGCGCCCAGTGCTTCGAGGCTCGCGGCAATCTTGTCGAGGATGTAGACGGTCTGACCTTCGGCATCGCCCGGGCAGACGACCGTGCCGGCCCCGTGCGTCGCGGTCGTTCCGCTGACCAGCACGCGGTTGCCGACTCGCGTGGCGCGTGAGTAGCCGGCGATGGGCTCCCACACGCTGCCGGTATCGACGCGCAGGCGCCCCGGGCGGCCCGTCACCGGCGTCGCCTCGTAGACTTTCGGCATCTGGTCGAGATGGTGGCTGAGATCGCCCGATGCGGTCAGGAACGGTGGCTTGCGATATTCATCGCCGCAGTCGCCGGGCAACGGCTTGGCGGCCGCAAGGGCGTCGCCGAGGATCTTGTGGTCTTCGGCGTCGAGATCGAAGGCGAACATCGCAAGGTTG
>JAEUKY010000348.1 GCA_016794005.1 Rhodospirillales bacterium
CGCGCGCGTTCGCTCGCCCGCGCCGGGGCCTGAATCGAACGGACTTGAACGGGCCGTCATCGGAATGTAACTGATCCTGTATAGTCCGGAGGCTCACCGGAAACAGGGAGTGCATCCGCCCATGAAACGCCTCGTCCCCGCCGTCGCGGCCTTCGCCGCGCTCGTCCTCGCGACGGGCGCCAGCGCCCAGTCGGGCAAGCTCACGCTCTACACGTCCCAGCCGCAGGCCGACGCGCAGGCGACGATCGACGCCTTCCGCAAGATCCATCCGCAGGTCGAGGTCACGTTCGTGCGCGACGGCACGACGCAGCTGATGAACCGCCTGCAGGCCGAGTTCGTCGCCGGCGCCCCGCAGCCCGACCTGCTGCTGATCGCCGACGCGATGACGATGGAAGCGCTGAAGCGCGAGAACCGCCTCGCCCCCTATGCCGAGGCGAAGACCGCGGGCCTGCCGCCCGGCAGCCACGACGCGCAGAAGACCTATTTCGCGACCAAGCTGATCTCGACCGGCATCGTCTACAACAAGGCCGCGGCGATGAAGCCTGAAAGCTGGGCCGACCTGCTGAAGCCCGAGGCCAAGGGCCAGCTCATCATGCCTTCGCCGCTGTTCTCGGGTGCGGCCGCCATCCACATGGGGGCCGTCACGCGCGCCCCCGGCCTCGGCTGGGCGTTCTACGAAGGGCTGCAGAAGAACGGCGCGCAGGCCGCGCGCGGCAACCCCGCCGTGCTCGAAGCGGTCGCCGGCGGCCAGAAGCTCTACGGCGTGATCGTCGATTTCATGGCGATCCGCGCGCGCGAACGCGGCTCGCCGGTCGAGTTCGTGTTCCCGAAGGAAGGCGTCACGTTCGTCACCGAACCCGTCGCCATCCTGCGCACGGCGAAGAACCCCGCCGCCGCGCGCGCCTTCGTCGATTTCCTGCTCGCCCCGGAAGGCCAGAGCCTCGCGGCGGGGCAGGGCATGTTCCCGGCGCGCGCCGACGTGCCGCCGCCCGCGGGCTTCCCGAACCTCGCCAACGTCAGGATGATGGCGATCGACGTTGCGGCGATCCTCGCGTCCGACGAGAAGGACAAGGAACGCTTCTCGGAAATGTTCGGCCGCTGATGGACCGGACGGAAGCTTGAGCAGCCGGCCCCAGACAGCCGGCGAGCGGGGGTTCTTCGTTCTCCTGCTCGCCTTCGTCGGCGTGCTGGCACTCTGGCCGATGGGGCGCCTCGCGATGGAGGCGGTCGCCCCGCGCGGCGGCCTGTTCGACTTCTCGGTCGCCGAACGCGTGCTGTCCGCCCCGTCGACGTGGCGGGCGGCGTGGCGCACGCTCGAAACCTCGGTCGCGGGCACGCTGATTTCGCTCGTGCTCGGCGTGGGTTTCGCGGGCTGCGTGGCGCTGACCGACATCCGCGCCAAGGCGTTCCTCGTCTTCCTGTTCGTGCTGCCGCTCGTCGTGCCCTCGCAGATCGCCGCACTGGCGTGGATCAACCTCGCCGGTCCGCAGAGCGCGCTGCTCGGCGCCTTCGGCCTCGCGCCGCCGCCGGGTTCGTCCAACCCGATGCTGGGGCGCGAGGGGATCGCGTGGCTGCTCGGCCTCGAACATGCGCCGCTGGTGTTCCTTGCCGTGCGCGCGGGCCTGCGCGCCTTGCCGCGCGAGGCGATCGAGGCGGCGCGCGCGTCCGGCGCCGACCGCCGGCGCACCACGCGCGACGTCGTCGTGCCGCTGATGGGCCCGGCGATCCTGGCGGGGGCGCTGCTCGCCTTCGTCTCGTCGATCGGCAATTTCGGCACGCCGGCGCTGATGGGGATCCCGGTCGGCTACACGACGCTGGTCACGCTCATCTACCAGCGCCTCGCGGGCTTCGGGCCGTCGGTGCTGGGACAGGCGGCCGTGCTGTCGGCGATGATCGGCGTCTTCGCGCTCGCCATGCTGTGGCTGCACGCGCGCGCGCGCGGCACGCTGGACGCGCGCATCGAGGGAACCGGCCGGCCGATGGAGCCGTGGCATCTGGGCCGGCTGCGCCTGCCGCTGGAAATCGCGATCTGGCTCTTCCTCGTCTTCGTCTCGGTCGTGCCGTTCGCGGCCTTGCTCGCCAGCGCGCTGGTTCCGTCGATCGGCGTCGAACTCACGCCCGCGACCGCGACCTTGCGCGCCTTCGCCGAGGCGCTGCGCCAGTCGGCGATCGAGCGCGCCTTCGTAAACTCGTTCCTGCTGTCGGGGGCCGCCGCCATCGTGTGCGTGGCGATCGCGGTCCCGCTCGCCTATTTCACGACGTGGCGGCGCGGCGTGCTGGTGCGCCTGGCCAACGCGCTGGTCGAGCTGCCCTACGCGCTGCCGGGCATCGTGCTGTCGATCGCGTGCATCCTCGTCTTCATCAAGCCGATTCCGATCGTCAACGTGTCGATCTACGGCACGCTGTGGATCATCCTGCTCGCCTACGTCGCGCGCTTCCTGGTGCTCGCGTTGCGGCCCATCGGGGCGGGCTTCGCCCAGCTCGATCCGGCCCTCGACGATGCCGCCGCGGCCGCCGGTGCGCGCTTCGGCAAGCGGCTGCGCACGATCTCGCTGCCGCTGATGGCGCCGGCGGCGGGGGCGGGGGCCATCCTCGTGTTCCTGACGGCCCTCAACGAGCTGACGGTCTCGGCCCTGCTGTGGTCGTCGGGCTCGGAAACGCTAGGCATCATGGTCTTCTCGCTGCAGGAAGGCGGGGATTCCCCGCTCGCCGCCGCCGTCTCGGTCATCGCGGTCGGCGTCGTCGTGCTCGCGATGGGGGCACTCACGCTGTGCGCGCGCCGCCTGCCGCCGGGCGTGCTGCCGTGGGCCGACTGATCTAGGGGATCACCCAGCCGTCCGACAGGCCCAGCGTCAAGGTCGCGTCGGGCTGCGGCGTGAAGGTGTCGGGCAGCGTCAGGCGCAGGCGCGCGGCCGGATCGGCCAGCGGGAAGGCCTCGATGTCCCAGAAGCCGCCGGTATAGGCGGCGCGGTGGATGCGCGCGGCGAAGCCCTGCACGGCGATCCCCATGTCCTCGGGCCGCAGGCACAGCTTGGCCGGGCCCGTCTTCTGGCCGGCACGGGCGCGCACCGCGAACTCGGCGCCGTAGAGGTCGACGCGCGCGCGCGTACCCTCGACCTCGCGCACCGCGACGTCGAGGATCGTG
>JAEUKY010000388.1 GCA_016794005.1 Rhodospirillales bacterium
CTCGATCTGCTTTCGCGCGTTGTCCTTGGGACGCATGGCGAGCCGCAGGTTCGGCCGGTCGAACGAGCGCACGAACACGCGCGGGGCCTGCGCGAACAGCTTCTGTTCGATGTCCGCGCGCGTGGGCGCGTCGGCCGTGGCCGTCAGTGCGATCGTCTGCACGTCGCCGAGGTCGCGCCGGATGCGGCCGAGTGCGAGATATTCCGGCCGGAAATCGTGGCCCCACTGCGAGACGCAGTGCGCCTCGTCGATGGCGAGCAGCGTGACGTGCGCCTCGCCGAGCAGTTCGAGCGTGTCCTCGCGCACCAGCCGCTCGGGCGCGACATAGAGCAGGCGCAGCTTCTCCTCGCGGATCGCCCGGCGGACCGACGCGTTGGCCGCCGCGTCGTTCGACGAATTGAGGCTCGCCGCCTCGATCCCGTACTCCCGCAGCTGGCCGACCTGGTCGCGCATCAGGGCGATCAGCGGCGAGACGACGACCGTCAGCCCGCCGCGCAACAGGGCCGGAAGCTGGAAGCACAACGACTTGCCCGAGCCGGTCGGCATCACGGCAAGCACGTTCTGCCCGGCGAGCACCGCGCCGATCACCTCGTCCTGCCCGGGCCGGAATGCGTCGAAGCCGAAAGTCGCCTTGAGGCGCGCGCGGGCCGACTCGATGTCTGCGTACATGTCCCGTTTTGCCATCGCCGGTCGCGCATGCCAAGCTGCGCGGATGCTCGTCTCCGGCCTGTTCCACATCGCGATCAAGACCAACGACCTCGCCGCCACCGAGCGCTTCTATATGGAAGTGCTCGGCCTGAAAAAGGTGGCGCGGCCCGATTTCGGCTACCCGGGCGCCTGGCTCGCCACGCAAGGCCCCGCCGGCAGCGCCATCGTGCACATCTATGCCGGCGGCCCGGCATTGGGGTCCGACGGCAAGGCGCCGGTCGGCACGGCCGCCATCGACCACGTGTCGATCGCCGCGCACGGCTATCACGAATTCCGCGCCGCGTTCGAACGCCACGGCCTGCCCTGGCGCGAGTTCCTCGTCCCCGGCACGACGCTGTGGCAGCTCTTCGTCTACGACCCGTCGGGCGTGCAGCTCGAACTGACCTTCGACGGTGCCGCCGAGGACGGCCCGCCGCCCGACATGCGACCCGGCCACGGCTACGTCGCCGGAACCAGCTTCTTCGACCCCAAGCCCTATGCCGCCTTCGGGAGTGCGCGATGACCGTGTTCGACGCCCGCCGCAAGCGCTTCGCCGATCTCCACCGGTCGGGCTGCTTCGTGATCCCGAATCCGTGGGACATCGGCTCGGCGATGATGCTGCGCCATCTCGGCTACGAAGCGCTCGCCACCACATCCTCGGGCTTCTCGTTCTCGCGCGGCCTGCCCGACATGGACTGGGCCGTCCCGCTGGAAACCGAGCTTGCCCACATCGCCGAAATCGTCGGCGCCACCGACCTGCCGGTGAACGCGGATTTCGAATCCGGCTACGCGCACGACGTCGACGGGCTGACGGCCAACGTGCGGCGCTGTGCGGCCACCGGCGTGGCCGGCCTGTCGATCGAGGACGCGACCGGCGACAAGGCCGATCCGCTTTTCGCGTTCGACGTCGCGGTCGAGCGCGTCGCGGCGGCCGCCTCGGCCCTGAAGGGAACGGGCGTTCTGCTAACCGCGCGCTGCGAAGGCCTGCTCGTCGGCCATCCCGACGCGCGCGCCGAAATCGCCCGCCGCCTGCCCGCCTTCGCCAGGGCGGGCGCCGACGTGCTCTACGCCCCCGGCCTGAAGACGCGCGAGGAGATCGCCGGCGTCGTCGAACTCGCCGGCGGGAAGCCCGTCAACCTGCTCGTCTCCTCGCCCATCGGCATGAATGTCGCCGACATCGCCGCGCTGGGCGTACGGCGCATCAGCGTCGGCTCGGGCTTCGCACGCGCGGCATGGGGCGGATTCCTCAAGGCCGCGCGCGCACTTCGCGAGACCGGCAGCTTCGAGCCGCTGCGCGAGGCAGAACCCTTCGCCTTCCTCAACGACTTCTTCCGCAAGCAGGTATCCGGCAAATGACGCCCACGTTCGGCGCGCCCGTCGACGCGCACGCAGCCCCGCAACCCGTCCACTGCGTCATCGAGGGCAGGTACTGTCGCCTGCGCCCGCTGGATCCCGCGCGCGATACCGACGGGCTCTACGCGCTGAGCCACGGGCCCGAAGCGGAATCGCAGTGGGCGTACCTGTTCACCGGCCCCTACGCGATCAAGGCCGAGTTCGACGCGCATGTCGCGAAGATCGCCGCCGGCACGACCGATCCGGTCTACTGGGCGATCGCCGACCGGAACGACCGGGCCGTGGGCTGGCTGTCGCTGATGCGCATCGACCGCACGCACCGCGTGATCGAGGTCGGCTCGATCCTGCACACGCCCGCCCTGCAGCGCACCCCCGCCTCGACCGAAGCGCAGTTCCTGATGATGCGCCACGTGTTCGACACGCTGGGTTACCGGCGCTACGAGTGGAAGTGCAACGACCTGAACGAGCCCTCGAAGCGCACGGCCCAGCGGCTGGGCTTCTCGTTCGAAGGCCTGTTCCGCCAGCACATGATCGCCAAGGGCCGCAACCGCGACACGGCCTGGTATTCGATCATCGACGGCGAATGGCCGGCGCGGAAGGCGGCGTTCGAGAAGTGGCTGTCGCCCGACAATTTCGATTCCGCCGGAAAACAGAAAGTGGCGCTGGGCGAACTGATCGCCCGTTCGGCGGCGCGCTAGTCAGCCGACGACGCGGATCGCGAGCGTCGGCGCTGCGCCCGCCGCGAGATCGACGATCGCATAGGTCGCCCCGCGCCCGACATCGTCGGTCGGCGATCCCGAATAGGCGGCCGTCGCCGAAGGCGTGACCAGCTCCATCGCCGCGTGATGGTGGCCGAGCGCGAGATAGTCGAAGCCGGCGGCCTCGATCTCTTCCATGCGGATCGGCGAGGAACGTTCGCTCGCCTCGCCGCGCGGCACGAACAGGCCGTGGCCCATCCCCAGATGCCAGCGGATTCCTTCGGGGCGCTTCGGGCTGCCCGCAAGCGGGCGAAAGTCGCGCGAATGCTCGACCATGCCCTTGCCCCACACGCTGACGCCGAGCTCGGGCAGCACCGCACTGCCGCCGGCCGCGTCGGCGAGCAGGCGGAGATTCGCGATGCGGCCGAAATCGTGGCGCCGGAACACCGCATCGTCGGCCAGGCAGTCGTGGTTGCCCGGGATCATCGCGACGGGGAACGGCAGGCGCGCGAGCGCTTCCATCGCGAAGGCGACCGTATCGTCGCCCACGCTGTTGGTGTCGAACAGGTCGCCGGCGAGCAGCATCAGGTCGGGCCGATCGGCGGCCATCGCGTCGAGTGCTCGGGCGAAGCGCGCGCGGCACGGATCAGCCGCACCGGCCCCGTTGGCGCCGAGATGGATGTCCGAGCAGTGGGCGATGCGCAGGCGGTCGGTCATGGCCGGGATCGATACCGCCGAACGGGCGGCCCTGTCTAGCCGCCCAGATACGTTCCGCCGTTGAGATGGATGACCTGGCCGGTCACGTAGCGCCCGCCGGGCCCCGCGAGCCAGCGCACGGTGCTGCCGATCTCCTCCGGCTTGCCGCGGCGGCCCAGCAGCGTGCTGTGCGTGGCGTGGTGCTTGGGCTGCTGGTGGCCGGCGGAAGCGCCGCGCACCGTGTCCATCATGCCCGGCGACACGTTGTTGACCGTAATGCCGTGCGCCGCCAGATCGTGCGCCAACGCGCGCGTCAGCCCGACGAGCCCGGCCTTCGCGGTCACGACATGCGCGCGGTCCATGGCACCCGTGTGCGCCGTCAGGCCGCCGATATTGACGATGCAACCCGACCCGCTCGCCTTCAGTGCCGCAAGTGCGGCCTGGCAGCAGTTGAAGGCGCCGTCGAGGCAGATCGCCAGCACGTTGCGCCACGTCGCGAAGTCGAGCTCCTCGAACGGCTTCTCGCCGCGCACGGCCGCGTTGTTGACGAGGATGTCGAGCCGGCCGAAGCGCTTCAGCGTGGCCGCCACCATCGCGTCGACCGCAGCACGGTCGGTCACGTCGGCCATCGCGACCATCGCGTCGGGGCCGATCTCGGCGGCGACGGCTTCGGCCTCCGCGCGGTTCGAGCGGCCATTGACGACGACCTTGGCGCCGGCGGCGGCAAGCTCGAGTGCTATCGATCTGCCGATATTCCGTCCGGCACCGGTGACGAGCGCCACGCGCCCCTTGAGTTCAGCCATCCTTCAACCTCCGAATTGCGCGAGCGATACGGGTTCGTCCGAGCCGAAGATGGTCTCGGCGAACGACAGGAGCTGTGCTGCGCGCGCATCGCTCCAGCCGCCGTGGCGGCAATTGAGATGGAACTTCTCGACGATCTCGGCGCGGGTCAGCGGTTCGTTCGCCCCGCCGCGGAAATGCGGCTGGCGCTCCTCGATCACGCTGCCGTCGGCCATCGATATCCGCACATGGCCGGTGAACTGGTTCGGGTACGGGTTCGCCGGGTCGACGACGTAGCGCACGCGCCGGGATATGGCGCGCAAGTTCTCGTCGGCGACCTGCGCGTCGGCGAAGGCGGCAAGACCCGCATGGCCGAGTGCGAGCCCCGCCGCGATCCCGTAGGGGATGCTGAACTTGGCGGCGTAGCCGTTGGGCGGGTTCTGCTTGTCGGCGAGCGGTTCCCACAGGCGGTGCAGGATGCCCTCGGCCGTCTCGCACTCGATCGACGCGATCTTGGAAAGATCGATGCCGCGCGCGGCGATGCGCTTGGCGCAGTCGATATAGGGATGGATCATCGTGCCGCAGGCATAGGGCTTGAACGCGATCGTCTCGCTGACCCAGTGCTTGCCGAAGCCGTCGAGCAGGCCCGACCAGTCGGTCGGCACCTTGCGCGCGAAACCGTGGAAAAGGCCGTGCGTGCCCTCGAACAGCGTGCGCGGGCCGGAGAACCCGCCGGCCGCCAGGCGCGCCGCGCGATAGCCGCTCTGTGCGGCCCAGCCCGGATGCAGGCGCTTGGTCCATGTCCCTTCGGCAAGATACTCGATGATGCCCGACGCCATGCTGCCCGCGATGCCCAACGCGGCGACGAGCTGCGCCTTGGGCAGGCCGAGTACCGTCGCCGCTGCGGCCGCCGCCCCGATGGCGCCGAACACGGCCGTCGGATGGAAGCCCGCCTTGTGCGTGGCCTTGGGCACCACGACCGAAAGCCGGCACGTGATTTCCGTGCCGATCGCGACGGCGCGCATCGCCGTGCGGCTGGGCACCTTGTGCCGCTCGGCCGCAGCGAGCACGGCCGGCAGGATCACCACGCCGGCATGGACCGGCCCGCCTTCGAACGTGTCGTCGAAATCCTCGCCGTGCGCCGCGACCCCGTTGAGCATCGCGGCATCGGCGGCCGAGAAGGTTCCCTGCAGGCCGATCGCGGTGCACGGCCCCCCTTCGTCGACGCCCGCGCGTGCGGCCGTAAGGAAATCGGTCTCGCGCGCGGCGACGCAGATGCCCGCGATGTCGATCAGCTGCGTCTGCGCCATCGCGGCGGCGGCCGGCGTGG
>JAEUKY010000391.1 GCA_016794005.1 Rhodospirillales bacterium
GTCGGCTGCGAAGTAGATCTCCGCGACCTCGTTCTGCAGCCTGCGCATCAGCGCTTCGTCGTCGTTCGATTTCGCGGCCCGCAGGACGGTGTCGCCGCCATAGGTGGGGAACGGGTTCTTCTCGTCGCCGACGATGTGCGGGATCGATTCGCCTTTGGCCACGGCGCGGATCTCGCGCCGCAGGCGGCGACGCAGCATGGCGATGCCCTCGTCGGTCTTGCCGAGATACTCGCGCGAATGGACCGCGATCGGCCCCTGGCTCACCCAGACGTCCCAGTCGCCGGGATTGCCCTGCCGTTCCTCGTAGGGGCGGTGCGCGGTCTGGCCGTAGAAGTCGACGGTTTCCCAACCCACCTCGTCGCGCTTGCCCTGTCGCAGCACCTCGTCCTTGTCGTTGAAGTGTCGCCAGCCGAACTTGCGGCTGTTTGTGCTGTCGATCGGCACGACCCACTTGGTCAGGCTCGTCCGGCCGAAGAAGGTCGGCTTCTCCAGCCGCTGGAACATGCCGCCGTTCTGCGCGAGGTTCGGCATCAGGTAGTCATGGAAGCGCAGCATCACGAGATCGCCGACGCGCCGCGCATGGCTGTAGACGATGCCCGCCTCGCGCCGGTGATACGACACGACCGGCAGTTCGATGAAATGCTCGAGACCCGGGAATTGCGGGCCATTGACCCGGCCGTGCAGGAACACCGAGTGGTAAGGATCGATCGCGTTCTCGGTCTCCTGCAGCCAGTTGCAGGGCGAGTGGATCGAGTAGGGGATCAGCTCGTGGTCCGGCAGGTCGAGCGAGTCGAGATAGGGGAACGGCGGCATGCGCTCGGGCGGGCCCATATAGGCGAAAACGAGACCCTTCACCTCGCGCACGGGATAGGCCGGCTGGCAGATCGACTTGCAGATCGAACTGGTCGGCGGTTCGCCCGGCGTCTCGAGGATCGTGCCGTCCACGTCGAAGTGCCAGCCGTGATAGCAGCAGCGGATGCCGCGCTGCTCGATGCGGCCGAACTCTAGCGACGCGCGGCGGTGCGCGCAGTGCCGGTGGAGCAGTCCGATGCGTCCTTCGCCGTCGCGGAAGATCACGAGATCCTCGCCGAGGATGCGGATCGGCACCGGCTTGCCGCCGAGCTGCGAGGTCATGGCGACCGGCGTCCAGAAGCGCCGGAGATATTCGCCGCCCGGCGTTCCCGCCTCGACATGCGTCAGTTCCGCGTCTTCGCCCGCCGGGAGGCGGACGTCGTATCCGCGGAAGGGGGCGCGGGCCCAGCGAACGTCTTCGGTCATCTCGTCCTCGTCGGGTTCGCCGGATCAGCCGGTCCGGCAGGGATGTGTCGCGATCCAGTGCTTGGCGATGTCGATGCGCCGGCAGATCCACACGCCGTCGTGTTTGCGCACGTACTCGAGGAAGCGGCGGAAGGCTTCTGCGCGCCCGGGCCGTCCGGCAAGGCGCATGTGGAGCCCGACCGACATCATGCCGGGCTGTGTGCGGCCCTCGCGATAGAGGCAGTCGAAGCTGTCCTTGAGGTAGGCATAGAACTCGTCGCCGTTCCCGAAGCCTGCGGGATTGGCGAACTTCGTGTCGTTGGTGTCGACCGAGTACGGGATCACCAGATGCGGCCGGCCGTGGCGCGTGTCCCAGTAGGGTAGCTCGTCGCTGTAGGAATCGCTGTCGTAAAGGAACCCACCCTCCTCGACGATCAGCCGGCGCGTGTTGACGCTCGGACCCGTCCGGCAATACCAGCCCAGTGGCCGCTCGCCGAAGCTGCGCGCGAGCGAGGCGACCGCCTTGCGGATATGTTCCGCCTCTTCCTCGGGCTTGAGCAGCCAGTGCTTGATCCAGCGCCAGCCGTGGCTGCACACGTCGTAGCCGGCCGTGCGGATCGTCTCGACCGCCTGCGGATTGCGCTCGAGGGCCAGCGCGCAGCCGAAGACGGTCGCCGGCATGCGGTATTCCTCGAGCAGGCGGACCAGCCGCCAGAATCCGACGCGGCTGCCATACTCGTAGATCGATTCCGCGTTGAGGTCGCGCGTCCCGGGCGGCATGGAGGGCGTGGCCTCCAGAAGCTGCGTTTCCGAAGCGCCGTCGCCGTCGGGGAACGAATACTCCGAGCCTTCCTCGTAGTTGAGGACGAAGTTGAGCGCGAGACGCGCCCCGCCCGGCCATTTCGGATCGGGCCGCGAGCGGCCGTAACCGACGAGATCGCGCGGGTAGGGGGCTTGGCTCATGACCAGTCGACCTCGATGGCTGCGGGAAGCGCGCGTTCCTCGACATCGCCCGGCGTGCCGTCGCGGCTGAGCAGCGAAGCGACCCGAGTCGGCTCGCCGAGGGCCGCCACACCGGCATGCCAGATTCCCGGATGGTAGCCGAACGCCTGGCACGGTGCCGCGACGAACGCGCGCGCGTGCGCCGTGTCCGGCTGCCCGTCCGCGGCCGTCGGAAACACGACGAGCGAAAGCCCGCCACCGGCGAGATGCAAGAAGAACTGGGACGAATGATGGTGCCTTTCGACCTGACGGACGGCGCGTGGCGAACGTTGCGCGGGCAGGTCGATCAGCGTCGCGGTCACCTTCGCCGCTGGGCGCGTGTCGGCGATGACGGGGAGCGGACCGGTACGCATTCCGTCCGCCGGCGCTTCCATGACGAAGCCGAAGGGTGCAAACGCGGCCTGCGTCAGGGGCTCGGTGCGCAGCCGGATCGTTGCGGTCATCGCGATATCCCCTCGATCGCGGTCGCTGCGGCAAGAACGCGGACATCCTCGATCCGGTCGAGCGCGAGGACCATCTCGACCAGCCGGTCGCGTGTAGCCGGCGAAAGCACCGACCCAGCCGTCGCGGCGAACTTGCCCACGACCCGCGCTTCGTCCAGCAGGCGCGAGCCGGTGCCATCGGCTTCGGCGACGAACGTTTCGACGGTCGCGCCGGCGACGGGCCGGATCGAGACGCCGCCCGAGAACATGATCGTGTCGCCCGTCGGCACGATGCGCGCGCGGATGCGCTGCGCCATCGCGAGGATCTCCGGCCGGCGGAACGCGTCCCCCTCGTAGTGGGCGGCCGTCACCTCGCCGTCCACGAGGGCGGCGGCGACCGCGTAGAACAGGCTCGCGCGCGCATGCGTGGACGTGCGCGGTGCGAGCTTCGCTTCGCGCGGTTCGGCGATCTGGCCGACGAACTCCTCGGGTACGGCGAGTTCGACGGACGCGATGCCGGCCGCGGTCAGGCCGTGTGCCGCGCGAAGCTGGAGCGCTCCTTCGATGAACGCATGGATCGCGTGGGCGCACGGGAAAAGCTTGAAGGCCGTATCGAGGCACGTCCACTCGCGCCCGAGCCCGCCGGTCGCCGCGTCGAGATCCAGCTTCGTTCCCTTCGGCAGCAGCGCGCTGTAGATGCCGTAGCGTCCTTCGAACGCCGTCGCGGGCCCGGTGAATCCGGCCTGCGCGAGGCGGCCGGCGACGATCGCGGCGTGCGCGGCCCAGCCCGGATGCAGCGTCTTCGACCAGGTTCCGTCCGAATAGGCTTCGAGCACGCCCGATGCCTGGCTTGCCGAAATGCCGAACGATGCCGCGATCTGTGCTTCGGACAGACGCCACAACCGGCCGACGGAAGCGGTTGCGGCGGGCGCGCCCAGCACGCTCGTCGGATGCAGGCCCACGCCGTGGAACGCGCCGGGCGATACGAGGCCGAGCCGGCAGCCGATCTCGTTCCCGATCGCGATCGCGACGATCAGCTCGCGGCCGCCCGCCTTCGCCGCTTCGGCCGCCGCAAGCGCCGCCGCGACGGTCGGGGCGCTGGGATGCATGACCGACGCGTTGTGCGTGTCGTCGAAATCCATCGCATGGGCGAGCGTGCCGTTGACGAGAGCCGCGTTCGCCGCCGTACTGCGCGCGCCTTCGCCCAGGATCGTCGCTTCGTCCCCGCCGCCGAGCGCATGTCCGGCCTTGCGCGCGGCGACGCCGATGGGCAGCGGGACGGCGGCAAGCGCCACGCCCAGCGTGTCGAGCAGGCGCAGGCGGCAGTCGGCGACCAGCTGCGCCGGCAGATCCTCGAACCTGAGGCCGGCGGACCAGGTCGCGAGCTGCCGGCCGAGCGTCACAGCCGTTTCACCATCTTCATGCGCATGTGCTCGCCCGCGAGGATGGGCGGATAGAGCGGCGGGCGTCCGGGGCCGGTGCAGCTTTCGATGCAGCGGATCTCGGCGTCGTAGTTCGGATGGCAGAAAAACGCGATCGACTGGCGCCGGCTCATCGCTGCCGCCGCTTCCGGCGGGTTGGCGACGCGGTGCAGCGTCGAGCGCCACCGGTCGTTCGTCCAGCGCGCCATCATGTCGCCGATATTGATGATGAGGGCGCCCGGAATCGGCTGGACATCCGTCCATGTGCCGTCGGCCAGTTTCACCTGAAGTCCGCCGGGCCCCGCCGTCGGCAGCAGGATCGTCAGGCTGCCGAAGTCGGTGTGCTCGCCGGTACGCAGCTGCCCCGGCAGCGGCGGATGGGACAGTGGCGGATAGTGGTTCGAGCCGAGCACGCTGAAATGGTGGTCGATCTTGTCGGCGAAGTAGTCTTCCGGCAGTGCGAGACCGAGCGCGAAGATCCGCATCAGCGTCCCGGCGAGGGATTCGAACGACCGGTAGAGCTCGGTGAAGATCGGCCTGTAGGCGGCGGGCGTTTCCGGCCACACGTTCGGCGCATAGCAGCCGGCCGCCTCCGGCACTTTCGACAGCGCGGGCGTGATCGGCGCAAGCGTGCCGAGCATGAACTGCTCGCGCAGATCCTTGGGCACGTTCTGGCCGAGCGTGGCGCCCAGCCCCTTGCTCTCCATCGCCGCATAGCCGCGGGGCGCGACCTCGCCGGTCGGCCGGAAGCGCATCTTCACGTCGGTCGGCTGGTCGAAGAAATCGCGCGAGATCGCGAAGGCGCGTTCCGTCAGCGCCGGATCGACGCCGTGCCCGGATATGCAGAAGAAGCCGACGTCCTCGCACGCGCGCGCCACGGCGCTTGCCACGCCCGCCTTGTCGCTGCCGTCGCGGAAGCCAGAGATGTCGATGACGGGGATTCCCAAGCGGGCGCTCCTTCAGCTGGCGAGGACGACGGCGTTGGGCGCGTTCCACGCGACCCGGACGCGCGCGCCGACGGCGGGTACCGGCGCATTGGGATGCGTCTCGACGACGATCGGTGCGGCGGTTCCCGCGTCGATCTCGACCTTGAAGATGTGGCCGGCGAACATGGAACTGCGCACCGTGCCCGGCAGCGCGTTGGTGCCGGCCGGCAGGCTTCCTTCCGCGGGCCGGATCGAGAGCTGCTCGGGCCGGACGCCGATGGTCACGCGCCCGGCGATCCATTCGGGTGCCGCCACGTGCACCTTGGTTCCGCCGACCGAGACCGCCGCCCAGGCGCCCTCGATCCCGGCGAAGTCTCCTTCGACGAGATTGATCTGGCCCACGAAGCTCGCGACGAAACGCGATGCAGGCCGGTTGTAGATCTCGGTCGCCGACCCGAGCTGCTCGACGACGCCGTCGTTCATGACGGCGATCCGGTCGGACATGCTCATCGCCTCGGACTGGTCGTGCGTGACGTAGACGGTGGTGATCTTCAGCGCGCGCTGGATCGCGCTGATCTCCGCCTGCATCGCCTCGCGCAGCTTGAGGTCGAGTGCCCCCAGCGGCTCGTCCATCAGCAGCACGCGCGGCGAGTGCGCGACCGCGCGCGCGACGGCTACGCGCTGCTGCTGGCCGCCGCTGAGTTCAGCGGGGAACCGGTTCTCGACGCCGGGCAGGCGGATGAGCTGGATGAGTTCGTTGACCTTCGAGGCGATCTCCGCCGGCCTGCGGCCGCGTTCGACGAGACCGAAGCCGATATTGTCGGCGATCGTCATGTGCGGAAACAGCGCGTAGTCCTGGAAGACCATGCCGATCTCGCGCTTCTGCACGGGAAGGTCGGTCACGTCGTCGCCGCCGAACAGGATGCGCCCGCTCGAAGGTGCGATGAAGCCGGCGACGAGGCGCAGCGTCGTGGTCTTCCCGCAACCCGACGGCCCGAGCAATGTCAGGAACTCGCCCTGCGCGATCTCGAGATCCATCGTCCGCAATGCGGCGACGGCCCCGTACGACTTGCTCACACCCTGCAACGTGACGCTGGACATCCGCGCTTCCCCGCTGGACCGTTCGGAATTCCGGGCTTCCCTGAACGCCGGAATGTGCAGGCTTTGTGCCAAACGTCTTGTCGAGAAAACAAATATACGTTCCCAGGCGCGCGGACGCGCAAGGCAATTATCCTTCGATCATCACGCACTCATATGCGGATGAGGCTTCTTCATAAGCGCGATACCGCCTTCTAGCGCAGGAACGGCAGATCGAGCTGCTTTTCCTTGGCACAGGCGATCGCCTCGGGATAGCCGGCGTCGGCATGGCGCATCACGCCGGTCGCCGGATCGTTCCACAGCACGCGCGCCAGCCGGCGGTCCGCGTCCTCGGTGCCGTCGCACACGATCACCATGCCCGAATGCTGCGAGAAACCCATGCCCACGCCGCCGCCGTGATGCAGCGACACCCAGGTGGCACCGCTGGCGCAGTTGAGCAGCGCGTTGAGGAGCGGCCAGTCCGATACGGCATCCGATCCGTCCTTCATCGCTTCGGTCTCGCGGTTCGGGCTCGCGACGGAGCCGGAATCGAGATGGTCACGGCCGATGACGAGCGGAGCTTTCAGCTCGCCCTTGCGCACCATCTCGTTGAAGGCGAGTCCGAGCCGGTGCCGATCGCCGAGACCGACCCAGCAGATGCGCGCCGGCAGACCCTGGAACTTGATGCGTTCGCGCGCCATGTCGAGCCAGTTGTGCAGGTGCCTGTTGTCGGGAAGCAGCTCCTTCACCTTCGCGTCGGTGCGGTAGATGTCCTCCGGATCGCCCGACAGGGCCGCCCAACGGAAGGGGCCGATGCCGCGGCAGAAGAGCGGCCGGATATAGGCCGGAACGAAGCCGGGGAAGGCGAACGCGTCGGCGACACCTTCTTCTTTCGCGACCTGCCGGATGTTGTTGCCGTAGTCGAGCGTCGGCACGCCGAGGCGGTGGAACTCGAGCATCGCGCGCACGTGTTCGGCCATCGAGCGGCGCGAGGCTGCCTCCACGGACTTCGGGTCCTGTCCGCGCGCCGCTTCCCACTGCGCCAGCGTCCAGCCGCGCGGCAGGTAGCCGTTGACGGGATCGTGCGCCGAAGTCTGGTCGGTGACGACGTCGGGCCGGATCTTCCGGCGCAGCATCTCCGGCAGGATGTCGGCGGCGTTGCCGAGCAGGCCGACGGAGACGGGCTTCTTCGCGCGCACGCTTTCCTCGACGATTGCCATCGCCTCGTCGAGCGTCTCGGCCTTGCGGTCGAGATAGCCGGTGCGCAGGCGCATCTCGATGCGGCTGGGCTGGCATTCGATCGCGAGGCAAGAAGCACCCGCCATCGTCGCGGCCAGCGGCTGGGCACCGCCCATGCCGCCGAGGCCCGCCGTGAGAATCCAGCGACCGGCGAGATCGCCGCCGTAGTGGCGCCTCCCGACTTCGACGAAGGTCTCGTAGGTACCCTGCACGATGCCCTGCGTGCCGATATAGATCCACGAACCGGCCGTCATCTGGCCGTACATCATCAGGCCCTTGCGATCGAGCTCGTGGAAATGGTCCCAGTTCGCCCAGTGCGGCACGAGATTGGAATTCGCGATCAGCACCCGCGGCGCGTCGCGGTGCGTGCGGAAGACGCCGACCGGCTTGCCGGACTGGACGAGCAGCGTCTGGTCGTCCTCGAGCGTCTTCAGGCCGGCGACGATCCGGTCGAACGCTTCCCAGTTGCGCGCCGCGCGCCCGATGCCGCCATAGACGACGAGCTCGCCCGGCCGCTCGGCGACCTCGGCATCGAGATTGTTCATCAGCATGCGCATCGCCGCCTCGGTCTGCCAGCTCTTGGCTGTGCGCTCGGCGCCGCGCGGCGCGCGGATGCGGCGTTCGTTGTCGATGCGGGTCATCGGATCCTTCCGGTCATTGGCCGCGCCAGACGCGCGCGTGCAGCGGATTGAAGCCCAGACGGTAGACGAGTTCGGCCGGACGTTCGATATCCCAGATGGCGAGATCGCAGCTCGTGCCCGCTTCCAGCGTGCCGGCCTCGCCGGCAAGGCCGAGGGCGTGCGCGGCTTCGCGCGTGACGCCGGCAAGGCATTCGTCGACGGTCAGGCCGAAAAGCGTCGCCGCCATGTTCATCGCCAGCAGCAGCGACGTCACCGGCGACGTGCCCGGGTTGGAGTCGGTCGACACCGCCATGCGCACGCCGGCGCGGCGAAGTGCGGCGACCGGCGGCAGTTTCGTCTCGCGCAGCACATAGAAGGCGCCCGGCAGCAGGACCGCGACCGTGCCGGCCTGCGCCATTGCGGCGACGCCGGCCTCGCCCGTCCATTCCAGATGGTCGGCCGACAATGCGCCGTGGCGGGCGGCGAGTTCCGCTCCGCCGAGGTCGGACAGCTGGTCCGCGTGCAGCTTCACCGGCAGGCCGAGTGCTGCCGCGGCCGCGAAGACCTGTCCGATCTGCGCAGGCGAGAAGGCGATCCCCTCGCAGAAGCCGTCGACGGCGTCGGCGAGCTTTTCGCGCGCGACGGCCGGCAGCATCTCCGCGCAGACGCGGTCGATATAGGCCTGCTTGTCGCTGTTCGCTTCCGGCGGCAGCGCATGCGCGCCGAGGAAGGTTGTGCGGATCGTCACGGGCCGGACCTGGCCGAGCCGGCGCGCGACGCGCAGCATGCGGATCTCGCTTGCCGTATCGAGACCGTAGCCCGACTTGATCTCGACGGTCGTCGCACCTTCGGCGATAAGCCTGTCGAGACGGCTACCGGCGCTGGCGAGAAGCGCCTCGTCGCTTGCCGCGCGCGTCGCGCGGACCGTGGAGACGATCCCGCCGCCGGCGGCCGCGATTTCCTGGTAGGTGGCGCCCTTGAGGCGCATCTCGAACTCGGCCGCCCGGTCGCCGCCATAGACCAGATGGGTGTGGCAGTCGATCAGGCCCGGCGTGATCCAGCGGCCGGCGCAGTCGATCCGCTCGGCGGGGTCGAAGGCGGGTGCATCGGCGGTAGGCCCGGCATAGGCGATCCGTCCGCCCGCACAGGCGACGATCCCGGCCGCATCCCGCCCGGCAACGCCGCTCTCCGCCATCGTCAGCAGGCGGGCATTCGTCCAGAGCCGGTCGACCCGTCGGGCCATTCGCAGATCCTCGCTCGGTCGGGCGGCGGCAATCCACCGCCGGCAATCATGTCTGTCACAGCCGGCGAACTTGCGTCCAGACGCGACAAAGGCCGGAACGGAACCGTCCGGCCTTTCAATATCGGATATATCTCGCGAAAACGGGAAACGCGCCCCGTTCCTGTGGAACGGAGCGCGTCAGATTCTCGCCCGTGATCGGAAAGCGGGCGCCGCGGGCAAGCCGCAGGCGCCTGTGTTCCGCGAGAGGAACCGCTTAGATGACCTTGAGGTTATCCGCCGAGGTCTTGCCCTTCTTGGGATCGGGCTTTTCCTCGTACGAAACCTTCTGGCCTTCGTTCAGCCCGCGAAGCCCGGCGCGCTCGACCGCCGAGATATGCACGAACACGTCAGCACCACCGCTCTCCGGCTGAATGAAGCCGTAACCTTTGGTGCCGTTGAACCACTTAACCGTACCGACGGGCATTTAATCGCTCCTGGAAATAGAACTAGAGATGACGTGTTTATAGATTTGCCGGTCCCTACGCAACTAGCGCGATTCGGTTGCCTGCCGCACACCTGCAACCTGTGCCCTGGATGGTTGGATCTGCCCCGGCAATTCCGGGGATAGAAATCTTAATTTAATACATATAATCAATGGTTTAAATCTGATTTCGGGAAGTTCTCCAGGGATGCTGCTTTGCCTGCCGGCAACTTGACGAAGACGGTCGTGCCGCGGCCGAGTTCGGATTCGATCCGCAGGGTTCCCCCCATACCGGAGCAAAACGTGCGGCTGATCGCCAGTCCGAGGCCGGTTCCCTTGACCTCGGAACGATACGCATCGCCGACCTGGACGAAAGGCCGCCCAACACGCGCCAGATCATCCGGCGCGATGCCGCGGCCGGAATCGCGGACGACGATCTCGATGGCCGCCCCATCGTCGGCAGGCCGGGCTGCGACCGTAACCATGCCGCCCGGGTCCGTGAACTTGATCGAGTTCGACAGCAGATTGACGGCGATCTGGCGCGTCGCGCGCGGGTCCGCGTGAACCGGGAGCGGGCGCGAAAGATCGGACCGGCATACCAGCCCCTTGTTCTCCATCAACGGCGCGAGCTGGCGTACCGTCGTGGCAAGCAGTTCGCAGACGTCGAAATCCGCCGGTTCGAAGCGGTACGCGCCGACTTCGACTTTCGAGAGATCGAGCATGTCGTTGATGATCGCAAGCAGGTCCTCTCCGCTGCTCTTGATGTTCTGCAGATACTCCTTGTATCGCGCGTTGCCGATCGGGCCGAACAGTTCCCGGGTGGCGATGTCCGAGAAGCCGATGATCGCGTTCAGCGGCGTGCGCAGCTCGTGACTCATCGTTGCGAGAAACATCGTCTTGGCGTGGTTCGCCGCCTCGGCGCGCGCGGCCTGCTGCGTGCGCTCGTCGGCAAGTTTCATCAGTTCGTCGTTGATCCGTTCGGCTTCGGTCATGTCGCGAAGGATCGCGGTCATCAGGTTCTCGCCCTCGAACCGGGTCTTGGCGAGCTGGACCATGACCGGGAAGTTCTCGCCGTTCGCCCGGACCGCGCGGATGATCCGCCAATCGCCCATCTCCCGCTCCGATAGCGGCGAGGCGGCGAATCCGTCCACATGCTTGCGGTGGATCTCGCGGGCGCCTGCGGGCAGAAGAAGGTCGAGAGGCTGGCCGATCATCGAGCCGGCGTCGCGCTGGAACATGGCTTCCGCCGCGGGCGTGAACACCCGGATCCGATACGCCTCGTCCACCGAGATGATCGCGTCCGGTGCCGCCGTCAGGATGCTCGAGAGCATCGCTTCGTCGCGTGCGGCGGCATGCCGCGCATTGAGACCGACGAAGACCATGGCCGCACACACGAAGGCGAAGCCCAGTCCCGGCAGCAAGTGCAGCATCAGCGAGGCCCGTTCGGCCGGCCCGGAGACCGACGAGAAGTCGATCGTCAGCTCGCGGTCGAGCAGCCGTATCCGGTATCGGCGCGTCCATTCGCCGGGTGGAGGCAGGATCTGCCCGTCCGTCCACAGCCGGATCGCGAAGCGTTCCGCGCGGGTCGTACCGACAAGCTGTTCGATCGCCTCGATCCGGAAAACGCCGTTGATGTACCCGGCGAACCGCCCGTCCCGCCAGATCGGAAAATAGGTCGCGAACCCCCGCCCGCCCTGGAACAGATCGACGATCCCCGTGCTGCGCGCGGTATCCGTGTCCCGCGACTTCGCCAGAAGCTCGATGATCGCCGGCGATTGGCCGACGATGCGCCCGATAGCCGCTTCGTTCCCGGCAACCGGCCATGTCCGGACGATTCGCCGGTCGGCATCGACCAGATTGATGGCAAGGAACTCGCGCGCGATCTCGTGCGTGGTCGAGGCGGCGACGTCGAAGCGGGCCGGATCGTCGAACGTTCCGCTGCGCGCCTGGGATTGGAGATGCGCGAGCCCGCGCAGCCGGTTCGCGATCCGGCGTTCGATCGTGTCCGAAACCGTATCCGCGAAGTCGACAAACTCCTGCATCTGCACCGCGTCGCGCGCACGCGCATCGATCACGGACACGTACGTCCACATCGAGCCTAGAAGCACGAAGAGGAGGGCAGAGGGCGCAAGCCTGCGAAGGAGCGCGCTGCGCCCGGCCGCTTGCATGCGACGCGACTTCGTCAAAAGAGCCTCTCGGATCGGTCGCCGGACGGGGCGGGACGGATCGCGATTGACGCATCCTGCGATGAAAAATTGGTTAAGTGCCGGCTACGGGTCCGGCGTCGGGTTCCAGCGCGTCGGCGATCGCCTCGATCAGCGTCGACTTGCGGAACGGCTTCGATATGAAGCCGTTCATGCCCGCCTGCCGGACGCGCTCCCGGTCGCTTTCGAAGGCGTTCGCTGTGACGGCCACGATGGGGACCTGTCCCTTGGCGCCGGCGAACGTCCGGATCGCGCGCGCCGCCGTAAGCCCGTCCATCTCGGGCATGTTGATGTCCATCAGGATCACGTCGTACGGCGTCGTGCGCGCGGCCTCGACCGCCTCGAGCCCGTTTGCGACCGTATCGAGCCTGATGCTGTGCTGGCCGAGCATTGCCATGACGACGGTGCTGTTCGTGGCGTTGTCTTCGGCGAGCAGCGCGCGAAGCGGCCGGCCGCGCCGCGCCGTCGCCCGATCGAGCTTCTCCTCCGCCGCCGAAACGGATGCCGGGACGGGCGATGCGGGCCTTGGCGCCGCGGTCGGCAAGGCAAGGCGGACAAAGAACGTGCTCCCGTGTCCTTCGGTGCTTTCGGCCCAGATCTCGCCGCCCATCCGCCGCACGAGCCTGCGCGCGATCGCAAGTCCGAGACCCGTTCCGCCGAAGCGCCGGGCGACGGAAACGTCGGCTTGGAAGAAGTCCTCGAACAGCAGAGCCATCTTGTCGGCGGCGATACCGATGCCCGTGTCGCGGACGGCGAGCGTCAGCTGTGCGGACCGTCCGTCCGGCTCGGCTGCGACGGAAAGCTCGACGTCGATCCTGCCTTTCGCGGTGAACTTCACGGCGTTGGAAATCAGGTTGAGCGCGACCTGCCGCAGTCGCCCCGGATCGCCCGTCAGGATGGTGCCGTTGCCCAGCCCGGAGTGGCCGAAAGCGAGGCCGAGGTTCTGCGCCTGCGCGCGCGGGCGGACGATATCGAGGGCGCTGGCGACGACCGCGACGGGATCGAACGGCACGTTCTCGAACTCGAGCCTGCCGGCGTCGAGTTTGGAAAGATCGAGGACGTCGTTGACGATCTGCAGCAGGTTCTCGCCGGAAACCCGGATCGCTTCCGCGTAGCGCCGCTGGTCGCTCTCGAGCCGCGTGTCCAGAAGCAGGCCGGACATCCCGATGATCCCGTTCATCGGCGTGCGGATCTCGTGGCTCATCGTGGCGACGAAGGCGGATTTCGTTTCGTTCGCGGTGTCGGCGGCGGCTTTGGCGCGTCCGAGCTGGTCGGCAAGGCGGCGTTCCTTGACGAGCGTGAGCGACATGCCGAAGACGAGCAGGCTGGTGGCGAAGCCGATGGCAAGCACCAGCCACGGCACGTATCTGTCGAAGCCCCGGTCGAACTCCGGCATCGCATGGAACGTCAGGGTCCATTGCCGGCCGAGCGCGTCGAACGGCCGGCTGGCCGTCAGCAGGGGGGCGACGTCGGCGGGTGCAGTGTCGTGCAGAAGCGCATCCGTCGAGCCGGCCGTGCCGTCGTGGATGCGGATCGCGATTCCGGAATCCCACGCGCGCGCGAGTCCGGCCATCAGGTCGGGGACGCGGAACGGGCCGAAGACGAACCCGCGCAACTCGCGCGACGGTCCGCCGCGGATCGGCGCATAGATGACGAAGCCGGGCGGCCGTTGGTCGGCCTGTTCGCCTGCGAGGATCACCTTGCCGCTCATCACGGGGCGGCCTTCGGCGGCCGCCTGGTCCATCGCCGCGCGCCGCGTCGCCTCGCTGTACATGTCGAAACCGACGACGTCGCGGTTCCGGCCGGCGAAAGGCTCGTTGTACACGATCGGCACGTAGACCGGCCGCGTGCCGGCCGGACGGATGTCGTATCCGGCAAGCTCGGTGCGTAGCCGGGCGACATGCGCGCCGCGCTCGCCGTCGGGTACCCATTGCGCGAAGCCGAGCGCCTGGTTGCCCGGCAGCTTGTCGCGTACGCGCGTCGAGGCGATGAACGCCGCCCATTCGGCCCGCGTGACGTCGTCCGAGGCCTCGAACAGGGCCGCACCCGCCGCCAGCGAAAGCTGGTAGCCGAGCAGATGGGCGGAGAGGGCGTTCGTCATCCGCTCGCGTTCCGCCTGGAACCGCAGGTCGAGATCGCGCATCCGATCGATATGCGCGATCGTGGCAAGACTTGCGGCGATCAGCAGGCCCGCGATGAGCGTCGCGATCGGCGGCATGCCCGGGCGCGCCGAGGCCCGCCTTTCCGTTCGCGTCTCCCGCGGTGCCGTGCCCGTCGTCTGCGACATCACATCGGAACTCCGTTCGCCATGGGTAGCGCGGCCGGAACGGAGCGACAAGCGGGCGCTAACGCGTCTTGTCGGGACATTTGGTGAGCCAGGTCCCGATGGCACGCCGGGCTGCGGCCTCGATCTCCGGCACGCTCGATTCGACGCCCGAGATCGACATCCGACCCGGCTCCGGCCCGAGACGGAATATCTGGGCGAGGCGGATGCCGCCTTCAGCGTACTCGACGCGCATCGACGTCGACGACGACATGGAATAGGCGGCCGCGAAGCGCTGCCGGTTTCCGGCGACGACGGCTTCGTAGCGTCCGGCGGCGAACTCGACGAAGTTCGTCTCGCAATTGCCGGTCGTCTGGCCCAGCGCCCAGCGCCCGGCAACCTCCGGCGGCGGCCGGGCGAGGATTTCTTCGGCCGCCCTTTCCGGATCGAGGATCGGTGGAACGAAGCGGTAGACGACGAAGACGAGCCCGCCGAAAAGCGCGACGCCGGCGACGAGACCGAGCTTGCGCAGGATGCCGGCACGCTTCGACCTGCGGCGGTTCGCCGCCTGCTCGCGCAGCTTCGGGATGGTCGTCGTCTCGAAATCCCGCACGCGTGCGGCAAGGTTCTCGGCCGCCTCGGCAAGGGTTCCGGAAAAGACGAGCGTCGAGCGGGCCTCGGGATCCTCGGCGAGACGGCCTTCGATGGCGATGCCGAGCGCTACCTCGACCTGACCATACATGCTGGTGCCGAGCGCCGTCTTGAGCCGGCCGGCCGTCGTCATC
>JAEUKY010000106.1 GCA_016794005.1 Rhodospirillales bacterium
TCGTCGCGCGGCAGGCAGGGCTTGCCGGCGGCGGTCATCGCGCGCGGCGTGATCTTGTCCTCGATCAGGACGGCGGCAGCACCGGCGCGGCCATAGGCCTTCACCGTGCGCTGGACGTTCATCGCGTTGCCGTAGCCGTGATCGCCGTCGGCCAGCACCAGCGTCTCGGGTGCCGCGTTGCGGACCATGTTGAAGGAATCGAACATCTCGCCGAACGACACGAGATCGAGATCGGGACCGCCGAGCCGGCTGGCCGCCACGCACGAGCCGGACAGGAAGGCCGTCTTGAAGCCGGCTTCCGCCGCGAGCTTGGCGCTCAACCCGTCCCAGACCGCCGGCATGATGACGAGACCCGGTTGGGCGAGATATGCGCGCATGCGATCAGGCGGTGTCATCGACGTTTCCCCATCTTGGCTGGTTGCGGCCGTCAACCGCGGCCGGCGACATGGAACCACGGCAGACACGGGATCGCCAGCGCCGCGGCCCGCATGCCAGACCGGCACGGAACGGATTGCTGCATCGCGGAACCGGCCTTAATGTCGGCATCGCGGGAGCGCGGGGAGGAACGTCGGATGCAGGGCAACCGGTTGCGCGCGGGCGTCCAACGCGGCGAGGTCCAGATCGGCACGTGGATCACGATGGTCCGCAATCCGGAAATCCTGATGCTGCTGAAATCCGCCGGCCTCGACTACGCGCGGATCGACATGGAGCACACGGCGATGTCGATCGAGACGGTCGGCGCCATGGCCGCGATGGCGCGGGCCCTCGATTTCCCGATCGTCGTGCGTCCGCCGGTGGCGAACCGCGAATGGATCACGCGGCTGCTCGACGTGGGCGTGTGGAATCTCCACTGCCCGCAGGTCGAGACCGCGAAACAGGCGGCCGAGATCGTCGCCGCGTCGCGCTACGCGCCGCGCGGCCTGCGCGGGACGGGCGGGCTGAGTGCGGCGACGAACTACGGGACCGGCGGGACGCCCGCCGAGCGGCGCGCCTTCGCGAACCGCGAGGTCTTCGTCACCGTCATGCTGGAGACCGCCGGCGCCTTCGACCATCTCGACGAGATCGCCGCGATGGACGGGATCGACGCGCTGACGCTGGGCCCGGCCGATCTGGCGCAGGATCTGGGCGTGTTCGGCGCACCCGAACAGGCGCGCGTCATCGACGCGAAGCGCGACCAGGTGATCGCCGCCGCGCGCCGGCACGGCAAGGCCGCCGCCATGCTCGTCTTCAGCCCCGAACAGCTCGACCAGTGGCGCAAGGCCGGCGTCCTGCTGCTCGCCTATTCCAGCGACGTCGACATGCTGCACGGCGGCTACAGTGCGGCGATGACACGCATCCGGGGTTGATCGCGCGCCCGCGTGCCGTTATCCGATGCGCGTCAGAGCGGCGCGACGCCGAATTCGCCGGCGATCCGGTCCAGTTCGGCGCGCAGTGCGGCTGGCAGCTTGATGCCGTGCGTGTCGGACGCCGCAAGACGCGCGCCCCGTCCTTCGCCGGGAATGCGGACGGGGTCGTGGCCGGGAAGCGGCGACGACGCCTTGAGTTCCCCGAAAGCGCGCTGGCATGCGGCCGTGAACGCGGCCGGCCCGACGAAGGCCGCAATGTCGATCGCCGCGACGAACTGCCCGGTGTTGGTCCGGCTTTTCGTGTCGCTCGTGAAATCGACGACATCGGCGCCGAAGGCGGCACCGTTGAGGACGCCAGCCAGCAGGCCGATGGCGACCGACAGCCCGTACCCCTTGGCGCCGCCGATCGGCAGCAGGAACCCGTCGTCGCGCCGTGCGGGGTCGGTCAACGGCTTGCCGTCGCGGCCGACCATCCAGCCTTCGGGCATCGGCTCGCCGCGCTGGGCCAGCGTCTTGATCTTGCCCATCGCGGCGACCGTCGTCGCCATGTCGAGCACGAACGGATCGGGTCCGCCGCTCGGCGCCGCGATCGCGATCGGGTTGGTGCCGAGCAGGATGTCGCTGCCGCCGAACGGCGCGACGTGGTTGGCGCTGCCGACGGCCGCGCACAATCCGATCATCCCTTCCTGCGCCTGCGGACGGACATAGAGCGCGGCAGGACCGGCATGGTTGCCGCCGAACACGCCGACCCAGCCGATGCCGGAGACCCGCGCCTTGCGCATCGCGATGTCGCAGGCGAGCTTCATCGCGAGATGTCCGAGCCCGTTGTCGCCGTCGACGAGCGCCGTGGCCATCGTCTCCGAGACGACGGCGGGCCGCGCGGCCGCCTTGCAGCCGCCGTCGCGCAGGCGATTGACGTACTGGCGGAGCCGGAAAACGCCGTGCGTGTCGTAACCGAGCGCGTCCGCCTCCGACATCAGGCCGGCGACCGTCCTTGCGTCCTGCTGCGGAACCCCCAGCGCCCCGAACGTGCGCTCGACGAACGCGGCGAGCGCGCTCCTGGAAACGGGTCCTTTCGCGTCCATCGCGCTCAGAGTTCGCCGCCGACCACGCGGTCCTTGTGCCAGAAGACGAAGCGGCGCTGGATCCAGACCACGAGGCCGAAGAGCATCATGCCGACGAGGCTGAGATAGATGATCAGCGAGAACACGCGCGGCGTGTTGAGCTGCGTCGACGCGACGCGGATCAGTTCGCCGAAGCCGCGTCCGCCGCCGAGAAACTCGCCGGTGATGGCGCCCGCCATGACGCCGACCGCCGCGATCTTGAGGCCGGTGAATATCTGCGGCAGCCCGGTGGGCAGCTTCATCTTGAAAAGCGTCTGCCAGCGCGTGGCTCCCATCGTCTTGAAGAGCATGCGCGCATTCGCGTCGGCCGAGTGCAGCCCGGCGGCGGTTCCCACGACGATCGGGAACGTCGCGATGAACGCCGCCAGCGCCACCTTCGATTCGATGTCGAAGCCGAGCCACGAGATGAAGAGCGGCGCGAACGCGACCTTCGGCATCGTGTCGATCGCGACCAGATAGGGCATGATCGCGCGCTCGCCGAACGCGGTCTCGCCGACAAGGATGCCGAGAGAGAAGCCGATCGCCATCGCCAGCGCGAAGCCGTAGACGACCTCCTTCAGCGTCGTCCAGAGAGCGGCGAGCATGTACTCGCCGCCGATCAGGTTGCGCCCGACGAGAAAGATGTCGGCAAGCGTCTCGCCAGGGGTCGGCAGGATGATCGGCGAGACGACGCCAAGCCGCGTGACCAGTTCCCACAGCCCGATGAACACGGCGAAGACGAACGCCATCGCGATGGCGCGCGGCACGCGGTCGAACCAGGCGACGTGCTCGACCCAGATGGTTTCAGCGCCGGCAGCCGGCGCAGCGTCGGCGGGAGCGGTCAAATGAAGGCCTCCTTGTCGAGACGGCTGCGGATGCGCTCGACCAGCGCGCCGAACCTGGGCGTCGTGATCATGTCGAGCGTGCGCGGGCGCGGCAGGTCGATCTCGACCTCCTCCGCGACGCGGCCGGGCCGGGGTTTCATCACGTAGACGACGTCGGAAAGGATCACCGCTTCGGGGATCGAGTGCGTGACGAGGAATGCGGTCGCGTCGCGCGACGCGCAGATGCGCTGCAGTTCCATGTTCATGAAGTCGCGCGTCAGCTCGTCGAGGGCGCTGAACGGCTCGTCGAGCAGCAGCACCGCCGGCTCGGTGATCAGCATGCGGCAGATCGCGGCGCGCTGCGCCATGCCGCCGGAAAGCTCGCCGGGGTAGTTTTTCTCGAACCCCTTGAGGCCCACGAGCTCGAGAAGGGCCCGCGCCCGGTCGTGCGCGGCCTTCGCCGCCTGCGCGCCGTCGCGGATCTCGATCGGCAGCACGATGTTCTCGAGCGTCGTGCGCCATGGGAAGAGCGTCGCCTGCTGGAACATCATGCCGATGTCCCGGCGCGGGCCGGTGACGGGCCGTCCCTGGAGGACGACCCGCCCCGTCGTCGGCGGGATGAGGCCCGCCATGATCTTCAGCAACGTCGATTTGCCGCAGCCGCTCGACCCGATGACGGACGAGAAGCTGCCTTTCCGGAGCGTCAGGTTGATCCCCTGGAGCGCGTGGATCGCGTTCCTGGCGTAGGTCTTCCCGACGTCCGAAAGCTGGTAGACGATCTCGCCTGCCCCGGAGGGAACGGGCGCGAGGGCTGCGGCACTCGACATCAGCGGATCCCGGCGTTCCAGGCGGCCACGAACTGGTTCGTGTACGCCGCGGCGAGATCGGGCAGCGGCGCCTTGAGATCGCCGGTGCTGAGCATGTTCTTGTGCCACTCCTGCCAGCCTTCGGGCGGCTGGAAGCCGAAGCCCTTCGAACGGTCGATCGGGATCGTCTTCGCCGACACCGCGTCGAACAGCGCCGACGCGAACGCGGCGTCCTCGCTTTCCTGCGGCATGCCGGCCTTCAGGTGCGCCAGAACCTTCGCCTTGTTGGCGGGATTGAGCGCGAAGGCGTGCCCGCGCGCGACGGCGCGGCCGAACTTCGTCACGAGGTCCGGATTGCTGCGCACCGTGGCGCCCAGCGCCGCGATGCCGTTGCCGAACAGCGTCTGGTATTCGGGCGGCGTGATGTCGCGCACCTTCATGCCGCGGTTGTTCAGGATCGCCATGTCGGCGGTCGAGGCCGAATACGCGACGATGTCGTTGCGCGTGAACGCCGCCGTCGCCGGGCCGCCGTCGCCGACGGTCAGGAACTTGTAATCCGCGGGTTCCTTGAGACCCGCGCCGAGCAGCACGTTGCGCGCGAAGCCGACTTCGGCGCCGTCGGCGGTGCCCGTGCCGATCGTCCGGCCCTTGAGGTCGGCCGGCTTCTGGTACGGCGCGCCTTCGCGAACGACGATGCCGAAATTGGTGCGCGTCGAGACGTTGTAGATGAACATCACGTCGACGCCGCGCGCGCGCGCCGAGAGGACCGGACCCGGGCCGGGGCGGCCGAACTGCGCCTGGCCCGACGCCAGGGCCTGCAGGACGGGACCCGAGCCGTTGATCGATTCGACGCGGACATTGAGGCCTTCCTCGCGGAAATAGCCTTCGCCGATCGCGACGTAGATCGGGAACGAGTTGATCGCCGACGGGCTCGGCTGGACGAAGGTGACGTTCTGCGCCTGCGCGCGCGCGTCGCCGGCGGCGAGAGCAAGCGTCGCGGCCGCGGCAAGCGAGCCTGCGATGACCGCACGTCGGCCGGAACGGTGGAATGTCGAGACACTCATGGCGTTTCCTCTCCTCTTCCTTGTTTTCGTTATCGTCCGGGCCGTTTTCGGCCGGGCGTCTCTCACGCGGCTCGGCTGGGGGCGCCGGCCGTAGCGAAGCTGTTCGCGAGCTTGCCGATCCCCTCGACCTCGCATTCGACGACGTCGCCGTGCTTGAGGAACTGCGGCGGTACCATCGCATATCCGACACCCGAAGGCGTGCCCGTCGCGATGACGTCGCCCGGTTCGAGCGTAAGCCCTTCTGAAAGCGAAGCGATGAGCGTCGGAATGTCGAAGATCATCGCCGCCGTGCTGCCGTTCTGCCGGAGGGCGCCGTTGACGGAAAGCCGGATGGCGAGCTTGGCCGGGTCCGGAATTTCGTCGGCGGTGACGATCCACGGACCCATCGGGCACGACCCGTCGAGACCCTTGCCCTTGAAGTACTGGCCGCCATGGCGGCGCTGGACGTCGCGCGCGGTGACGTCGTTGACGATCGTGTAGCCGTAGACGTGCGCATAGGCCCTGTCGCGCGGGATGTCGCGGCCGGGCTTGCCGATGATCACGGCGAGCTCGACCTCGTAGTCGATCTGCGTCGAGACGTGGGCGAACAGCGGCACGGCGTCGCCCGGGCCGACGACCGCGGTCGACGGCTTGGTGAAGAACACCGGATGTTCCGTGACGCCGACCTTGATGTTCTGCGCGCGCTCGCCTTCGGCGATGTGTTCGGCATAGTTGCGGCCGACGCAGAACACGTTCTTGACCGGGCGCGGAAGCGGGGCGGCGAGCTTCACGTCCTTGGCGGCCACGAGTGCCGCCGGCGCTCGCGCGGCGACGAGCCTGCCCGCGGAAGCGAGCGTTCCGGCACCGCCTTCGACGATCGTCTGGACGGACGCGAAGATTCCGGCCGGCATGCCGGCGAGCCGTGCCGCAGCCTCGAGACGCAGCGCAGCGCCGTCGGGCAGAATGGCGGCGCTTTCAAGACGCTCTTCGAATCGGATCGTCGCAAGACGCATTCTCGTTTCCTCCCGCACAGCCTCGGAGCGCCGACCCGCCGGTTTGTCCGACGTCGCCGCGATCCGGGATACCAACCGAACGTCTTGATAGATATTATGGAAGCCGCCCCCTGAAAAGGCGGATCGATTAACCAATTGCGCGATTGGTGGTTCGGTGAACCAGATCCAGGAAGTCTCGCTATCCGAACGGCTGCGGCGTTTCATCGTCGACAGCGGCTTCCACCACAACGCCCGCCTTCCGCCCGAGCGCGACCTGTGCGGAACGCTCGGCGTGTCGCGCGGCGAGCTGCGCAAGGCGCTGGCCGAACTCGAGAACGACGGCCTGATCTGGCGGCATGTCGGACGCGGCACCTTCGTCGGTTCGCGCCCGGTGCTCAATCTTCTCGACGTGGAGTATCTCGAGAAGCTCGCGCGCCCGATCAAGGTGATCGAGGCGCGCCTGGCGATCGAGCCGGAGCTCGCGCGCCTTTCGGCGATCCACGGCGCCAAGGCCGACTTCGACGAGATACGCAACTGCAGCCAGAAATGCCGGGACGCACGCGACTGGCGGACCTACGAGGCGTGGGACAACAACTTCCACCTCGCCATCGCCAAGGCGACGCACAACAAGGTGCTGATCCACCTCTTCGACACGCTCAACGTGGTGCGCCGCTCGATCGTCTGGGGGCAGCTCCGGGCGTCGACCCTGCCGCCGCGCACGCATCCCAGCTTCCACGAACACGACCTGATCATCGCCGCCATATCGTCGCGCGACGCGGCCGGCGCCGCCACGCTGATGCGCGAGCACCTCGCGTCGGTGCGCGACCGGGTGATCCCCGCGCTGTCCGGCTGAACGCCGGACGGCGCGGGCAGGTCCGTCAGACGACCTTCACCGTCAGCGTGCCGACGCCGTCGATCGCCGCTTCCATCGTGTCGCCCGCCACGACCGCCGCGACGCCCGACGGCGTTCCGGTCATGATGACGTCGCCGGCCGCGAGCTCGAAATAGTCGGACAGGTACGAGATCATTTCCGGCACCTTCCAGATCATCTGGTTGAGGTCGCCGGTCTGCTTCACCTTGCCGTTGACCTTGAGTTCGACCTTGCCTGCCGCGGGATGGCCGATCTGCGCGGCGGGAACGAACGGACCCATCGGCGCCGATTTCTCGAACGCCTTGCCGATCTCCCACGGCCGGCCCATTTCCTTGGCGATGCCCTGCAGGTCGCGGCGCGTCATGTCGAGGCCGACGGCATAGCCCCAGACATGGTCGAGCGCCTTGGCGATCGGGATGCTCGTTCCGCCCTTGGACAGCGCGACGACGAGTTCGATCTCGTGGTGGACGTCCTTCGTCTGCGACGGATAGGGGAACGTCCCCGAGAAATCGATGTTGTTCGGATTCTTCTGGAAGAAGAACGGCGGCTCGCGGTTCGGGTCGTGGCCCATCTCGATCGCATGCGCGGCATAGTTGCGCCCGATGCAGTAGATGCGGCGCACGGGGAAAACCTTGTCCGATCCCTTGATCGGCGCGGCGGCGATCGGCGACGGATCGATGATGTAGGCAGGCATCGCGGAGACTCCTCGCGGTTGACGTCGCGCAAAAATGTCAGAGAAGAATCGCGCGATCAATTCCCAATGGCGGCCTGCGGGAACCAATGTCCGGATTGGGCAG
>JAEUKY010000141.1 GCA_016794005.1 Rhodospirillales bacterium
GCTGTGGGGCGGGGAAGGGATCCTCGCCGACGGCCGGCCGGCGGGCGAGATCTCGTCGGCGGGCTGGAGCACGACGCTGGGCCGCGTCGTGGCGATGGGCTATGTGCGCGCACCCGCGAATTTCACGCGCGAGGAAATGCTTGGCTGGAAATTCTCGATCGACATCGCGGGCGAAATCGTGCCGGCGAAGGCGCTCGCGCGCCCGGCCTTTCCGCCCGCCAAAGGCTAGTGGATCGTCGGGAACAGGCCGAGCAGGCGGCTCGGCTGCTGGTTGGCGATCGCCAGCGACTGGATGGCGAGCTGCTGGCGCACCTGAAGGGCCTGCACCGCCGCCGACGCCTTGCCGATATCCGCATCCACGAGCGCACCGACGCCGATCGTGATCGCGTCGGTGATCGAGTTCGTGAAGTTCGACTGCAGCGTCAGCGTGCGCGATTCCGAAGCGTTGGCGCCCAGCGAACTAGCCACCGACGTGGCGAACGTTTCCAGCGACGTCAGCGCCAGCGTGGCTTCCGACGCCGAGGCGACCGACGAGGTCGCGAAGGTCGAGAAGGCGGCGCTGACCGACGACTGGCTCGAGATCGTCAGCGTGCTCGCCGAGGCGTCGGCAAGGAACGTCTTCGACGCGGAACCGGCCGACAGCACGTTCGTGCCGTTGTAGTTCGCCTGCGCGATGAAGTTCGAAATCTGGCTGGTCAGCGCGTTGTAATCGACCGTGTAGATCGCGCGCTGGCCCGCGGAAATGCCGCCGTCGGCAAGCTGCGTGACCTTCGCTTCGAGATTGCCGACCAGGTCGCTGATGCCGGTGAGGGCACCCTGCGTGACCGAGCCGAGCCCCACGCCGTTGGCGAGCGAGGCCTGCACGGCGGCGTAGGCCTGCAGTTCGCCGCGAAGCCCCTGCGCCACCGAGAAGGTCGACGCGTCGTCGTACGCGTCCGCGACCCGATAGCCGGTCTGCAGCTGCTTCTGGGCAACCGAAAGGTTGTTGTTGATCGTCCGCAGCGACGCGAGTGCGGCGAGCGAACTGGTATTCGTATTCACTGAATTCTGCAGTGAAGCGACCACGGCAATACCCCATCCGGGCCATTCTCGCCCGACTAGCGTTTGCTTGGGTTGCGGGGGCGCTTCTCACCCGACGGCAGTTCTATGCCGCCACAGCTCAAGTGATTTCAATTGTAGTTTACCGAACGTTAATTTGCTTGGCAAGGCCCCGTATTTTCAAACGGATACCGGCTTCCAATCATTCGCAAGATCAAGTTTTGCCCCGGTTTTTCCCTGCAATTCCGCGAAGCTGAGGCCGGGGGCCAGTTCGCGCGCGACGAGGCCCGACGGTGTGACGTCGATGACGGCAAGATTTGTGTAAAGCCGCTTCACCACCCGCTTGGCGGTAAGCGGATAGGTGCAGCGCTCGACGATCTTCGGGCTGCCGTCCTTCGTGGTGTGCTCCATCAGCACGTAGACGCCGCGCGCCCCGGCGGCGAGGTCCATTGCGCCGCCGACGGCCGGGGGCATCTTCTCGTCGCCCGTCGACCAGTTGGCGAGGTCGCCCTCGACCGACACCTGCATGGCGCCGAGCAGGGCAAGATCGATATGCCCGCCGCGGATCATCACGAACGAGTCCGTGTGGTGGAAGATCGACGCACCCGGCATCAGCGTGATGAGCTGCTTGGACGCGTTGATGAGATCGGGATCGCCCTTGCCGGCTTCCGGCGACGGGCCGACGCCGAGCACGCCGTTCTCGGAGTGGTAGACGATCTCGCGCCCCGCCGGCACGTAATTGGCGACGAGCGACGGCACGCCGATGCCGAGATTGACGACGGCACCGTCCCACAGGTCGGCGGCGGCGCGCCTGGCGATGTCCTCGCGGCTCAGTCCGGTCATGGCGTACCTGCCTGCTTCGGCGTGGGAACATGGACGATGCGGTCGACGAAGATGCCCGGCGTCACGACCAGTTCGGGTTCGATGGCGCCCAGTTCGACGATCTCGCGCGCCTGGACGACCGCGAGATCGGCGGCGGCCGCCATCGTCGGTCCGAAATTGCGCGCGGCCAGACGAAAGGTGAGGTTGCCCCAGCGGTCCGCGCGCTCGGCCTTGACCAGCGCCACGTCGCCCTTGAGCGGCTTTTCGAGAACGTATTCGCGCCCGTCGATCATGCGCGATTCCTTGCCCTCGGCGAGCTTCGTGCCCGCGGCGGTCGGCGTGTAGAAGCCGCCGAGACCGGCGGCGGCGGCACGCATGCGCTCGCTCAGCGTGCCCTGCGGCACCAGTTCCAGTTCGAGCTTGCCGGCCGAGTACATCTCCTCGAACACGACCGAGCCCGACGTGCGCGGATAGGAGCACACCAGCTTGCGCACGCGCCCCGTGCCCAGCAGCTTGGCGACGTCGGTGCGCCCCGAGCCCGCGTTGTTCGACACGACCGTCAGGTCCTTGGCACCCTGCTCGATCAGCCCGTCGATCAATTCGACGGGGATTCCGGAATTGCCGAACCCGGCGATCAGGACAACCGAGCCGTCCTTCACGTCCTTCAGGGCTTCGGCCATCGAGGCGACGAGCTTGTTGATCATGGCGCGCAGACTAGCGGCACGGGCAGGCGGGGTGCAACATCACCCCACTCGCGCCAGCTTGAACGCCGCGTCGCGCTCGAACAGGTAGAGCAGCGTGCGCAACGCGGCCGAGCGCGGACCTTCGAGCTTCGGGTCGCGTTCGATGGCGAGCCGCGCGTCGTCGCGCGCGATCTCCAGCAGGTCGGCGTGCACCGCAAGATCGGCGAGCCGGAATTCCGGCAGGCCGGACTGCTTCGTGCCCAGCACCTCGCCCGCGCCGCGCAGGCGCAGGTCTTCCTCTGCGATGCGGAAGCCGTCCTCCGTCTCGCGCAGGATCGACAGGCGCGCCTTGGCGGTTTCGCCCAGCGGCTGGCCGTAGAGCAGCACGCACGAGCTTTCGTCCGATCCGCGCCCGACGCGCCCGCGAAGCTGGTGGAGCTGGGCAAGGCCGAAGCGTTCGGCGTGCTCGATCACCATGACCGTGGCGCTGGGCACGTTGACGCCGACCTCGATCACGGTCGTGGCGACCAGCACGCCCGGCGGCCCATCGACGAAGGCCGCCATCGCGGCGTCCTTCTGGGCCGCCTTCAGCTTGCCGTGGATCAAATGCGTGCGATGTTCGCCGAGGCGCTGGGAAAGGGCTGCGTGCCGCTCCGTCGCGGCCGCAAGGTCCAGCACCTCGGACTCGTCGACGAGCGGGCACACCCAGTAGACGCGCGCACCCTTGTCGATCTGGCGCGCGATCCCGTCGATCACGTCTTCCATCCGTTCGAGCGGGACGGCGACGGTCCTGATCGGCTTGCGGCCCGGCGGCTTCTCGGGAAGCTTCGAGTTGTCCATGTCGCCGTAGGCGCACATCACCAGCGTGCGCGGGATCGGCGTGGCCGTCATGATCAGCGTGTCGACCTCGCCGTCCTCCGACAGGCCCTTGGCGGCGAACGCCACGCGCTGGTGCACGCCGAAGCGGTGCTGCTCGTCGATCACGGCAAGGCCCAGTTCC
>JAEUKY010000151.1 GCA_016794005.1 Rhodospirillales bacterium
GGCGATCGAAATCCTCGACAAGATCATCGCGGACCGCACGCCGGCCGACCGGCTCGCCAACGACTATTTCCGCTCGCGCCGCTATATCGGCTCGAAGGACCGCACGGCGGTGCAGGCCATCGTCTATGGCTGCCTGCGCCACCGCGCCCAGCTCGAATGGTGGCTGGCGCGCATCCGCGACGGCGCGCGGCGCGAACCCTTCGCCCCCAACGGGCGCGCATGGGTGATCGCCTATCTCGCGATCCTGCAGCAGGTGCCGCCGGAGAAGATCGCGACGACGTTCTCGGGCGAGAATTACGATCCGCCGCCCTTGTCGCGCGGCGAGCAGGCGGCGGCCGAAGCGCTTTCGGGCCGCTCGATCGCGCATCCCGAGCAGCCGGAAGCCGTGCGCGCCAACGTGCCGGCCTGGATCGTCGGGCGGCTGCGCGCGCGCTTCGGCGAGGATCACGCGCGCGAGATGGCGGCCTTCGCCGAGGAAGCCCCGCTCGACCTGCGCACGAACATCCTGAAGACCGACCGCAGGAAGCTGCGCGCCGCACTCGCCGAAATCGGCATCGAGACCGAGCCCACGCGCCTGTCGCCGTGGGGCCTGCGCGCCGCCACGCGCACCGCGTTGATGGCGAGCGATCCCTACAAGGACGGGCTGGTCGAAGTGCAGGACGAAGGCTCGCAGCTCGTCGCGTTGCTCGCGGCGGCCGAACCGGGCATGCGCGTGTGCGATTTCTGCGCCGGTGCCGGCGGCAAGACGCTCGCCATCGCCGCGACGATGGCGAACAAGGGCCAGATTTCCGCGTGCGACGTTTCGGCCAAGCGGCTGGAAGCCTCCGCGCTGCGGATGCGCCGGGCCGGCGTGTTCAACGTGGAGCGCACGGTTCTGGCCGACGAGCGCGACAACTGGGTCAAGAAGCACAAGGCCGCGTTCGACCGCGTGCTGGTGGATGCACCCTGCACCGGGACGGGCACGTGGCGGCGCAATCCCGACGCGCGCTGGACGCTGCGCGAGGAAGAAATCGCCGAGCTCGTCGACAAGCAGAAGCGCATCCTCGACAGTGCCGCGCGTCTGGTAAAGCCGGGCGGGCGGCTGGTCTACGCGACATGCTCGCTGCTGGCGGAAGAAAACGAAATGCAGGCCGACGCCTTCGCCGCAGCACACCCGGAGTTCGCGACCGTGCCCGTGCCCGACATTTGGGCGAAACTGTCGACGGCCCCGTGCCCGACGGCGGGGCCGTACCTGCATCTCAATCCCGCGCGCGACCGGACGGACGGCTTCTTCCTCGCCGTCTTCGAGCGGGCGCCGTGACGGTCCAGATCCTCAAGGCGACCATCGCCCACGCCCGCGGGATCGCGCGCGTCTATGTCGACGCGTGGCGCGCGACCTATGCGGGCCTGCTGCCTGCGCGCGCACTGACCGGCATGTCGCACGACCGCCAGACGGTCGAATGGGCGCACCAGATCCGCCACAAGGGGCTGCACTGCCCGATCCTCGTCGCGTTCGACGACCGGGCGGGGGTCGTGGGCATGACGAGCTTCGGCAAGTCGCGCATCGAGGACCGGCCGGCCTCCGCCCCGTTCCTCGCCGGCAATCCCGATTTCGGCTCGGGCGAGATCTTCACGCTCTACGTCCATCCGGACCACCAGGACCGCGGTATCGGCCGCCGGCTGATGGGGGCGGCGTTCGCGGGCCTGCGCGAACGCGGGCTTTCCAAGGCCTATGTCTGGGTGCTCGACAGCAATCCCGCGCGCTATTTCTACGAGCGGATGGGCGGGCGCTACATCGCCGACCGCGACGAGGAGCTGTGGGGCGTTCCGGTCTCGCAGGCGGCCTATGGATGGCCGGATCTGGTGGCCGCACAGTCGCGTCTGGGCCTTGTCCGCCAGTCGCGCATCGGATAGTCGTTTCAACCTCTCCAGCAAGGGTGGCATCGCATTGTCTGACAAGGTCCTGATCCTCGATTTCGGCAGCCAGGTCACCCAGCTCATCGCGCGCCGCGTGCGCGAAAGCGGCGTCTACTGCGAGATCCTCCCGTTCAACGCGTCCGAGGAACGGCTGAAGGCGTTCGGCGCCGACGCGATCATCCTGTCGGGCGGGCCCGCCTCGGTCACCGAGAGCCACACGCCGCGCGCCCCGCAATACGTGTTCGAGGCCGGCGTGCCCGTACTTGGCATCTGCTACGGCCAGCAGACGATGTGCGCCCAGCTCGGCGGCAAGGTCGAAAGCGGCCATCACCGCGAGTTCGGCCGCGCCTTCGTCGACATCTTCCAGGACTGCACGCTGTTCGACGGCGTGTGGCCCAAGGGCACGCGCGAACAGGTGTGGATGAGCCACGGCGACCGCGTCGTGTCGCTGCCGCCGGGCTTCCGCACCGTGGCGACCAGCGAGGGCGCGCCGTTCGCCGCCATCGCCGACGACACGCGCCGCTTCTACGGCGTGCAGTTCCACCCCGAGGTCGCGCACACGCCGCACGGTGCGGCCCTGCTGAAGAACTTCACCACGCGCGTCGCCGGCCTCAAGGGCGACTGGACGATGGCGCATTTCCGCAAGCACGCGATCGAGCAGATCCGCAAGCAGGTCGGCAAGGGCAGGGTGATCTGCGGCCTGTCGGGCGGCGTGGACTCGTCGGTCGCCGCCGTGCTGATCCACGAGGCGATCGGCGACCAGCTCACCTGCATCCTCGTCGACCACGGGCTGATGCGCATGGGCGAGGCCGACCAGGTGGTCGAGCTTTTCCGCGGCCACTACAACATCCCGCTCGTGCATCGCAACGCGCAGCCGGACTTCCTCGGCAAGCTCGACGGCGTGTCGGATCCCGAGCAGAAGCGCAAGATCATCGGCGCCACCTTCATCGACGTGTTCGAGGAAGAGGCGAAGAAGATCGGCGGTGCCGATTTCCTGGCGCAGGGCACGCTCTATCCCGACGTGATCGAAAGCGTGTCGTTCACCGGCGGCCCGTCTGTGACGATCAAGTCGCACCACAACGTGGGCGGCCTGCCGGCGCGCATGCGCATGAAGCTGGTCGAACCGTTGCGCGAACTCTTCAAGGACGAGGTGCGCGCATTGGGCCGCGAGCTCGGCCTGCCCGAAAGCCTCGTCGGCCGGCACCCGTTCCCGGGTCCGGGCCTCGCGATCCGCATCCCGGGCGAGATCACGGGCGAGAAGCTCGACATCCTGCGCAAGGCCGACAACGTCTATCTCGACGAGATCCGCAAGGCCGGCCTCTACGACAAGATCTGGCAGGCCTTCGCCGTACTCCTGCCCGTGCGCACCGTCGGCGTCATGGGCGACGCGCGCTCGTACGATTACGTGTGCGCGCTCCGCGCCGTCACGTCGACCGACGGCATGACCGCGGACTCGTACCCCTTCGAGCACGCGTTCCTGTCGAAGGTCTGCACGCGCATCATCAACGAAGTGCGCGGCATCAACCGCGTCGTCTACGACGTGACGTCCAAGCCGCCGGGCACCATCGAGTGGGAGTGAAGCCCGCCCGCGGCTAGTGCCGCAGGCGGGCGATTTCGGCGAGCCGCGCACGCAGGCGCGGTGTCGCGAAATCGAGGAACGCCCGCATCTTCGACGGCAGTTCGCCGCGCGCCGCGTGCAGCAGGTGGACGGGCAACGGCTCCGGTTCGTCGCGCGCGAGTACGATGCGCAAGGCACCGTCCCGAACCGCGTCCGCGCACTGGTAGTGGAGGACGCGCACGACGCCGATGCCTCTGGCCGCCGCCCAAACCGCGGCTTCCGCCGTCGAAGCAGAAAGGCGCGACTTGATCGGAACCTCGACGGCGCGCCTGGCCCTGTCCCGCCGGAACGTCCACGTCGCCGTCCGGGACGGCATGGCGAATTCTATGCACGGCATCTTCGCCAGATCGAGCGGCGTTTTGGGCACGCCGTGCGCGGCGAAGAGTTTCGGGCTGGCGCACACGACCCTGCGCATCGAGCCGATGCGTGTCGCGACCATGCTGCTGTCCGGCAATGCGCCGATGCGAAGTGCAAGATCAACATGATCGTCGACGAGATCGAGATTCCGGTCCGAGAAGACGAGGCGGACGTCGATCTCGCCATATGCCGCGAGGAAGTCGGCGACAACGGGCAGGAGATGGAGCCGGCCGAGGAGGATAGGCGCGGTGAGGACGAGTTCGCCGCGCGGGGCGCGGAATTCGCCGGCTGCCGTTCGTTCGGCCTCGTCGACGGCCTCAAGAATTCGGCGCGCCGCGGCAAGATATTCCGCTCCGGCATCCGTCAGCGCGAGGCGCCGCGTGGTGCGCACGAGAAGGCGTGCACCCAGACGGCTTTCGAGATCGCCGACCTTCCGGCTCACCGTCGCGAGCGGCATGCGAAGCCGGCGCGCCGCCGCCGAGAAGCTGCCGTTGTCGACGACGCTCGCGAGGATCGACATCGCTTCGATACGGTCCATGATAATCCTGATATTCGAGATAATATTTCTCGAGAATAGTCGATTATCTCCGTTTCAGGAAACATGTATCCCTGCTCGCGACGGACAAGTCCCCGGATCGGCCGGCTTGTCCATTCCGGAGGGCAAGCGATGGCTTACGGATTTCTCGAGATTGCCGCGACGGCGGACGTGCGCGCGGTACAGGCGGAAATGGGGAGCGCCCGGTCCTGGGGCGATGCAGATCGCGCGTTCGACCGTTTCTCGCCCGGCGAAGCGGCGTTCGTTTCGGCGCGCGACAGCTTCTTCATGGCGAGCGTGTCGCAATCCGGCTGGCCCTATGTCCAGCATCGCGGCGGCCCGCCGGGCTTCGTCAAGATCATCGACGATCGTACGCTTGCCTTGGCGGACTATAGGGGTAACCGGCAGTACATAAGCGTGGGGAATTTCCGGGGCGACGACCGTGCCGCGTTGATCTTCGTCGATTACGCCGCGCGCCGGCGACTGAAGATGTTCGTGCGTGTCGAGGCGGTCGCGCTCGACGCCGATCCGGAACTTGCCGCGCGCGTCGCCGACGCTGGCTACAAGGCGAAGGCGGAGAGAATTCTGCGACTGCGACTGGCCGCGTTCGACTGGAACTGTCCGCAGCATATCCTGCCGCGCTTCACGGAGTCCGAGATCGCAGATGCAGTCCGCCCGGTAACGGAGCGGTTGGAGGCGCTTGAAAAGGAGAATGCCGAACTGCGCGCACAGATTGCCGGCCGTAAAGGGAGCTAGCGCAACCCCAGCGCCAACTCCTCCAACTGCTCCGTCGCCTTGCCCCACCCCTCGTGGAAGCCCATCGCTTCGTGCTGCTTGCGGGCTTCCTCGGTCCAGTGGCGCGCCCCGGCGACGTACTTCGTGCCGCCGCCGGGCGCGTCGGCGAGTTCGACGTAGCCGACCATGAAGGGCTTGTCCGTCGGCACGAAGCCGGCGGTGAAGGCGTCGGTGAAGGTCAGGCGTTCCATCGGCACGACTTCCAGCCAGCAGCCGGGATTCTCGAAGCGCTCGCCGTTCGGGCCCTTCATGACGACCATCGAATGGCCGCCGGGGCGCAGGTCGAATTCGGCATGCTCCACGCCCCACGGCTTCGGGCAGAACCACTGCTTCAGCAGATCGGTTTCGGTCCAGCAGCGCCAGATGGCCTTGCGGGAGGCCTTCAACGTGCGTTCGATCCGGAGGTCGTGGCTCATGCGGCGGCTGCCTTCTTTTTCGGTTTGAACAGGAAGCGGATATAGCGTTCGAGATGGTCGATCGCGTCGAACACGAGGGCAGGGTCGTTCTTCGCCTTGGCGAGGATGAACGCCCCCTGAAGTACTGTCTGCGTGTGCGTCGCGAGGCTTTCGGGCGTCCAGCCGGCGGCCGTCACGCGATGCTTCTTCATCGCGGCGGCGATGTCGGCCTCCAGCGTTTGCGCGTGGCCGAAGATCGAGGCCGCGCACGCGTCGCGGATGCGCGGGTGGGAGTCGTAGGTTTCCTGCACCAGCGTGCCGACCAGGCACGTGAACTCCGGCACGCCGCCGCGCACCAGTTCGCGGCGGAAATCGAGATAGGCGAGCACGCGCGCCAGCGGATCGGCGGGGCGATGGTAGGGGGCGTTCGCGAAGAGCGCGCTTGTCCCTTCGCGCCAGAAATCCGCGGCGGCCACGCCGAGATCTTCCTTGCCGGCGAAATGGTGGAAGAACGCGCCCTTCGTGACGCCGGCCTGCCGGCACAGATCGTCGAGACTGGTGGCCGCGAAGCCTTCGCGCCGGATCAGGTCGATCGCGGCACCGAGGATCCTGTCGCGGGCGTTGGGCGCAGCGGCGCTGGACATGCTTGACGACATACCAACCGGTCGGTATGTAGTCAAGCAACGGATCGCGACGTGCGGACCGCAAAGGGAGTGACGCCATGAAGAAGACGAAATACGTCGAGGGTTTCGTGCTTGCCGTACCCACGCGCAACAAGGCCAAGTACCTGAAGATGGCGAAGATCGGCGCGAAGATGTTCGCCGAGCTCGGCGCGCTGCGGCTGGTCGAGACATGGGCGGACGACGTGCCCAAGGGCAAGTGGACCGACTTCTACCGTTCGGTGAAGGCGAAGAAGTCGGAAAGCATCGTGTTCGCGTGGGTCGAGTGGCCGTCGCGCCAGGTCCGCAATGCCGCGATGAAGAAGATGATGGCCGACCCGCAGCACAAGGACATGTTCAAGGACATGCCCTTCGACGGCAAGCGCATGATCTTCGGCGGATTTTCGATGCTTCTCGACGCCTGAGCGGGGCCAGGGACGGGCCGGAACGCGGGCAAATAGGATATGGCGTTCCGGCCGCGTTTTAAGTAGCGTGCGGCCGTTCGTCCCCATCCCGGAGTACCGAAGTCAAGATGCCCCCATTCAATCCCGGCCCGACCAAGACCATCGAAGCGGTCGTCAAGTGGTTCAACACGACCAAGGGCTTCGGCTTCGTCGCACCGACGGACGGGTCGCCGGACGTGTTCCTCCACGCGGCAGCGCTCGAGCAGGCGGGCCTTCCGCCGCCGGGCGAAGGGGCCAAGATCAAGTGCGAGGTCGGCCCCGGCAAGAAGGGTCCGCAGGTCGTGCGCGTGCACGAAGTCGACGGACGTGCCGGAACCGGTGGCGGCGGTGGGGGCGGCGGCATGGGTGCGCCGCGCGGCCCGCGTCCGCCGCGTCCGGGCGGCGGCAATTTCCGCGACGACGTCGACATGGCGGGTGCCGTCGACGTCGAAGGGACGATCAAGTGGTATTCGCCCGAGAAGGGCTACGGTTTCGTCGCCACCAGCGACGGCGGCAAGGACGTGTTCGTCAACGCCGCGTGCCTGCGCCGTTCGGGCATACCGTCGGTCGATACCGAGCAGGCGGTCCGCGCGTCCTACGTTACGACGCCGCGCGGCCGCGAGGCGCGCTACCTCCGCCTTCTTTGACAAAGCGGTCGCCGGTGTGGTCATCCTTGGGCAAGAGCCTGGGGAGACCGGCCGATGACCGTCTACACGCGGCGCCTGAGCGACAAGATCATCCTCGCCTTCGACCAGGCGTGCGAGACGAACGCGCTCGACTGCGCGGAGCTGCTGCTGAAGGCGCTGGAAATGTCGCTGACCACGATGGGCGGGCCGGGCGCGGTCGACCGGCGCGTCAACATGGAGCCGTACGTCCACGCCTTCGAGCGCCTTCAGGCCTTGAAAAGCGGCCGTTAACTGCCTAATCCATAACGCAATTGGGCCCGTCGCCCGCCGCCAAAGGTGATTTGCGCGCTGCGGCCGGACGGGCTAGTTTGTCGCTCCTTTTACGCCCCCCGAGAGTCGAGGCACCGTGGCCGACGTATTCGATGAAGTCGACGAGGAGATCAGGCAGCAGAACGCCCTGAAGCTCTGGAAGAAGTTCGCCCCGCTGATCGGTGCGGTCGCCGTGGCGATCGTCGCGGGCACGGCCGGCTGGGTCATGTGGCAGGACCACCAGCGCAAGCGCGCGGAGGCCGACGCGCTGCGCTTCGTCACCGCCAGCGAGATCGCGACGACCGATGCCGAGCGCGCGATCGTCGAGCTGCGCGCACTCGCGCGCGACGGCAAGGCCGGCTACGCCTCGCTCGCGCGCCTGAAGGAAGCTGCCCTCACGCTCGACCGCGACCGCGCGCAGGGGCTTGCGCTCTATCGCCAGATCGCCGCCGACGCGAGCGTCGACCCGCAGCTGCGCGAGGGTGCCGTCGTCGTCGCGGCCCTGCTCGCGGTCGACGGCGAGGCCGCCTCCGACGTCGCGCGCAGCGTGGCACCGCTCCAGACGCCGGCGGGTGCCTGGCGCCATGCCGCGCGCGAGGTCGAAGCGCTCGCGTTCCTTCGCGCGGGCGACCGCGCCAAGGCGCTGGAGATCTACCGTTCGCTCGCCGACGACCTGAGCGCGCCGTCCGGCATGCGCCAGCGCGCGACCGAAATCACCGCCGCGTTGTCGGGCTGAGGCGGCCGCCCGTGCGCTGGCGCCACATCGCCCTGATAGCGGCACTCGCCGGGCTCGGCGGCTGCGACTGGTTCGGTGCCGCCACGAAGCCGCCGCTGCCGGGCGAGCGGCACGCGGTGCTGACGGTCGACCGCAAGCTCGAGCCGGACGAACGTCTGCGCGGCCACGAAGTGAAGCTTCCCGAAGCGCTCGACCTCGCCCAGTGGCCGCTGCCGCAGGGCGTGCCGGGCACCTCCATCGGCAACGTGCGCGTCGACGGGTTTTCCTATGCGTGGCGCACGTCGGTCGGGCAGGGCAACAGCCGCACGGGCCGCGTGACGGGCTCGCCGGTGGTGGCCGACGGCCGGCTCTTCGCGGCCGACGCGGGCTCGCGCCTGACGGTCGTCGACGTCAGGTCGGGCAGCCGGCTGTGGACTTTCGACGGCGAGCCGGACGACGACCGCAGCGGCGGCGGATCGGGCGGCGGTGCGGCGGTCGACGGCGACCGCGTCTACTTCGCGACCGGCTACGGCCAGCTCGTGGCGCTCGACGCGAAGACCGGCAAGGAACAATGGCGTTTCCAGATGAGCGCGCCCGCGCGCTCCGGGCCGGCCGTCGCCAACGGCCGCGTGTTCGTCGCCACGATCGACAACCAGACCCATGCGGTCGACGCATCGACCGGCCGGCGCATCTGGCAGCATTCGGGCATTTCCGAGTCCGCCGGCTTCGTGGGTGCCGCAAGCCCCGTGATCGACGGATCGACCCTGCTGGTCGGCTATTCGTCGGGCGAACTCTTCGCGCTGCGCGCGGAAAGCGGGCGCGTGCTGTGGTCGGACACGCTGTCGGGCGTGATCCGCACGGGCCAGGTTTCCGGCATGGCCGACATCCGCGGCCGGCCGGCGGTCGACAAGGGAATGGCGATCGTCTCGACCCAGTCGGGCCGGACGGTCGCCATCGACATCCGCTCGGGCACGCGCGTGTGGGAGCAGGAGATCGGCTCGCTCGGCCAGCCCTGGATCGCCGGCGATTACGTCTACGTCATGGGCGTGGACGGCGAGATCGCGTGCCTCCAGCGCCGCGACGGACGCCCGGTGTGGGTGACGCCGCTGGGCGCCTTCGCCGACGAGCGGCGCAAGCGCGGACGCATCGTGTGGACGGCCCCGGTCGTGGCGAGCGGCCGCGTGTTCGTCGCCAACAACCAGAGTGCGGGCGTCGTTCTCGACGCGCTGACCGGACAGGTCGTCACCCGCGTGTCGCTGCCCGGCCCGGCCGAGATCGCGCCGATCGCGGCCAGCCGGACCATCTTCGTGCTTACGGACGACGGCGACATCGCCGCCGTGCGCTGAAAGGCTGGACCCGGATGGTGTGGCGCGTGGCGATCGTCGGCCGCCCGAACGTGGGCAAGTCGACCCTTTTCAACCGCCTGATCGGGCGCAAGCGCGCGATCGTCGACGACACGCCCGGCGTGACGCGCGACCGGCGCGAAGGGGCGGGGCGGCTGGGCGACCTCAGCTTCGCCGTCTACGACACGGCGGGGCTCGAGGAAGCGGCCCCCAAGACCATGGCCGCGCGCATGACCGCGCAGAGCCAGCGCGCGGTCAAGGACGCGGACGTGGCGCTTTTCGTCGTCGACGCGCGCGAGGGGCTGACGCCCCACGACCAGCATTTCGCCAACTGGCTGCGCAAGACCGGCAAGCCCACCATCGTCGTCGC
>JAEUKY010000166.1 GCA_016794005.1 Rhodospirillales bacterium
TTGGTATTGATCGAGTTCGCCATGGAATTGTTCCCTTCCTTCTGGATCAGAAATGAACCGGCTTCTGCCGGCTGTCTGTTCGACGCGGAAAGACAACCATGAATCCCGAAAGAGAATCTTCCAAAAAATATTACTTATCAATACGTTAGTATGATTTCAAGTTTCGGAAGACGCTGCGGTTTCCGGCGATGTTGAGATAACAAAACGACAATTCCAGATTGAGATACACATCGCGTAGTGATCCCAGGTTTATGGAATGGCAGGTATGCTGTTTGCGCATTTCTCGGCGAATTTTCCTGCCCGACGCTGCTGGATTGACGGCGGCCAGCAAGCCGAGTACGAGGGGCACCCCAAATGCCGCAGAAATGCCGGCCGTGCGGGCGTGGTGAAACTGGTAGACACGCGAGATTTAGGTTCTCGTGACGCAAGTCGTGGGGGTTCAAGTCCCTCCGCCCGCACCAGATTCCGCCACTGCCGCGAACGTGCCGACGGTTTCTGCCGGTTCCCGAAATTCCCGCAAGTGGGATCCCATGCAAGTCACCGAAACACTGAACGACGGTCTGAAGCGCGGCTACAAGGTCGTCGTCTCGGCCACCGATATCGCCGCCAAGATCGAAATCGAACTGGACGACCTGTCGAAGAAGGTCAGCCTGCCTGGCTTCCGCCCCGGCAAGGCGCCCAAGGGCGTGCTCAAGCAGCGCTATGGGCAGTCCGTGATGGGCGACGTGCTGCAGCGCGCGGTCCAGGATTCGTCGAGCCAGGCGATCCTCGAGCGCGGCCTGAAGCCGGCCATGCAGCCGCAGATCGAGGTCGTCAGCTTCGCCGAGGGCAAGGATCTCGAGTACAATCTGGCCATCGAAGTGCTGCCCGAAATCGCGCCGGTCGACTTCAAGTCGCTCGAACTGGTGCGCCTGAAGGCCGAACCGGGCGAGGCGGAGATCGCAAAGGCGCTGGACAGCCTCGCGCGTTCGCAAAAGCAGACCAAGAAGGTCGAGGAAAAGCGCGCGGCCAAGTCCGGCGACACGCTGGTCATCGACTTCGAGGGCTTCCTCGACGGCGTGCCGTTCAACGGCGGCAAGGGCAGCGACCACGCCCTCGAGCTGGGCTCCAACCAGTTCGTGAAGGGCTTCGAGGACCAACTGATCGGCAAGCAGGCCGGCGACAAGTGCGACGTCAACATCGTATTCCCCGAGCAGTACGTGAACGACACGCTCGCGGGCAAGCCGGCGACCTTCAAGGTCACGATCAAGGAACTGCGCGAGGCGATCCCGCTCGTGCAGGACGACGAGTTCGCCAAGAGCCTCGGCTTCGACGATCTCGAGACGCTGAAGAAGGCCGTCAAGGACCAGCTCGGTCGCGAGCTCGCGCGCCACGCGCGCGCCAAGCTCAAGCGCCAGCTCCTCGACAAGCTCGCCGACGCCCACAGCTTCCCCGTGCCGCCCGGCATGGTCGAGGCCGAGTTCGCCCAGATCTGGAGCCAGGTCGAGGAAGAGCGCAAGCGCGGCTACGAGGATCCCGAGCACAAGGGCAAGACCGAGGATGCGATCAAGGCCGAATACCGCACCATCTCGGAACGCCGCGTGCGTCTCGGCCTCCTGCTTGCCGAAATCGGCCGAGTCAACAACGTCCAGGTCGCGCAGGAAGAGGTCAACCGCGCGCTCGCCGACCAGGCCCGCCGCTATCCGGGCCAGGAACGCGAGATCGTCGAGCTCTACCGCAAGAACCCGGAAGCGCTCGCCCAGCTGCGCGCGCCGATCTTCGAGGACAAGGTGATCGACTTCATCGTCGAGCTTGCGAAGGTCACCGAGAAGGAAGTCTCGTCCGAGGAACTCACCAAGGAAGTCGAAGCGGCCTGACCGCGGCTTCGTGGAAAATCCTGCGGCGGCGTGGGCGACACCCCGCGCCGCCGTTTTCTTTTTGCCGGATCACTTGATCGTCCGCGCGCGACCGGCCTACATATATTCCAGACCGCCGCGCCAATCCCGGGAGCCCAATCCATGTCGATCGACGTCCAGATGAACACCCTCGTGCCGATGGTCGTCGAACAGACCGCGCGCGGCGAACGCGCCTTCGACATCTACTCGCGCCTCCTCAAGGAACACATCATCTTCCTGGTGGGCCCCGTCAACGACGCGGTGTCGAGCCTGATCTGCGCGCAGCTCCTGTTCCTCGAGAGCGAGAACCCGAAGAAGGACATCTCGCTTTACATCAACTCGCCGGGCGGCGTGGTCACCTCGGGCCTCGCGATCTACGACACGATGCAGTACATCCGCCCCGACGTGGCGACCGTGTGCATCGGCCAGGCCGCGTCGATGGGCTCGCTGCTGCTCGCCGCCGGGGCCAAGGGCAAGCGCTTCTCGCTGCCCAACTCGCGCATCATGGTCCACCAGCCGTCGGGTGGTGCCCAGGGGCAGGCGACCGACATCGAGATCCAGGCGCGCGAAATCCTCAGTCTGCGCAAGCGCCTCAACGAGATCTACGTGCGCCACACCGGCCAGCCGGTCGAAGCGATCGAGACCGCGCTCGAGCGCGACAAGTTCATGAGCCCGGACGAAGCGAAGACCTTCGGCCTGATCGACGAAGTCGTGACCGAACGCCCGCCGCGTCCGGACGAGGCTAAGGCGGCCTGATCGCCCTTCAGCCGTCGCGGTTTTGTCCGCTGGCACGTGGCTTGTATCGCTGCCGGACGGACCCTATTGTTCCTCTGTCGCGGTGCGCATTCGTTCCCCGTGGGTTCCCGTTCGGTTTGGCCGGACGGTCCGGCAGGTGCGGTTGCCGCAACGGCGGGTGAGGGCTAACATCCAAGCAAGTCCGGAGTCCCAATTCAGGGGCTGCCCGGACGGAGCGGTGAAGGAATGAACAAGTCCTCGGGCGATTCGAAGAATACCCTCTACTGCTCGTTCTGCGGCAAGAGCCAGCACGAGGTCCGCAAGCTGATCGCGGGCCCGACGGTATTCATCTGCGATGAATGCGTCGAACTGTGCATGGACATCATCCGCGAAGAGCACAAGACGACTCTCGTCAAGTCGCGCGACGGCGTGCCGACGCCCAAGGACATCTGCACGGTACTGGACGACTACGTGATCGGGCAGGACCACGCCAAGCGCGTGCTGTCGGTCGCCGTCCACAATCACTACAAGCGTCTCTCGCACGGCCAGAAGGGCAGCGAGGTCGAGATCGCGAA
>JAEUKY010000168.1 GCA_016794005.1 Rhodospirillales bacterium
GCCCTGTCGCCGGCCGAGATCGCGGTGTCGATCGTCGCCGAGATCACCAAGATCCGGCGCGGGGAATGACGCGATGCGCTTCGGCCCCACCCGCATCGACGAGGCCGAAGGTGCGATCCTCGCACACGGGCTGAAGCTGCCAGGCATCGCCTATCGCAAGGGCCGCGTGCTGTCGGCCGACGACGTCGCCGCGTTGCGCGGGGCGGGCATCGGCGAAGTGGTCGTGGCCCGCCTCGAAGCCGACGACGTGCCGGAAAACGAGGCCGCCCACACGCTTGCCCGCGCCATCGCCGGCGAAGGCGTGGAAGTCGCGGCCCCCTTCACCGGCCGCTGCAACCTGTTCGCGCGCGCCGCGGGCCTTGCGCGCATCGATGCGGAACTCGTCGCGGCCCTGAACGCGGTCGACGAATCGATCACCGTCGCCACGCTCGCCGATTTCGCGGCCGCGCCCGCGCGCGGAATGCTGGCGACGATCAAGGTCATCCCGTTCGCCGCACCGCGCGCGGCCTTGCGCAAATGCCTGGCGCTGACGGCGGCGGCGAAGGCCGTGTCGCTGGCACCCTTTGCGGCGCGCAAGGCGGCCCTGCTGCAGACCACCCTGCCCGGCCTGAAACCGTCGATTCTGGAGAACACCGAAGCCGCCACGCGCGCGCGGCTGGCGGGTACCGGCGGGGAACTTGCCGCGGCGAAGACCTGCGACCACGCGGTGGGTGCGGTCGCCGCACGCTTGCGCGAGCTTGCGGCACAAGGCTTCGACCCGATCCTCGTGCTGGGGGCATCGGCCGTCGTCGACCGGCGCGACGTGATCCCGGCGGCGATCGAGGCGGCGGGCGGCAAGATCGAGCGCTTCGGCATGCCGGTCGATCCGGGCAACCTGCTGCTGCTCGCTTCCATCGGCGACCAGCGCGTCATCGGCCTGCCGGGCTGCGCGCGCTCGCCCAAGCTCAACGGATTCGACTGGATCCTGCAGCGCCATGCCGCGGGGATCGTCGTCGGCGACGCGGAAGTCGCCTCCCTCGGCGTAGGCGGCCTGCTGGCGGAAATCCCGCGACCCAGCCCGCGCGCGGGGGCCGCCGCGGCACCGGTCGCACCGCGCGTCTGCGCGATCGTGCTGGCGGCGGGAAAATCCTCGCGCATGGCGCCGGCCAACAAGCTGTTCGTCGAGATCGACGGGGCGAGCCTGCTCGACCGCGCGGTCGAGGCGGCCGCCGAATCCGCATGCGTCGACACAATCGTCGTGATCGGCAACGAGGCGGCGCGCGCGCGTTCCGGCCTTGCGGGCCGGAAAGTGCGGATCGTCGAGAACAAGGATTTCGCGCAAGGGCTGGCCACGTCGCTGCGCGCCGGGCTTGCCGCCGTTCCGGCCGACTGCGATGCCGTCGTCGTCCTGCTGGGCGACATGCCGCAGGTGAAGGCGGCGCACGTCGACCGGCTTGTCGCGGCCTTCGCCCCGCACGAGGACCGCGCGATTTGCGTGGCCACGCGCACGGGCAAGCGCGGCAACCCGGTCCTGTGGGCGCGCCGCTATTTCGACGAGATGATGGCGCTGGACGGAGATCAGGGTGCGCGATCGCTGATCCGCAGGCACGAGGACAAGGTGTGCGAGGTCGAGATGGACGACGACGGCATCCTCGTCGATCTCGACACGCCCGAGGCGCTGGCCGCCTTCCGCGCGGCGCAGGAGAAGCGCGCGTGAGTTCCGCGAGTGCGGCGCTGCGCCGCCAGTTCCCGATCCTGACGCCCGGACTTGCCTATCTCGACAGTGCGGCCAGCGCGCAGATGCCCGTTCCGGTGCTCGACGCGGTGCGGACCTTCGAGACGTCGCAGCGCGCCAACGTCAAGCGCGGCGTCCACCGGCTGGCCGAGGCGGCGACCGAGGCCTACGCGCAGGCGCGCGGCCGCGTGGCCGCGTATCTTTCGGTTCCCGCCGACGAAATCGTGTTCACCGGCGGGACGACCGCGTCGATCAATCTGGTCGCACATGCGTTCGGATCGCTGCTGAAGCCGGGCGACGAGATCGTGCTGAGCGGGCTCGAACACCACGCCAATCTCGTCCCGTGGCAGATGCTGGCCGCGCGCGGCGGTATAACCTTGCGCTTCCTGCCGATCACCGGCGACGGTCGCATCGACCTTTCCGCCCTGCCCGCGACGCTGGGCCCACGCACGAAGCTGGTCACACTCGCGCACGTTTCGAACGTGACGGGTGCGATCGTCGATACCGCCCCGGTCGTCGCGGCGGCGAAGGCCGTGGGTGCACGCGTGCTGCTCGACGGCGCGCAGCGTGTGCCGCACGGGCCGGTCGATATCGGCGCACTCGGCATCGACTTCTACGCCTTCAGCGGCCACAAGCTGTTCGCCCCGCACGGCGTGGGCGTGCTGTGGGCGAAGGCCGAACTGCTCGACGCGATGCCGCCATTCATGGGCGGGGGCGAGATGATCGCGCGCGTCGAGCTTTCGGGAAGCACGTGGGCCAAGGGTCCGGCGAAGTTCGAGGCCGGCACGCCGCCCATCGGTGCGGCCGTCGGGATGGGCGCCGCGTGCGACTGGCTTTCGGGCCTGCCGTGGGCCGCCATCGCGGCGGAGGAATCCCGCCTGACGCAGCGCCTGCTCGACGGGCTTCAGGCGACCCCGGGCGTGCGCATCCTCGGGCCATCGGGCCTGCAGGGCCGCGCACCCGTCGTGTCGTTCGATCTTGCGGGCGCCCATCCGCACGACGTCTGCCAGATCATGGATTCGAAGGGCGTGGCCCTGCGCGGCGGGCACCATTGCGCGCAGCCGCTGCACGGGCGGTTCGACCTGGCCGGTTCGACGCGCGCGTCGCTCGCCCTCTACAGCGACGATTCCGACGTGGACCGCTTCTTCGAAGGGCTTGCCGAGGCAAGGCGCGTGCTGCTGTGAGCGACGCGCTCTACCACGAGGCGATCCTCGCGCGCGCCAAGGACACGGCGCGCGAAGGCCGGATCGACGGGGCGACGCGCACCGCCACGCTCGACAACCCGCTGTGCGGCGACCGCGTGACGCTGGATTTCGCGCTGTCGGGCGAGCGGATCGACAAGGTGCGCCATTTCGTGCGCGGCTGCGCGTTGTGCCGGGCGTCGGCCGCCACGCTTGCAGCATCCCTCGAAGGGGCCGGACGGGGCGCGCTTGCGGCGAATGCGGGGAAGCTCGATGCCGCCCTTGCCGGCGCCACGGACGATCCCGTCTGGCAGGTCTTCGCCCCGGTCGGGCGGCACAAGAGCCGGCACGATTGCGTGCGCCTGCCGCTGGCCGCCGCGAGGGCGGCACTCGCCGACGCAGGCTAAAGCGCCGTCGCGAGCCGGGCGAGCCAGTCCGGCATCGCCGATACGAGGGCCGCTTCGATCCGCTTGTCTGCACCGGTCAGGACGAGCAGTCCCACGGCCGCCAGCGCCCCGCCCAACAGCATCTTGCCCCGCGAACCGGCCAGAAGCATCCGCTCGCGCAACGCCATGATCCGCGCGCGCGAAAGAGCGCCCAGCGCGAGCAGAGGTGCTGCCGCTCCGAGCCCGAACATCAGCATCGTCGCCGCGACGACGGGAAGATTCTCGCCGCGCGCGGCCATGAGCGATGCCGCACCCAGCGTCGGCCCCACGCAGGGGCCCCAGACCGCGCCGAGCAGAAGCCCGAGCGCGAACTGGCCGGAGTTCCCGTCGGTCGAGAAACCGCCGAGCCGGCGCTCGGTCCAGTCGCCGACCGGGCCCATCGCGGCGGCCGCACGGACCTGGAGCGCCGGAACGACCAGGACGATCCCGATGCCCAGCATCGCGAGCGCGCCGAAGCTGCGGAACAGGTCGGCGTCGAGACCGGCGGCGAAGCCGACCGTCGCGACGAAAAGGCCGATGCCGGTGAAGGAAAGCGCCAGACCGCCCGCCAGCCAGACGACCGCGAAGCGGCCCTGCGCGGCCGCCCCCGCGATGACCACGGGGAGGATCGGCAGTACGCACGGCGAGAGGGTCGAAAGGACTCCGGCGGCGAAGGCGAGGGCGAACACCGGCGCTCCGAGCGGTCAGAGGGCCTTCGCCAGCAGGGCCTCGATCGAGGCGCCGTTCGTGTCTCCGACCGACCGGCCGCGTTCTTCTTTGCCGCGGTAGACGATCAGCGTGCTCTGCATGCGGGCCTGGACTTCGCGCACGACGTCCTTCTGGGAGTCGAAATCGACGTCGAGCACGACGAAGTCGCGGAACCTGGGCTGGCCGAGAAGCGACGACAGGATCGGCTTCTGCGCCGTGCAGGTCGGGCACCAAGGCGCATGGACGGCGACGAGGACGGGCTTTCCCGACGCCTGCGCGGCGACGAACGCCGCAGCCGAGAACGGAGCCGCGGCGGCGGACAGCGCGACCGTAGCGGCGGCAACGGCAAATCCTGAACCGAGAACGAACGAGCGTCTGTCGAGCATCGCGACCTCCGAAAGAACCTGAGTGCTCATATTTCGCGGCCGCCGGCCGGAAAGTTACCCGACCGCCTTCGAGGCTTGATTTGCCCGCCCGACCCCGGTACAAGCAGCCCGCTTTCGACGCCGGACACGGCCGACGTTCCCTTCGTCTAGAGGCCTAGGACACCACCCTTTCACGGTGGATACAGGGGTTCGAATCCCCTAGGGAACGCCATTTTTCCAATATCTTAAGAGACGTATCTTATACTCCGAACGAGATTCGCGCGATTGTCCGCCGCTGCGAATCGCCGGCCGGGATAGTCTCGAGGCCGCTTCCCTTTCAAGATGATCGACGGGCAACGCGGATGAAGCCTGCCAACATCCTGTTCCTCCACCAGAACTTCCCCGGCCAGTATCGCGATCTTGCCCCGGCGCTGGCCGCGCGCGGGCACAAGGTGCGCTCGCTGTCGATCCGGCGCAACGCGCCGCTCGACGGTGTCGCGTCGGAGGTCTACGCCCCGACGCGCGGCACGACGCGCCAGGCGCATCCGTGGGCGCAGGATTTCGAGACCAAGATCCTGCGCGGCGAAGCCTGCGCGCAGGCGATCGCCCGCATGGCGCAGGGCGGCTTCGTGCCCGACATCGTGTGCGCCAATCCCGGCTGGGGCGAGGCGATGTTCGTCAAGGACGTGCTGCCCGACGCGCGCCTGCATCTCTATCTCGAATTCTTCTATCCCACGCGCGGCGGCGACACCGGATTCGACCCGGAATTCGCGCCCGACAGCGTGCCGGCGCGCGCGCACGCGCGTTCCAAACGCGCGGCCCAGCTCCTGTCGCTCGACGCGATGGACAGCGCGGTCTCGCCGATGCGCTGGCAGCGCGACACGTTTCCGGCCGTCTATCGCGATCGCATCGCCACCTGCTTCGACGGCGTGGATACCGGCATCGTGCGGCCCGATCCCGCCGCGGTCCTCGAGCACGAAGGCCGCACGTTCCGCGCAGGCCAGCCGATCGTCACGTTCGTCAGCCGCAACCTCGAACCCTATCGCGGCTACCACGTGTTCATGCGCGCCCTGCCCAAGCTGCTGGCCGAAGTTCCCGACGCGCAGGTGCTGATCGTCGGCGGCGACGGCGTGAGCTACGGGGCCGCCCCGCGCGACGGCGTTTCGTTCCGCAAGCGCTTTTACGACGAGGTCGCGGACCGCATCGATCAAGCACGCGTGCATTTCCTGGGCACCGTTCCCTACCCGACCTTCCTGAAGGTGCTGCAGGTGTCGGCGGCGCACGCCTATCTCACCTATCCGTTCGTGCTGTCGTGGTCGATGATCGAGGCGATGGCGGCCGGCTGCCTCGTCGTCGGCTCGAGGACGGGGCCGGTCGAAGAGGTGATCCGCGACGGCGAGAACGGCCGGCTCGTCGACTTCTTCGATGCCGACGAGCTTGCCGGCACGCTGGCGAAGGCCCTGCGCGATCCGGCCGGCCAACGGTCCTTGCGCGAACGCGCGCGGGCGACGGCAATCGCGGATTACGACCTCGCCGCGTGCCTCGCGCGGCAGATCGAACTGGTCGAAGGCTAGCCCCAGACCGGCGGCGGCGGGATGCTCGCCACCAGGCTCGACAGCCCGTCCGAATAGCGCTTTCGCAGTTCCATCCAGTACGGATCGTCCTTCTCCAGCGTGGCGAAGTTGCGCGCCGAGAAGCTGTCGGCGGCATAGCGCAGCAGGTCGATGGGCGCATCGACAGAAAGATTGCTTCGCATCGTCGCGTCGAACGACAGCAGCGAGAGTTTCGCCGCCTCGTCGAGCGTACTCGTCCCCGTCAGCGCGCGGTCGAGGATGGGCTTGCCGTACTTCGTTTCGCCCAGCTGCAGGAAGCGCGAGCGGTCCGACGCTTCGACGAAGTTGCCGGCCGAATAGATGTGGAACAGGCGCGGCGGTTCGCCCGCGATCTGCCCGCCGACGAGGAAGTTGCCGTTCGGGTCGCCGAAGGGCTGCACGAAGGTCGCGTCGCGCCCAAGCACCTCGCGCAGCTTGCCGCCCACCATCATCGCGACGTCGAACATCGTGTTGGCGGCGTGGAGGTCCTGGCCGTACATGCCCGTCCCCGCCGTCTCACGGAACGCGCTGACGACGGCCTGCGTCGTGGCGAGGTTGCCGGCCGACAGGATCGCGATGACGCGCTGGCCGGGAACCTCGAAGATCGCGAGCTTCTTGACCAGCGCCACCTGGTCGACGCCCGCGTTCGAGCGCGAATCCGAGGCGAGCACGAGTCCGGACGGCAGCAGGATTCCAAGGCAGTACGTCATCGCTTTCCCCCGATTGTCCGGCTTCGCGCCGGTTCACCCAAGCATCGACTTTGGCGGCGGAAGCTGCAAGTCTTGTCGCGATCACCGGGAGGGTAGCCGCTTGACCGATCTTGCCGGCCTCGTCGCCGCCGTGCGCGAGGATATCGCACCGCAAATCGGCACCGGCCGCGTGGCCGACTATATCCCCGCACTCGCGCGCGTCGACCCGCGCCATTTCGGCATCGCCATCGCCACGTGCGACGGCGGAACGGCCGCCGCCGGCGACGCCGACCTCCCCTTCTCGATCCAGTCGGTCTCGAAGGTCTTCACGCTGACGCTAGCACTCGGCCGAGTGGGCGACGCGCTGTGGCGCCGCGTCGGGCGCGAGCCGTCGGGTTCGCCCTTCAATTCCATCGTCCAGCTCGAACGCGAACAGGGTATCCCGCGAAATCCGCTGATCAACGCCGGCGCCCTCGTCGTCACCGACGCGATCCTCGCCGGGCGCCGGCCCGAGATCGCGATCGCCGAGATCCTGATGTATCTGCGCGAGCTCGCCGACGACCCACGCGTCGCGGTCGACCGCGAAGTGGCGCAGTCGGAAGCCGAGACCGGCTTCCGCAACGCCAGCCTCGCCAATTTCATCCGCTCGTTCGGCAACATCGCGAACCCGGTCGCCAGCGTGCTGGAAACCTATTTCAACCAGTGCGCGCTGGCGATGACGTGCCGGCAGCTGGCGCATGCCGGTCTTTTCCTGGCGAACGGCGGCATCGATCCGGTCGGCGGCCAGCGCGTGGTCGGGCCGGACGAGGCGCGCCGCATCAACGCGATCATGATGACCTGCGGCCACTACGACGCGTCGGGCGACTTCGCCTTCCGCGTCGGCCTGCCGGGCAAGAGCGGCGTGGGCGGCGGCATCCTCGCCGTGGCGCCGCGCCGCGCGTCGATCGCGGTGTGGTCGCCGGGGCTCAACGCGTCGGGAAACTCGCTGGTGGGCGCGCTGGCGCTCGAAAGCCTGTCGCGGCGCACCGGCTGGTCGGTCTTCTAGAGCTCGACCAGCGCCACGACGATCATCGAGATGTCGGTGCCGTTTTCCGACAGCGGCAGCAGCAGGGTTTCGCAGTCGAACTTGCGCCGGTCGAGCCAGACCGACCGAGCGAAGACGAGCGGCTGGCGCGCTGCGATAGAGCGGTCGTAGGTCGAACGCACCGCGCGGCGCTGGTCGTCGAAGGGCCAGTCGTCGACCCACATGCCGGTCGCTTCGATGCCGAATTTCTCGCGCCACCAGCTGCCGACGAGCCGCCAGCGGTAGATCCGCGGATCGTCGTGGATCTCGACCAGCGTGATCTGCCCGAGCAGGTAGGCGAACTCGACCGGATCGATGTCGGCCCGCCGGGGGAACGCGCGCGCGCCGCACTTCGACTGCCAGTAGGCGTGGAAACGGCGCAGCCTTGCGTCGCGGATCGTCGCGGGATCGAAAGGCGTGCCGGCCATCACAGGATGTCCACGCAGCCGAGGACCGCCCGCACGCCCGTCGCGTCGCCGAACGGCAGCAGCAGCCGGCGATATTTCAGCAGCAGCAGCCCCTCGATCCCCTTGACCGACCGGAAGTGCGGCACGCGCTGGCCCAGCACGCGCTCGTAGGCCGGCATCGCGTAGCGCCGGTAGAGGAAGCTCTGCTCGTCCACGTGCTCGCCGGTCGGATCGCGTCCGAACTGGGCGCGGATGTCGGCGCCGACATAGGCATAGCGCAACCGCGGCGCCGGCGGCACGACGTCGACGAGGAAGACGGTGCGGTCGAACGGCGCCTGCCGCTCGATGCCCCAGCCGGCCAGCATTTCGGGTGGCGGCATCGTGCCGTCGGTCCGCCCGATGCGCCAGATGTCGTAGACCGCCTGCATGCGTTCGGATGCCTCGCGGCGGAACGCGAGCCCCTCCTCGGTGCGCGGCCAGATCCGCAAGGCATAGCCCGGATCGCGCTGCAGCGTGCCGGCGAGCTTTTCCTGGAGCTGGGCCGGCGACAGCGGCTTGACGACGTAGGCCGAGATGTCGCGCGCGCGCGCCTCGGCGACCGCGCGCTCGCGCGCGTCGCCGGTCACCATCAGGAAGGGCATGTCGGGATCGATCGCGCGAACCGCTTCGAACAGCTCGAAGCCGTTGCGCTTGGGCATATGCAGGTCGGAGACGACCACGTCGATCTTGGTCATGCCCGACGCGAAAATCGCCAGCGCTTCGTCGCCGTCGGCGGCGAGCAGCACGTTGCGCACGCCGATGCCCTCCAGAATCTTGCGGATCAGGGTCCGGGCGAACGCGTCGTCGTCGGCGACCAGAACAACCAGATCGGACGGAAATGTATCGGGCAGCCGCATTTGCTTGTCTTGCCAGCGGGCCGAAGCGGATTCAACCGCCGCCAATCAACGCATCGGGTGCGTTGTTTTTTAACATCAAAATCGGCATACAATAGTTTGAAAAATAATAAAAAAATACGATATGAAATCGCAAACTACTCAAATTTTAGGAAGTCTTTAACTTTAATGCTTTAGTTATCCACAGTTGGAAACGTGGGGCTAGAGCTAGGCTCCGCGCATTCCGGGAGTTCGCGAGTTGCCCGCCAGCGCAAGTCAAATACCGCCGTCCATCGGCAGTCAGCCAAGCGTCGAAGCGCCCCGCGGGACGCTGGCGCAGTGCTTTGCGCACATGGTGCGGCATTTCGACCTGACCGACGCGAGCGCCAACATGCCCGCCGCCCCCGAAACGCCGGGCGCCTTCGTCGACGCCTGCGCGAAGATGGGGCTCGATGCCGAAGCGCGCACGATCATGGTCGAAGCCGTGCCGCGCCAGCCGATGCCCGTCGTGCTGATGCTGAAGGGTGGCCAGGCCGCAATCGCGACGGAAGCCCGGCCCGAATCCCTGCGCGTGCTCGCCCCCGCCACCGGGCGCAGCGAATGGCTCGACATGGACGAGCTCAATGCGATCTACGGCGGGGCCGCGATCTTCGTGCAGCCGCGCCGCGAGGCCGCACAGAGCGACCCCGCCGACGAAGGCGAGAAGCCCAAGAGCAAGCGCTGGTTCTGGCAGGCGCTGTTCCTCGCCTGGCCTTCGTACATCCACGTCGTGCTCGGCTCGGTGCTGATCAACGTGCTGGCGATGATCGCCCCGCTCTATTCGATGACGATCTACGACCGCGTCGTGCCCAACGCCGCGATCGAGACGCTGTGGGTCATGTCGACCGGCATCCTGCTCGTCTACCTGTTCGACTTCTCGATCCGGATGCTGCGCGGCTACTTCGTCGATTTCGCCGGCAAGCGGGTCGACGCGCTCCTCGCCTCGCGCATCTTCGACCAGGTCATCCGCATCCGGCTCGAAAGCCGCCCGTCCTCGGCCGGCGGCTTCGCCAACAACCTGCGCGAATTCGAGACTCTGCGCGAGTTCTTCTCGTCGGCCACCGTCACCACGCTGGTCGACCTGCCGTTCGTCGTGATGTTCCTCGCGGGAATCTGGTTCATCGGCGGCTGGCTCGTGCTGACGCCGCTGTTCGCGATCCCGATCGTGCTGCTGGTCGGCCTCGCCATCCAGATCCCGCTTGAGCGCGTCGTCAAGCAGGCGATGGCGCTGGGTGCCGTGCGCCATGCCGTGCTTGTCGAGACCGTCGCCGGCCTCGAGACGATCAAGACCGTGGGTGCGGGCGACCGCATGCAGAACCGCTGGGAAGCCTCGGTCGAGGCGTCGGCCGGTGCGGCGGTCAAATCCAAGGTCTATTCGTCGCTCGCGATCAATTTCTCGATGCTGTCGCAGAACCTCGTGACGATGCTGATCATCATGCACGGCGTCTACCTCTTCACCGAGAACATGCTGACGACCGGCGCCCTCATCGCGTGCTCGATGCTGGCCGGCCGCGCCATGGCCCCGCTCGGCCAGATCGCCGGCATCCTGACGCGCCTCAAGCAGAGCCAGGCCTCGCTCGATACGCTCGACGGGATCATGGCGTTGCCCAAGGAAGGCGACGCGCGCCGGCGCTATCTGGAACGCGAGAACCTGACCGGCGAGGTCGAGTTCCGCAACGTGTCCTTCGCCTATCCCGGCCACGGCAACGAAGTGCTGCGCAACGTCAGCTTCGCGATCCGCGCGGGCGAGCGCGTGGGCATCGTCGGCCCGATCGGCTCGGGGAAAAGCTCGATCCTGAAGCTGCTCCTCGGCCTCTACCGCGCCAAGGAAGGCCAGATCATGATCGGCGGCGCGGACATCCGCCAGCTCGATCCGGACGACCTGCGCAAGCATATCGGTGCCGTCCCGCAGGACGTGATCCTGTTCGCGGGCTCGGTGCGCGACAACATCGCGGTCGGCGTGCCCTATGCCGAGGACAAGGAAATCCTCGAAGCCGCCCAGCTCGCCGGCGTCGACGAGTTCGTGCGCCAGCATCCGGAAGGCTACGACTGGGCGGTCGGCGAGCGCGGCGAGCGCCTGTCCGGCGGCCAGCGCCAGGCGATAGCACTTGCGCGCGCCGTGCTGGCGCGGCCGAAGATCCTCGCGATGGACGAGCCGACCAGCGCCATGGACCAGGGCTCGGAACAGGCGATGAAGATCCGCCTCGAAGAGATGCTGGAAGGCCGCACGCTCGTCCTCGTGGCGCACCGCCCGTCTCTTCTGACGCTCGTCACGCGCCTGATCGTCGTCGATCGCGGCCGCATCATCGCCGACGGTCCGCGCGAGAAGGTCCTCGAAGCGCTCGCGCGCCGCCGCCCGGTGGGTGGGGTGCCGCGCAACATCGAGCGGGTCGACTGATGGCAGACACCGCCAACGCCATCGCCCGCCGCCAGGCGGCCGTTCCCGACCGCCTCGCCGGCACGCGCATCTCGCCGCCGGCATGGGGCGCGCTGTTCTTCGTGCTCGTCGCCGCTTTCATGGGCGTCGCCGTCGTGTGGGCCAGCATCGGGCGCGTCGACACCTATGCCAGCGGCCTGGGCAAGGTCGTGCCGTCGCTGCAGGTGCAGCGCGTGCAGAACCTCGAAGGCGGCATCCTGAGCCAGCTTTTGGTCGGCGAAGGCGACAAGGTCGCCGAAGGCCAGATCGTCGCGCGCATCGACGACGTGGCGTTCGCCTCGGAGTTCCAGCAGAACCGCCAGCGCTACCTCGCCCTCACCGCATCCGTCGCGCGCCTGAAGGCCGAAATCGCCGGTGCGCCCGCCCCCGATTTCCTCGACGAGACGCTGATCGACGGCAAGGCCTTCGTCGACGCCGAGCGCGGCCTGTTCCAGAATCGCCGGCAGGAGCTCGACTCCGCGCGAGAGGGGCTGATGCGCCAGCTCACGCAGCGCCAGCAGGAGCTGCGCACCTACCAGGACCGCGAGAACTGGCTGACGCGCAGCCACGAGCTTTCCAACCGCGAACTGGAGATCGTGCGCGAAGTGGCCGAGCGCGGTTATCGCTCGCAGCTCGACCTGATCCGCCTC
>JAEUKY010000203.1 GCA_016794005.1 Rhodospirillales bacterium
CGCGATCCCGGTCTCGCTGATCGGCACGTTCGCGGTCCTGCTCGAGTTCGGCTTCTCGCTCAACGTGCTGACGCTGTTCGGCATGGTGCTGGCGATCGGCATCGTCGTCGACGACGCGATCGTCGTGGTCGAGAACGTGGAACGCAACATCGCCGAGGGCATGAGCCCGCGCGACGCCGCGCACACCACGATGGACGAGGTGGGTACGGCCGTCATCGCCATCGCGGTCGTGCTGTCGGCCGTGTTCATCCCGTCGGCCTTCGTGCCGGGGCTGCAGGGGCAGTTCTACCGCCAGTTCGCCGCGACCATCGCTGTCGCCACGGTGCTGTCGGCGTTCAATTCGCTGACGCTTTCGCCCGCACTCGCCGCGATCATGCTGAAGAAGCACGACCCGCACCACGAGCCGACGAACCCCATCGCGAAGCTCGGCAGCCGCTTCGCCGGCATCTTCAACCGCGGCTTCGACCGCATGGGCGATTCCTACGCCCGGACGACGGGCGTCCTCGTCCGGCGCAAGGCGATGATGCTGGGCGTGTACGTCGCACTGGGTGCGGCGACCGCGTGGATCGGCACGGCCGTTCCCACCGGCTTCATCCCGCCGCTCGACCGCGGCTACGCCATCGTCGCCATCCAGCTTCCCGACGGCGCTTCGCTCGAACGCACCGACGCGGTCGTGCGACGCGCGTCCGAGATCATGCAGGCCACGCCCGGCGTGAAGGACGCCGTCGCCTTCGCCGGCTTCTCGGGCGCGACCTTCACGAACTCGCCCAACGCGGCGGTCATCTTCGCCGGCTTCAAGCCGTTCCCCGAGCGCGTGCGCGACGGGCTGCCGTCGATGGCGATCGTGGGACAGCTTTTCGGCCGGCTCCAGCAGATCCAGGAAGCCTTCATCATCGCGATCCCGCCGCCGTCGGTTCCCGGCATCGGCTCGCTGGGCGGCGTCAAGCTGCAGCTCCAGGAGCGCACCGGCAACGACGTCGGGCGCGTGCTCGCCGCCTCGCAGGAGCTGATCGGCCGGCTCTACCAGACGCCGGGGCTGGTCGGCATCTTCACGACGTTCTCCGCCAACACGCCGCAGATCTATCTGGAGATCGACCGCACGAAGGCGCAGATCCTGAACGTGCCGATCGGCAACATCTTCGAGACGCTCCAGTACAATCTGGGCACGGCCTACGTGAACGACTTCAACGCGTTCGGCCGCGTCTACCAGGTGCGGGCACAGGCGGACAATTCCTTCCGCCTCGACCGCGAGGACATCGCGCGCCTGCGCGTGCGTTCGGCGACGGGCGCACTCGTCCCGCTCGGCACGCTCGCCGAGATCCGGGACACGACCGGCCCCGATCTCGTGCAGCGCTACAACGCCTATATCTCGGTACCGATCCAGGCGGCGGCCGCACCCGGCATCACGTCGAGCCAGGCCATCGCCGCGATCGAGAAGGTGGCCAACGAGACGCTGCCGCAGGGTATCGGCTACGAGTGGACCGAGCTTGCCTATCAGGAGAAGCTCACCGGCAACACGGCGACCTATATCTTCATCCTCGCGGTCGTCTTCGTGTTCCTCGCCCTCGCCGCGCAGTACGAAAGCTGGGGCCTGCACTTCGCGATCGTGCTGATCGTGCCGATGAGCGTGCTGTCGGCGCTCGCCGGCGTCATGATCCGCGGGCTCGACAACAACATCCTCGTGCAGGTCGGGCTGATCGTGCTCGTGGGCCTTGCCGCCAAGAACGCCATCCTGATCGTCGAATTCGCGCGCCAGCTCGAGGACGACAACAAGGACGCGATCGCGGCGGTGGTCGAGGCGTGCCGCCTGCGCCTGCGTCCCATCCTGATGACGGCGTTCGCCTTCATTCTGGGCGTCGTCCCGCTCGTCACGGCGACCGGCCCGGGTGCCGAAATGCGCCAGGCGCTGGGTACGGCCGTGTTCTCGGGCATGCTCGGGGTCACGATCTTCGGCCTGTTCCTGACGCCGGTGTTCTACGTGGTCGTGCGCGGCTTCGTGCGCCGGCGCAAGCTGACGCCGCCGGCGGCCACGCCGGCCGAATAACCCCA
>JAEUKY010000207.1 GCA_016794005.1 Rhodospirillales bacterium
CGGCCGGCGTGTCGCCGCCCGTGCTGCATGCCGGCGACGGCATCCTGATCACCGAGTTCGTGCCGGGCACGACGCTCGTGCAGGGACATCCGGTCGCCGACGACGTGCTCGTCCGGCTCGCGAAGGCGCTCCGCCGGCTTGCCGACGCGCCCGTCCCGGCCGACCTGCCGGCGTTCGACCCCGTCGACATCTGCCGCGGCTATGTCGCCGCCCTGCCCGCCGGCACGCTGCCCGCGTCGCGCGCCGCGCGTACCGAGGCGATCCTCGCGGCAACGCCGAAGCTGGGCGACCGCGCGCTGATCCATGCCGACCTGATCCCGGAAAACGTGATCGTGGCGCCCGACCGGCTGTCGATCGTCGACTGGGAATATGCCGGGCGCGGCGATCCGGCCGTCGACGTCGCGGCCGTGATCATGAATTTCGGGCTCGACGACCGGCAGGCCGCCCTGTTCCTCGTGGCGCATGGCGGCGTGCCGACCGCACTGGCCCGGGCGCTGGAACCCGTCATGGCCCTGCGCGAGGCGCTGTGGTGCGAGACGCAGCGCCATTTCGCCGGCGTGCGCGGCGATCTGGAGGAATATTCGGTGCTGTGCTGGAAGCGCATCGACGCGCCGCCGGCATGACCGATGCCTACGACATCGCCGTCGTCGGCGCCGGCGTGGTGGGCTGCGCCATCGCGCGCGAATTCTCGCGCTACGAGCTGCGCACGATCCTGATCGAGGCGCGCAGCGATCTCGGCGACGGGGCGAGCAAGGGCAACTCCGCGATCCTGTCGACCGGTGCCGACACGCCATCCGGCACGCTCGAATGCCGCCTCGTCACGCGCGGGCATGCGCGCTATCTGGCCGAAGCGCCGGCGCTAGGGCTGCCGTTTCTGGCGACCGGCAGCCTGACGGTGGTGTGGAACGAAGAAGAGCTTGTTCGCCTGCGCGCGATGCACGACGAGATGCACGCCGCCGGCTTCCGCACCGGCGAGCTGGTCGGCCCCGACTTTATCCGGGCGAAGGCCCCGCATCTCGCACCCGGTGCCGTCGGCGCGATCTGGGAGCCGGAGGAAGGCATCGTCGATCCCTTCTCCACGCCCTACGCCTATGCGCTCGACGCGGTGACGAACGGGGTGGCGTATCGCGCGTCGGCACCGGTCGCATCGGCTACGCGACATGGCGGCGGCTGGATCCTCGACACGCCGCAGGGCGCGATCTCGGCCGACATCGTGATCAACTGCGCCGGCCTGTGGGCCGACCGCGTCGAAGCGCTGGCCGGCTACGCGGATTTCGTCGGCAGGCCGCGCCGCGGCCAGTTCCTCGTCTACGACAAGTCGGCGCGACCGCTGCTCGACACGATCGTCAAGCCGGTCCCCTCGCCCACCTATCGCGGCATCCTGATCGCACCCACGGTCTTCGGGAACATCCTCGTCGGGCCGACGGCCGAGGAGATCGACGATCCCGACGACTGGCGCACGACGCGCGAAGGCCTCGCCACGCTCGAAGCGGCGGCGCATCGCCTGATCCCGGCACTTGCCCGGCACGAGATCACCGCAACCTATTGCGGTGTGCGGCCGGGGACCGACAGGCCAGAGTACCGGATCATCCCGCGACCGGACGCGAACTGGGTGACGGTCGGCGGCATCCGTTCGACAGGTCTTTCGGGCGCTTTGGGTATTGCCGAGCACGTGGCCGGCCTCGTGCTGCCGGAAATGAAGCGCGCGGCGCGCAAGGCGCGTGCGGTTCCCGTCCGCGTGCCCAGCCTGTGCGCCGCCGACGCGCGCCCGTGGCAGGCGATGATGCCGGCCGACAGGGCGATGCACGAGATCGTCTGCCACTGCGAGGGCGTCACGCTGGGCGAAATCCGCGCGGCGATGGCCTCGCCCCTGCCCCCGCGTTCGCTGAAGGCATTGAAGCGGCGCACGCGCGCGATGTTCGGCCGCTGCCAGGGCTTCCACTGTGCCGCCCGCGTGCAGGCGATCTTCGACGGAGCGGCGGGATGAAGCAGCTCGACGCCCCCGTCGTCGTGATCGGCGCCGGCCCGGCGGGTCTCGCCGCCGCGAAGGCGCTGGCCGATGGCGGCGTCGGCGTGCTGGTGGTCGAACGCGACGAAGCACCGGGCGGCCTGCCGCGCTTCTGCCGCCATCCGGGCTTCGGCTGGGCGTATACGCGCCGTTTCGAAAGCGGCCCGGCCTTCGCGCGGCGGATGCTGGCGGCACTCGATCCGGCGCGTGTCGCGATCGAGACGCGCACCAGCGTGCTGTCGCTCGAAGCGGGACCGACGCTGCATCTCCTCAGCGCCGAACACGGGAACCTGCACCTGCGCCCGCGCGCGGTCGTGCTGGCGACGGGGATACGCGAGCGGCCGCGAAGTGCGCGCCTCGTTCCCGGCCGGCGGCCGGAACGCGGCGTGCTGACGACGGGCCAGCTCCAGCAGATGGTCGCGCGCGGCGTTCCGGTGCGCGGCAGGCGCGCGATCGTCGTCGGCACCGAACACGTGTCGTTCTCCGTGCTGCTGACCGCGCGCCATGCCGGCCTCAAGGTCGTCGCGATGGCCGGGCCCGAGGATCGCGTCATGTCCCATGCGGCCGCCGGCCTGCTCGCACGCGCCGCCGGAATCCCGATCCATCTTTCGACGACGGTCGAGGACATCGAAGGTTCGGTACATGTCGAGGCGGTCACGCTGCGTGGCCCCGACGGCACGCACCGCATTGCGTGCGACACGGTCGTCTTCACCGGCGACTTCGTGCCGGACTGCACGCTCTTTCGGGGCGACGACGTCGATCCCGCGACCGGCGGGCCGCTCGTCGACCAGTTCGGCCGCACGAACCTTCCCGGCGTGTTCGCGGCCGGCAACGTGCTGCGCGCGGTCGAGACCAGCGGCTGGGCCGCGAACGAGGGGGCCCGCGTCGGCGCCAACGCGGCCGCCTATCTGGATGCGCCCGCGGCGTGGCGCGAAAATGCGGCGCGGATCGCCGCCGGCCCGGGCGTGGCCTATGTCGTGCCGCAGTTCCACGCGCCCGCGAACGGCATGGCGGCCCTGCCCGTCAGCTTGCGCGCCGACCGCGATATGCGCCCCGCCCGCCTGCATCTCGATGCCGACGGCGCCGAATACTGGCGCGGAAATCTTCCGTCGGCCCGCCGCCTGCGCCGCGTCGCGGTCGAAGCGGATGCCTTCGCGACGCTGCCGGCCGGCCGGCCGGCGGAATTCAGGTTCGACTGATCCAGAGGAGCGAGACGATGGACTTCATCATGATGCTGACCCGCAGCGACCGGACGGTCGAGGACGCCGAGGAACTCGCCGACGCGATCATCGCCCTGGGCGTGCGGCATATCGGCTTCAAGGACGTCGGCGTGCCGTTCGACACGATGCAGCGCGTCGTCGCGAAGATCCGGGCGGCGAACGCCGTCTCGTACCTGGAGGTCGTCAGCACGTCGCCGCAGACCGTCCTCGGCTCTCTGGCGGCCGGCAAGAAGCTCGGCGTCGACCGCATCCTCGGCGGCACCGATCTGGTCGCCGCGAAGTCCGTGCTGCACGACCTGTCGAACTATTACCCGTTCCCGGGCCGCCCGGTCGGCCATCCCACGAAACTCGGCGGCTCGCCGGAGCTTGTCGCCGACCATTGCCGCGAGGCGCGCCGGCACGGCTGCGGCGGCGTCGACCTGCTCGCCTACCGCGCGACCGAAGCCGATCCGCTCGCACTGGTGCGCGCGGCGCGCACCGCACTGGCCGGCGGCAAGCTGATCGTCGCGGGCAGCGTGAATACGGCAGCGCAGATCCGCGATCTCGCGAAGGCCGGGGCGGACGCCTTCACGGTCGGCTCGGCCGTGCTCGACGGTTCGTTCGCGCCGACCAAGGGCAGCCTCGGCGGCCAGGTCCGCGACATCCTCGCGGCCGCTAGCGGGAACTGACGCGCGCGGCGCCGCCCGTGCGGATCGCCTCGCGCACGGCGGCGACGACCTTCAGCGTTTCCAGCCCCTCGCGCCCCGACACGAGCGGCGCCTCGCCGTCGCGGATCACGCGGCAGAAATGCCCGATCTGCAGGCGCAGCGGGTCCTCCGGCGGCACGAACGCGCGGTCGGCGCGCAGCGGTTCCCACCAACCGCGCTTGCCGTCGTTCGACCACGTCTCGAGGCGCGGGATCGACAGCGAACCGTGCGTGCCGCCGATGTGGTAGCAGGCCTGGTCGGTCTGCGGATAGGCGGGGTTCTCGCCGGCGGTCTGTTCCCAGCTCCACGGGCCGACGACCGTGTCCGAGACCGAGACGGTGCCGAGCGCGCCGTTCGCGAAGCGCAGCAGCACGACGCACGTCTCCTCCACTTCGTTGCCGCGGATGGCGTTCGACGAAAGTGCGTGCACCTGCTCGACCTCGCCGCACAGGTGGCGCAGCAGGTCGACGTCGTGGATGAAGTTGATAAGCATGGGCCCCGCACCCGCCGCGCGCCGCCACGCGACGTCGAAGTATTCGTCCGGCTTCATCAGCCAGAAGAACCCGTGCACGGCGACGATCCGGCCGAGCTTTCCGGATTCGACCGTCGCCTTCGCCGCGCGGATGACCGGGTTGTGCCGTCGGTGATGGCCGACCAGCAGCGGGACGTTCGCCGCTTCGGCGGCCGCGACCAGGCGAGCGCCGGATTCCACGTCGTCCGCGATCGGCTTCTCGACCAGGACCGGAACGCCCGCCGCGACCGCTTCCAGCCCGTTGGCGACATGCATCGTGTTCGGCGTGGCGACGACGATGCCGTCGGGACGGTCCGCCGCCAGCAGCGCCGACAGGTCCGGAAAATGCCGCACGCCCGTCCGCGCGGCGAATTCGACGCCCGCCGGTGCGGGATCGACGATCGCGCAAAGCTCCGCGTCCGCGACCGCCCGGATGTGCTCGGCATGCCGGCGGCCGATCAAGCCGGCACCCAGCACCGCAAGCCGGACCGTTCGTCCCATCGTTTCCTCCAATTGTCACGCGCGTCCGGATATCTTGATGGAAGACGCGAAAAGTGACAATTTCGTTACGAACGGCCGCACCCCCCGAATAGCTGCCGAAATCCCACGCCGGAGGAACCCGATGCCCCGCAACACGCGCCGCCAGATCCTTGCCGCCGCCGCCCTCGTCCCGCTGCTCGCGGCCGCCCCCGCCTTCGCGCAGACGCTCGAAGAAAAGCTCGTCATCGTCACGTCGTTCTCGCGCGACGTGACCGGCCCGTTCGTCGAGGCGTTCCAGAAGAAGCATCCCGGCACGAAGGTCGAGATCCAGAGCCGGTCGACCACGGCCGGCGTCTCGTTCATCCGCGAGACGCGCAGCAACCCGCCCGACATGTTCTGGGCGTCGGCCCCCGACGCGTTCGAGGTGCTGAAGAAGGGCAACCTGCTGCAGAAGTATACGCCGGCCGCAACGGGCATCGCCCAGCGCGTCGGCCCGTCGCCGGTCAACGATCCGGAAGGCTTCTATTTCGGCTTCGCCGCGTCGGGCTACGGCATCATGTACAACACGCGCTATATGCGCGCGAACAACCTGCCGGTCCCCAAGGAATGGGACGACCTGAAGAAGCCCGCCTATTTCGGCCATGTGGGCATTTCCGCTCCGTCGCGCTCGGGCACCACGCACCTGACGGTCGAGACGATCCTGCAGGGCGAAGGCTGGAACAAGGGCTGGGCGACGATGCTGGAAATCGCCGGCAATTTCGCGTCGGTCTCCGACCGCAGCTTCGGCGTGCCGGATGCCGTCAATTCCGGCCAGTACGGCGTGGGCATCGTGATCGACTTCTTCGGCCTGTCGGCGAAGGCGTCCGGCTTCCCGGTCGAGTTCGTCTATCCGACGATCACGACGATGGTGCCCGCGAACATCGGCATCGTCGCGGGTTCGCGCAACGCCAACGCCGCGCGCGCCTTCGTCGAGTTCCTGCTGTCCGAAGAAGGGCAGACGATCCTGCTCGATCCGAAGATCCAGCGCCTGCCGGTGCGCACGGCGATCTACGACAAGGCGCCGGCCGGCTATCCCAACCCGTTCAAGGACACGAGCCTGGGTTCGCGCGTGACCTTCGACAACGACGCGTCCGAGACGCGCTACGAACTGCTCAACTCGCTGTTCGACCGCATGATCACGTTCCGCCTCAAGGAACTGACCGAGGCGTGGAAGGCGATCCACGCGGCGACGGCGGCCGTCGAACGCAGCAAGTCGGCCGAAGGCGGTCGTCTGCTCGCCGAGGCCCGCCGCCTCGCCACGACCGTGCCCGTGACCGAAGCGCAGGCGAAGGACCCGCAGATCGCCGGCGCCTTCCAGGAGAAGAAGCCCGACCGGCCCGTCGCGGCCCGCCAGGCGGAATTCGAAGAGCAGTGGGACGCCTTCGCGCGCCGCAACTACGCCGAGGCGAAGACGCTCGCCGAGCGCGCCGCCGCAGCGCGTTGACCGCGGTCCTGGCGACATCGGCACCCGTCCGGCGCGCGAGCCTGCTGGCGCGCTGGCGGGCGACGCCGTTCCATCTGGTCTGCGCGGGCATCGTCGCGGCGTTCCTCGTCGCGTTCCTCGTGGTGCCGGTCGGCAGCGTCGTGTTCATCGCGTTCTGGGACGGGCAGTCCTTCACGCTCGTCCACTTCGCGGATTTCTTCCGCACCTCGATCATGATCGAGTCCACGTGGAACTCGATCTACGTCGCGGTGATGACGGTGGCCTTCGCCACGCTGCTGGCCGTCCCGCTCGCCTACATCACCGTCCGCTTCCGCTTCCGGGGGGCCGCCCTCATCCAGACGCTGGGCGTGATTCCGCTGGTGATGCCGCCCTTCGTGGGTGCGGTCGCCATGCAGCTCGTCTACGGGCGCAACGGCTCGATCAACCTGCTGCTGATGGACTGGTTCGGCTTCCGCCTGCCCTTCATGGAGGGGCTCAACGGCGTCATCTTCGTCGAAGGGCTGCACTATTTTCCGTTCATCCTGCTGAACCTCTCCGCCTCGCTCGCCAACATCGATTCCGCGATGGAAGAGTCCGCGCAGAACCTGGGCGCTTCGGGCTGGCGGCTGTTCTCGCGGATCGTCTTCCCGCTCGCCATGCCGGGCTACATCGCCGGGGCCGCCCTCGTCTTCGCCAAGGTGTTCGACGACCTCGCCACGCCGCTGCTGCTCAACGTCACGAACATGCTGGCGCCGCAGGCCTATCTGCGCGTCACGTCGGTCGGCCTCGCCGACCCGATGGGCTACGTGATCTCGACGATCCTCGTCGTGCTGTCGGTCGTGGCGGTGTGGCTGTCGATGCTGTCGCTGCGCAACCGCGATTTCGCCACCCAGCAGCGCGGCGGCGGCGGGCTCGCCAAGCGCGATCTCGGCCGCGCCGAATCCGTCGCCGCCTACGGCTTCGTCGCTTTCGCGCTGCTGCTCGCACTCAGCCCGCATATCGGCATCCTGCTGCTGTCGTTCGGCACGATCTGGTCGTTCAGCGTGCTTCCCGACGCGTTCACGCTGGCGCACTACTCGACGATCTTCCGCGACGCCGGCGGCTTCATGGCCAACACGGTGCTCTATTGCGGGATCGCGGCCCTGATCGACGTCGTGCTCGGCACGATGATCGCCTATATCGCGATGCGCACGGGCCTGCCCGGGCGCAACATACTCGACCAGGTCGCGATGGCGGCGGTCGCGGTTCCCGGCCTGGTGCTCGGCATCGGCATCCTGCGCACGTATTTTTCGGTCGAACTGCCGTTCGGCGGCGGGTCGCTGGCGACCTTCTGGCTGATGCTGGCGATCGCCTATTCGGTGCGCCGGCTTCCCTACGCGCTGCGTTCTTGCACGGCCGCCCTCCAGCAGCTGCACCACAGCCTGGAGGAGGCCGCCGAGAACCTGGGCGCCTCGAAGGCGTCGACGCTGACGCGCATCGTGGTGCCGCTGATGGCCGGCGGCATCCTCGCAGGCTTCGTCACCAGCTTCGCGACGGCCGCGGTCGAACTTTCGGCCACGCTGCTGCTGGTCACGCGCGACGCGACCGCGCCGCTCTCGTATGGGATCTACGTCTACATGCAGTCGCCCGCTGGCCGCGGGCCGGGTGCGGCGCTCGGCGTCGTCGCCGTGGTCGTGGTCGCGGTCGCGACATGGCTTTCCTACCGCGTGGCCGAACAGGACCGCGCCAAGCGCACACGCAACGGAATGGCGATATGACAGGCGTTTCGATCGACCGGGTTTCCTTCGACTACGGCGGCGCGCCGATCCTCGACGCCGTTTCCCTCGACGTCGCGAAGGGTGAATTCTTCGCCTTCCTCGGCCCGTCCGGCTCGGGCAAGACGACGCTGCTGCGCCTCGTGGCGGGCTTCGGCATCCCGACCGCCGGCACGATCCGGGTCGGCGATCGCGACGTGACGTCGGTCCCGCCGTGGAAGCGCAACGTGGGCATGGTCTTCCAGAGCTACGCGCTGTGGCCGCACATGACCGTGGCCGGCAACGTCGCCTTCGGGCTGGAACAGCGAGGCATGGCGCGCGCCGACATCGCGGCGAAGGTGCGCGCGGGCCTCGACCTCGTCGGGCTTTCGCATCTGGCCGACCGGCGGCCGGCACAGCTTTCCGGCGGCCAGCAGCAGCGCGTGGCGCTGGCGCGCACGCTGGTGATCGAGCCCGAGGTGCTTTTGCTCGACGAACCACTTTCCAACCTCGACGCCAAGCTGCGCGTGGAGATGCGCCAGGAGATCGCCGCACTCCAGCGCAAGCTGGGCCTGACGACGATCTACGTCACGCACGACCAGGAAGAGGCGAACGCCGTCGCCGACCGCATCGCCGTGCTCGACGGCGGGAAGATCCAGCAGATCGGCGCACCCATCGATCTCTACGACCGGCCCGCCAACCGCTTCGTCGCGGCCTTCCTGGGGACCGCGAACATGATCGAAGGCTCGCTCGCGGCCGGCGGCCGGTTCGCGGCGGAGGGCTTCGCGCTCGACGGCGTTTCCGGTGCGGCCGGACCCGCATGCCTGTCGTTCCGGCCGCAGGACGTATCGCTTGCCGCCGGCGGCGGTGCAGGCCGGATCCTGCATCGCGAATTCCTCGGCGGCACGATCCGCTATGCCGTGGCGCTGGGGCCCCATCGGATCGTCGTGGACACGGTCCACCACCGCGAGGCGCCGGTCTTCGCACCCGGGTCGCAGGTCGGCGTGACCGTCGATCCCGGGCGCGTCGTCGTTCTGCGCTAACCCTTCAGGCCGGCGAGCTTCTCCAGCAGCGAACCCCAGCCGCCGGCATGCTTGGACGCCGCGTCGGCCGTCGGCAGCATCTCGTGCGTGATGACGATCTCGGTCGCCGACGGGCCGCGCCGATTGAACGTCACGGTCACCAGCGTTTCGCGTTCCTGCGTGTGGACGGAGATCCACGTGAAGACCAGCACGCGCGGCCGGTCGATCTTGCGGTAGACGCCCGTGTGCAGGATGCCGTCGCCGCACGCACTCTGCATGCTGATCTCGAACGAACCGCCCACGCGCGGATCGTTCTTCACGCGCGCGGGTGCGAAATCGCCGGGGCGCATCCACTGCGCCAGAAGCTCGGGATCGAGCCAGGCGTCGAACAGGTCGGCGGCCGGCGCCTTGATCTCGCGGCGGACCATGATTGCGGGGGCGACGTCGATCATTTCTTTCGTCCTTTCTTCGTGCGTTCGGTCATCAATGCGTCGAGGGCGGCCAGACGTTCTTCCCAGAAGCGCCGGTAGTGGTCCATCCAGCGCGCCGCCTCGGCCATCGCGGATGCGTCGAGGGCAAGCACGTGTTCGCGCCCCACGACCGTCCGCCGCACCAGCGCCGCCCCTTCGAGGACGCGCAGATGCTTGGAGACGGCGTTGAGCGACATCGGGAAATCCTTCGCGATGTCGGTGACGCGGGCGTCGGCGGACGCCAGCCGCGCGAGGATCGCCCGCCTGGTGGGATCGGCGACCGCCTTGAAGACCGCGTCGAGCTGCGAGGCTTGTTGTTCAACCATATGGTTGAATATCTAGGAAGCGCGCGCCGGCGTCAAGCGCCTTGGTACTGCGATCGTAGTAGGTTTATTTTCTTTACTCGCGGACCGTGTTCTGGCACACTTCTCCACGGTCGAGACGTGCTCTTTGACAAGTGAATATGAAACGAAACCGGTTTTTCGATGTTGCGTAACATCGAAAGCGCTTCAAGGGCTTATGCTGCAACCGTTGCATGCCGGTTGCAGCAAATCCTGCGCCCCCTGTCCTTCAGGGCGCAATCCCGGGATTGCCCTCGACGCCCGACAAGGTCGGCAAATTCAGCTTCGGCGGTGCGACCGTCTTGCGCCGACGAAGGTGGCGCGCGACGAGATCCCAGATCGGCTCGCCGCCGGCATCGCGCGCGGCTTCGGCGACCGGCGCCCAGCCGGCGACCTTGTACGTCTTCGACGCTTCGAGCGGCCGGCCGCGCAGCGTCATGTCGCCGATGCGCCGGCCCATCGCGGCGGTCGGGTCGCAGCGATACGCAAGCCCACCGACGCGGACCATGTCCCCGCCCTGCTGCATGTAGGGATCGGGATTGAACAGGTTGTCGCCGACGTCTTCGAGGACGAGGCGGATCTGTTCGCCGGTCATCTCCGCGAACGTGACGTACGGGTACGTGATCGCCGTCTGGTCGAGCACGTGTTCCATCGTGATCGCTTCGCCGGGGAGAACCGTGGTGCCCCAGCGGAAGCCGGGCGAAAACGCGATCTCTGCATCCTTCTCGGCCATCAGCGCGTCGAGGATCAGCTGGTCGAACGTGCCGTTGAAGTTGCCGCGCCGGTAGAGCAGCCCCTCGCTGACCGCAAGCTTCTCGCCGAGTTTCGCCAGATGCGGGGCCCGCACCTTCGCGATGTGCGCGTCCATTTCCGGATCGGCCGGCAGCAGGCCGGCGAAGACCGGCAGCAGCCGGTAGCGGAAGTCGCGCACGCCGCCCGCCCCCACGTCGAGATCGAGCACGCCCAGGAACTTGCCGTTCGAGCCGGCGTTGGTGACCAGCGTCCTGCCGCCGGGATTGTCGACGACGACGGGAACCGGAACACCGTCGTGCGTGTGGCCGCCGAGGATCGCGTCGATGCCGCGCACGCGGCCCGCCAGCTTCAGGTCCACGTCCATGCCGTTGTGCGACAGCAGCACCACGGCGCGTGCGCCGGCAGCGCGGGCGGCGTCGACCGCGGCCTGCAGGCTCTCTTCCCGGATGCCGAACGTCCAGTCCTGCATCAGGTAGCGGGGATTGGCGATCGGCGTATAGGGGAACGCCTGCCCGACGATCGCGATCCGCACGCCGTTTATCGTTCGCAGTGTGAATGGTTCGAACACCGGGTCGCCGAAATCCGCCGTCCTGATGTTCTGCGCCAGGATCTCGATCTTCCCCGCGAAATCCTTCTCGGCGATCTCGGTCACCCGCTCCTGGCCGAGCGTGCATTCCCAGTGCAGCGTCATGACGTCGACGCCCAGCAGCTTCGCCGCGTCGGCCATGTCCTGGCCCTTCGACCACAGCGCCGTCGCCGATCCCTGCCAGGTGTCCCCGCCGTCGAGCAGCAGCGAACCCGGCCGCGACGCGCGCACGCGCTTCACCAGCGTGGCCAGATGCGCGAAGCCGCCCACCTTTCCGTAGACCGGCGCGAGCCTCTCGAAATCCACGTGCGAGAACGCGAAGGCCGCGCGCGATCCGCCGGCAAGCCCGTAATGGCGCAGCAGCGCGTCGCCGACCAGATGCGGCGGCTTCCCGCGCATGTCTCCCACGCCGAGATTGACGCTCGGCTCGCGGAAATGCACCGGCAGCAGCTGCGCGTGGCAATCGGTGAAATGCAGCAGCGACGCGTTGCCGAACGCGGGCGCGTCGTAGATGTCCGCGGCCTGCTGCTGCGCCGCCGCCTCGCGCGCCGGAAACGCGAAGCCCGCCGCCGCACCCGCCGCGACGACGTTCAGGAATTCGCGGCGGTCCATGCGGCGATCACTTGTTGACGGGCGAGTCCGGGCTCAGCAGCAGCGCCATCAGGTCCTGGATGTCCTTTTCCCTGATGATGCCCATGTGGCCGGCGCGCGGCATGTTCGAGCACGCGTTGAGGGCCTTCGAATTGTAGATCTTCGTCCAGGTCGAGCGCACGACCTCGTCCGAGTTCCCCCGGAGCTTGCCGTACTGGTAAAGACTGGGTCCGATCGTGCCGAACGAGATTTCCGCCGCCGAGATCTGGTGGCAGTTGTAGCAGTTGCCGCCGTTCGCCTGGTTGGGCGCGTCGGTCCACGTGAGGCCGCGCCCGCTCTGCGCGACGCGCTCGCCCGCACGCCAGTCGCCGAGCCACTTGCCGTCGGCCGGGAACTTGACCGTCGCGAGATTGGCGGCCTCGATCGCCTCGGCCTTCTTGACGCTCGCGGCCGACTGCGACGCGACCGGATCGGAGCAGAACGCCTGCGTCTCGTCCTGCTTCAGCCGCTCGAGCGTGACCGGCCCGGCCGCCTTGAAGCCGGTCCGGATCATCTCGGCGAAACTCGCGTCGTCGGCGGCACTGCCCCAGCCGGCCGACTGCATGGACGCGCAGCCCAGAAGGGCGGCGCTCGCGACGAGGATGGCGGCGATGTTCGCGTTCTTCATGTCCGCCTCCCTACCGCTTGATCCCGGGCGTGGCCACGATGGCGCCGTTCGACGTGGCCGCCATGTACAGCGACAGCGCCACCGTCATGTCCGACGCGTAGACCGGCTCGGGGAACCGCTGCTGGCGCATGCAGTCGTTGATGCGCCACTGCATCGACCACATCTGCCCGGAGCTGACGCGATAGGCGGGCCAGCTCGTCCAGCCGGCGGCCGCACCTTCCTTCGACGGGATGTACGGCAGGTCCTGCAGGCGGATGCGCTTGCCTTCCTGCCCGTGGCAGGTGGCGCAGGAAAAGTCGTGCGGGCCCGCCTGGAAATAGAACATGCGCTTGCCGAGCTCGAACATCTTGCGCTCCATCGCATGCGCGAGGGAGACCTTGACCGGCTTGCCCTTCGACTCGCCCGAGATGAAGGTCGCGAGCGCCACCAGTTCGTTCTTCTTCGGCGTGTTGAAGCGCGCCTCGACATGCTCGCGCGTGTCGATGCCCTGCAGCGCCGACATGCAGGTCAGCAGGCGGGATTCGACGTCCTGGACCTTCCCGGTGTCGGGGAAATAGCGCGGCATCTGCGCGAAGGCGCCCGCCACCACGCCCGGCCCGAGACCGAGATCGCATTGTTCGAGCGAGGCGTTCTTGGGGCCCGCCTTCTTCTTCCAGAGCTCCTCGCCCATCGCCTCGAAGAGCTCGGCCGGATTTCCGTCCTTCAGCGCTTCGCGATAAGCCTCGATGCCTTCGGCGGTCCTGTCGCGCTCCTGCGCCACGGCGCCGAAGGGGGCGAAGCAGACGACGGCGGCGAAGGCCGCGTTCCGGAAGGCATTGCCCATCTGGATCTCTCCCCGCTAGCCGGCGATCGTCGCTTCGTCGGTTCGCGTGTCGCCCTTGTTGTCGACCCACGTCACGCTGACCTTCTCGCCGGCGGCGCCGCCCTTCACCTTGAAGGCGAAGTACGGGTTCTTGGCGATCGACGGACCCCACTGGGTCTGCATCACCTTCCTGCCGTTGAGCGTCGCCGTGACCTCGGTGATGAACCAGGCCGGAACCAGGGCTCCCGCCGCGTCGCGGCGCTGGCCGGTTTCCATCTCGTGGTTCATCAGCACGCGGACCTCGGTGATGCCGTCCTTGACGGCGGCGCGGATGCGCATCGGATTTGCCATGTCGTTCTCCCGGTACCGTGTTGGACTTCAGCCGCCGCAGCCGCCGAGCGTCACCTTGATCTCCTTTGTCGCCGTCGCGAACCCGCCGGCCGACTTCACCAGCACGACGATGTTCGAGGATTCCGCCATCTTGACGCGGGTGGTGAAGTCGGGCGCCAGATCGGGCCCGACGTCGAAGACGGCCGCCAGCACGTTCGGGTTCTTCTCGACGAAGACGGCGATCTGCTGCGTGCCGGCCAGCCGGCTGACCACCTGGATCGGCACGACGGCCCCGTTCTCGGCGATGTCGGAGGCGATGATCTGCACCTCGCCGCTCGCCGCCGGCGACGTGGCGCCAAGCGCCTTCATCGCGTCGGCGACGGTCTTGCCTTCGAAGGCGGCCTTGTTCCATTCCGCGAGCGCCGCCTTCGGCACGACGAAGCCGGCCGCCGAAAGCGCCGCCATCAATCCGAAACCGCCGCCGGTCTGCAGGACCCGGCGCCGCCGCGTCTGATGAATGTCCATGTTCCGAATTCCTTCCAGATCGAAGATGTCCATTCTAGCAATCTTTTTGCGCCCACGTCACGGCGGGGTTTCGACCCCGCGGACCGGCCCGATCCCGCGATGCTGTCGCGCAAGATCGCCATAGGATCCCTTCGCCGACGCGGGGATCGTCGAGACCGGCGTTGCCGGTTCGCGGCAGTCGGTCATGCATGCCGTGTTGGCGGTGTCGGCCGGCGGCGGCTTGCCGAAGCCCGCTCCGAACCAGAGGGCATGGCCGGTCGTCATGCCTTCGCGGTTCGGCATGCGGGCCTGCACCTGCCGGATCGACCTGTCGTCGAGCACGAAGCCCTCCGGAACGACGTCGGCCAGGTTCAGCATATAGGCGAGCACCGCATAGACCTCGTCGACCGTCAGGCTCTTGGGCGCGTCCCAAGGCATCGCCCGGCGGATATAGTCGAACAGGGTCGAGACCGTCGGCACCTTCATCATCGTCGTGCGGTGCGGATAATCGGGGCGCTTCAGGTTCTCGACCCGCCCGCTCGCCATACCGGCCGTCGTCGTGCCGCCGACCAGCGGCGGGAAGACCCGGTTGCTCTCGCCGAACGTGCCGTGGCAGGCGGCGCACTTCGCATCCCAGATATCCTGCCCGCGCGCGGCGCTCCCGCCGCCCTTCGGCAGACCGAGGAAATCGGGGCGCACGTCGATGTCCCACGCGGCGATCTCGGCCGGCGTCGCGGCGCGGCCGACGCCGGGAAACCGGTCGAAGGCCGCGGCGTCGACGGCGACAAGCGCGAGCGCGCAGGCAAGCGCCTCAGTCCACCTGGACATTCGCCACCTCCCCGTCCGCCGCGACCTGCCAGGACTGGATCGCGTTGTTGTGGTAGACGGACCGGGTTCCGCGCACCGCGCGCAGCTGCGCATAGGTCGGCTGGACGTACCCGGTTTCGTCCACCGCGCGCGACTGGAGGATCGCCGGCTCGCCGTTCCAGACCCACGGCAGCCCGAAGCGCGTCAGGCATTTCGACAGCACGGGTGTCTGCAGCGTGGCCGCTTGCCAGTTGCGCCCGCCATCGACCGACACGTCGACCCGCCGGATACGGCCGCGCCCGGACCACGCAAGCCCGGTGATGTTGAAGAAGCCCCTGTCGATCAGGCGTTGCCCGCCCGACGGGGTCGCGATCACCGACTTGCACTCCTGCACCGACGTGTACTGCCGCAGGCTGCCGTCCGGCATCAGGTCGGAATAGAGGGTCGTCTCGTCCTTGGAGCCGTAGGGCCGGTCGCCCAGCTCGATCCGGCGCAGCCACTTCACCCAAGACACGCCCTGCACGCCGGGAACGACGAGGCGCAGCGGATAGCCGTTCTCCGGACGCAGCATCTCGCCGTTCTGACCGTACGCGACCAGAACCTCGCCCGACAGGACTAGGTCGATCGGGATCGTGCGCGTCAGCGACGAACCGTCCGCTCCCTCGGCCAGTACGAAACGCCCGCGCTTGAGATCCGCACCGCAGTCTTCGAGCAGGGCGCGCAGCGGTACGCCCGTGAACTCGCTGCACGACAGCATCCCGTGGGTGTACTGGACGGTGGGGACGGCGGTTCCGCCCCACTCCATGCCCGTGTTGGCGCCGCATTCGAGGAAAAGCATGCGCGAGACAGACGGCAGGCGCATCAGGTCGTCCATCGTGTAGACCTTCGGCCTGCGCACCATGCCGGGCGCCGATCCGTTGACCATCAGCCGGTGGCGCGCCGGATCGATGTCGTGCCAGCCCTGATGGTGGCGCTCGAAATGCAGGCCGGAGGGCGTCACGATGCCGAACCCGCCCTGCAGCGGCGTGAACGACACGCTGGACTCGCCGACCTGCGTCAGGCCCGGGCTCTGGCGCCGGACCAGATTGCGCTCGTGCCGCGACGGCATTCCGTAAGGCGTGGCAGCGACTGGCTGGCCGAGCGTACGGCTCCACGGCGGCGGCTCGAGGATATCCGGGTCGCCGGCCCGCGCCTGGGCATTGGCGCCACCGGCCAAGCCGGCAAGTGCGGCAAGAAAGCCCGCACGCAGCACATCTCGCCGGCCGCGTGCGACATCCCGGATCGCTTCGGGACCCAGGAAGTTCTCGGGTGCCGGTCGAAGTCTCCCCGTTGATCCTCGAAAAGGGATCGGCATGCTTCTGGCGCCTCTGTTATCCTGCCGGCCGCCAGCGTCGCTCAACGGACCGGAGTTCGCAATGTCGGCAATCCAGTACGCGAAAATCCTCGCGCTCGCCGCCCTTGTTTCGACAGGTGCGTACGCGCAGGACGCGACGTTCGCGACCCGCTCGCTGACACCGGAAACGGCGCTGAAAGCCTCGCAGGCGGCGCTGAACGCCTGCCGGGCGCGCGGCTATCAGGTCGCCGTCGCGATCGTCGACCGCGGCGGCAACACGCAGGTCTTTCTGCGCGACCGTTTCGCGGGACCCCACACCGTCGCCGCCGCGACCGACAAGGCATGGACCGCCCTGACGCTGAGGCAGGACACGCTCGCCCTTGCGCAGCTGACCGCCGGCGGCGAGATGGCTGGCCTGCGGCAATTCCCCCGGATCGTCGCGGTCGGCGGCGGCCTGCTGATCGAAGGCGCCGGATCGATTTTCGGCGGCATCGGCGTCTCGGGTGCCCCGGGCGGTGCCGCCGACGCCGAATGCGCCAAGGCCGGCATCGACGCGATCATCGACGACATTTCCTTCTGATCCGGAATCTTGCCCGGCCGGCGGAATTGCCACAGACTTGCATCTTCATGCAGGAGCAGCCGATGCCGAACGAAGTTGCCTTCTCGAATTTCACGGGAATCGATCTTGCGGCGATGCCGTCGATCGCGCGCGGCGAAGCACGTATCGTCGATGCCCCGCTCGTCAAGGCGACGGCGGCAAGCCTCGAGGGTTACGGCAGCTTGGTCGAGCGCTTCGCGACCGGCAAAGTGACCATCGTAACATGGCCGCAGCCCGGCTGGCGGCCGATCGTCGACGGTACGGGCAACGAAGGCGGCGTGGTCGAGGATACGTTCGAGATGGTCCGGCGCGGGCAGGTCCAGCACGCGGTCAACCATGCGGTCGGGCGCGGCTACATCACCGGCTGGTTCGACGATCCGGCGACGGCGCGCGAGGACGTGGCGCCCGCCGATCCCACGCGGCTGTTCACGCACGAGGCGAACTACCACCCCGACGGCGGCCAGATCTTCTTCCCGCGCGCAGGCGCGCCGTTCGTCGCCCTGCTCGCAAAGCCCGGCGACGACGTGAAGGCCGAGGATTTCGTCGCCTTCCATTTCGACGGAACGTTCGGCGTCCATATCGATCCGGGCGTGTGGCATCAGCCCGTGTTTCCGATCGGCGCGGCGGCCACGTTCGACGACCGGCAGGGCCGCGTGCATGCCTGCGTTTCGTGCGATTTCGTTTCGGAATTCGGCGCCTATATCGGCGTCCCGCTGCGCAATCCCTGAAGTTCACCGACCCGGCAGCGCGGGTACGGCGTCGAGGAGCTCCCGGCACTCGGGCGAACGCGGCGACCGGAAAACCGCATCGGCAGATCCGTTTTCGACGATGCGGCCGCGCGACATGACGACGACCCTGTCGGCAACCGCCCGCACGACTCCCATGTCGTGCGAGATGAAAAGGTACGCGATGCGTTCTTTCCGCTGAAGATCGAGCAGAAGGTTGAGGATCTGTCCGCGAACCGAAACGTCGAGCGCCGACACCGGTTCGTCCAGCACGAGAATCGAAGGCTTCGTTGCCAGCGCACGCGCAATGGCCACGCGCTGGCGCTGGCCGCCGGAAATGCCGTGGACCGGGCGATCCGCGAACGCGTACGGAAGCCCGACGCGGTCGAGCAGCGCCGCGACCGCATCCGCCTGCCCGCCCGCCTCGACGAGCGAATGCACGCGCAACGGATCGGCAACGACGCTCCGGACGGTTCCTCGCGGATTGAGTGCCAGTGCGGGATCCTGGAACACCATCTGGATGCGGCGTCGCTCCGCGCGGAGTTCGGCGCCGGCCAACCGACGGAAATCCCTTCCTCCGACATGGATCGTTCCCGCGTCGAGTTCGACGAGGCGCAGGATCGCGCGGGCAAGCGTCGATTTGCCGCTGCCGGACGCGCCGACGACCGCAAGCGTCTCGCCAGCCGCAAGGTCGATGTCCACGCCGTCGAGCGCCGGCACGATCCGCCCGCCGGTGCGATAGGTCTTCGTCAAGCCTCGCGCCGTGAGGATCGATGGGGCGCTCATCGGAGCATTCCCGCAGGCAGGATGCAGGCGGCGCCATCGTCGCGTGCGCCTGCCCATCCTGGCTCGGACCGATTGCAGGTCGCGACCGCGTGCCGGCAGCGCAGCGCAAAGCGGCAACCGGGCAGCGCGAGTGCCGGGTCGGGCGGCTGTCCTTCGATCGCGTGCACGCGGGCGCCGCGCGGCACGTCGCGCCCGAGATGGCTCTCGAGCAGCGCCTTCGTGTAGGGATGCGCCGGATCGGAAAGGACCCGCTCGGCCGGCCCGGTTTCGGCCAGCCGCGCCGAATAGACGACCGCGATCCGCGTCCCGAGACCGGCGGCCAACGCGATGTCGTGCGTCACGAACACCAGCGTGAGACCGTTCGTGCGGCAGAGCCTGACGACGAGCTCGGCGAGCTTCTTCTGGACCACCGGATCGAGCGCGCTTGTCGCTTCGTCGGCGATCAGCATCGACGGCCGCCCGGCCAACGCCAAGGCAAGCGCGATCCGCTGGCGCTGTCCGCCGGACAGCTCGTGCGGATAGGCGCGCGCGGTCCGGACGGGGTCCGGCAACTCGACCTGAGCGATCAGCTCGACGGCATTCACGTGCGGATCTGCGTCGCCGTGGGCGGCGGCGACCTCGGCGAGCTGGTCGCCAACCCGCATGACCGGATCTAGACTTCCCGAGGGGTCCTGAAAGACGTAGCCGACATCACGTCCCGGCTTCGGCGCACCGCCGAATGCCGGCCACTCGATCCGCCCTTCGACCGTCGAACCGGCCGGAAGCAATCCGGCCATCGCCAGCGCGAGCGTCGTCTTGCCGGACCCGCTCTCGCCGATCACAGCGAGCCTCTCGCCGCGCGCCAGCGATAGCGACACGCCGGCGATCGCGGCTGGCAAGCCGGCCGAATAGCGCACGCCGGCACCCGCCAGGCGGACGAGCACCTCCGCCGTCATTGGAAAGATCGCCGTCCGGCGAGCGCCGCAACGATTCCCTCGCCGGTCAGATGCACAGCAAGCACCGTCGAAAGCAGCGCCAGTCCGGGAACGATGGAAAGGTACGGCGCGCTGCGCAGGACGGTGCGGCCTTCCGCGATCAGGCCGCCCCACGTCACCCGGTTCGGGTCGCCAAGGCCGAGGAAAGACAACGCGGCTTCGGTGAGGATCGCGCCTGCGACGATAACGGAGGCGAGCGACACGACCGGCGGAAGCGCATGCGGCAGGACTTCGCGCCACGCGATCTCGACCGGATGCATGCCGATCACGCGGGCAGCCGCGACGAAGTCGCGCTCCCGGATCGACAGCACTTCCGCCCGCACGACGCGCGCCGGTCCCGTCCAGGCGCCAAGCGCGATCGCGAACACGACCATCGGCAGCGAAGGGCCGACGACGCTGATGAAGGCGAGCGCCAGCAGGAATCCCGGGACCGTCTGGAACGCTTCCGTGATCCGCATCAGGCTCTCGTCGATCCACCCGCCCGAAAGGCCGGCGGCGACGCCGACGGCGGCGCCAAGCAGGATCGCGACGAGGGCCGCAAACAGCCCGACCAGCATCGATGTACGAGCGCCATGCAGCAACCCCGCCAGCAGGTCGCGCCCCAGACGGTCGGTCCCGAGCGGCGTGGACCAGTCGACGAACGGACGCACCAGCGGGCCGCCGACGATCGAGAGCGGATCCTCCGGGTAAGCGACCGGCGCAAAAACCGCGACGATCGCGAAAGAAAGCAGCAGTCCGGCGCCGACCACGCCATCCGGCGATCCCGCGAAGCGGCGCAGCGCGCTCACGCCGCCGTCTCCGGCCCTGCGCCGACGCGCGGATCGAGCCAGGCGTAGAGCAGGTCGACAGCCAGATTCGCCGCGATCACGACGACGGCACCGACGAGGATCACGCCGAGCAGCAGCGGCGTGTCGCGCTGCGCCACCGCCTCGTGCGCCAGCCTGCCGAGACCGGGTACCGCGAACACGCTTTCGATGACCACGCTTCCGCCGAGCATCGACGCCGCCTGCAGCCCCAGCATCGTGACCAGCGGCAGCAATGCGTTCCGCGCGATGTGCCGCCAGACGACCTGCCGGCGCGGCAGACCGCGCGCCAAGGCGGCGCGCACGAAATCGTGCCGCCACGTCTCGATCATTCCGGCGCGCATCATCCGCAGATACAGCGCAAGATAAACCATGCCGAGGGCCGCGACCGGCAGCACGAGATGGCGCGCGATATCGCCGGCCCGTTCCAGCCCCTGCTTGCCGGACGCGATCGTTTCGATCCCGCCGCTGGGCAGCAGCCGAAGCTGGACGGCGAACACGACGATCAGCACGAGCCCGAGCCAGAATCCCGGGATGGCATAGATCGCCAGCGATCCGAGCGACAGTGCGCGGTCGACCGCGCTTCCGGGGCGGTTCGCGGCAACGATGCCCAGTATCGATCCGGCACCGAAGGCAAGCGCGATCGCCGTTCCCATCAGAAGCAGCGTGTTGGGCAGGCGTTCCAGAACCACCTCGACGACGGGGCGCGAGAACGCCACGGACCATCCGAGATCGAAACGCGCCAGGGAAGAGACGAACAGCGCCAGCCGCGCCCAAGCACTCCGATCCAGTCCCCAGTCGCGGCGGAGCTGATCGGCAAGCCCCCGGTCGCCGCCCGTCGAGACGAGGTACGCGTCGACGGCATCGCCACTCGAGGCTTCCAGAAGGAAGAAAGTGCCGACGATAACGATCGCTAGAACCGGGACGACACCGAGCAGCCGCCGCGAAACCAGCCGCGCCCCACGCATCAGGCGTCGAGCCAAACGTCGGCCCAGTTCGAGACGGCCCAGCGCGGGTTGGTATCGACGTTCCGCAGCCGGCTGCTCGCGACGGACGTGAAGCCCCATTCCGCGACATTGACGAACGGAACGTCCGCGAGAACCTTGCGCTGGAACTCGTGATAGAGGCCCGTGCGGGCCTTCTCGTCGAGCATACCGGCCGCCCGCGCGATCAGCGCATCCATCTCGGCGGACTGGTATCCGCCCTGGTTCGCGAATGGAACACCGGCCGGCAGGCCGCCTTGCGCGAGGATCGTCGTCGAAATCGCGGGATCACCCCGGTAGACCGGGGAACCGACGGAGAGATCGAAAGCGTGATCGGTATAGACGGCCTTCAGATGCGCCGCCGCGTCGTTGTTGACGAGTTCGGCTTCGATCCCGATCGCAGCGAGCGCCTGGCGCAGGTACGCGCCGAACTGCCGTGTCTCGTTGAAGAACGGTGCCGGCAGCAGGCGCAGCTTGAAACGCGTACCCCCTGCGGCACGCCGGTAGCCCGCTTCGTCGAGCAGCGCGTTGGCGCGCGCGACGTCGAAGCCCGGCGCATTCAAACCGGGCGCGTGGAACTGCCCGTCGTATTTCGGGACCGGACTGTCGGAAGCGGTCGCATAGCCGAGGAAGACCGTTTTCACGACGAAATCCCGGTCGATCGCGTGCGCGATCGCACGGCGCACGCGCACGTCCGCAAGCTCGGGCCGCCGATGGTTGATTTCGACGATCAACTGGTAGGTCAGCGCCTCGTAACCCTTCGTGACGACCGACAGGCCACGCACCGAGCCGATACGAGGCAGGTCCGCGAGCGGCACCTGCGAGAATGCCGCGAGATGGACCTCGCCGGCTTCGAGTGCTCCGGCGGCTGCGGCCCGGTCGGGCAGTACGCGGAACACGATTTCGTCGAGATGCGGCTGTCCCGCCGCCCAGTAAGCCGGGTTGCGGACTAGGCGCGTGTACTCGCCGGGCTTCGTTTCGGCAAAACGGAACGGCCCGGTTCCGACGGGCGCGGCATTCGCGCGGTTGGCCCCGATATCCGTCCCTTCGTAGACGTGCTTTGGCACGACGGCCGTCAGCGCCGGCAGCGCGTTGCGGATCAGCTGGAACGGCGTCGGCCGGGAAAAGCGGAACACCGCCGTCAGCAGATCCGGCGTGTCGACAGCGGCGAGGTCCTTGAAGACGACCCGGCCGAGATTCTGGAGTTTCTTCCAGATTTCGAGGGCGGAGAACGCGACGTCCGCCGATGTGAACGGCTTTCCGTCGTGCCAGGTCACGTTCGGACGCAGGCGGAAGGTGGCCGAAAGGCCGTCGGCCGATCCGGCCCAGGATAGGGCCAGTCGCGGCGCCAGTCCGTCGGGCGTTCCGAACGCCGCTTCGGCCAGCGGCTCGACAATTTTCGAAGAAACGTGGAAGACGCCGTTCGACGCGACGATCGCCGGATTGATGTTGCGCGGTTCGGAATCGGCCGCCACGACGAGCCGGCCGCCGCGGCGCGGCGTCTGCGCAAATGCGGCTTGGCCGACGACGGCCGAGGCGGCAAGTGCCGCCGCGCTCGACAGCAGCGTACGGCGGTGGATCGCGTCGTGGGATTTCACGATCTCGTGCAGCGTCTTCATCGGATTGGCCTCCGGCCGCGTCGGGTGGCTTGGATCGTCGGTGGAACCGGGTTGCCATGCTATTCGCCCGTCACCGGAGGCTTCAAGTATCGTTTGCCCTGCGATTGTCCCCCTTGTCTCCGTCCCGCTCCGTCAGTTTGGCGAGCGCCTTGCCCGTATCCATTCGGCAACCGTGGCCCGATAGGGCCCAATGACCGTCTCGAAGGCCGGATGGGCCCTTGATGCCGCCTGCCAGCGCAACGTCCGCCGTCCGAAGTCCGGCTTCCAGTCGAACAGCGGCATGAACGCTTCGATGATCGCGAAAGTCGCCGGATATGCGCAATCGGCAAGGCCTGGCCGGGAGCCGATCGCGAACGGCCCCTCCGCATCGAGATTCGCCTCGATCGCGTCCAGCTTCGCCTGGATGGCCGCCGCAGCGCCGCCGGCCATTCGCCCGGCCTGTACGTCGGCAAACAATGCGCGAACCCGCGGTTCGAGATGGAGGTCGTGCAGACGACCGAGGAGCCGCGCGCGTGCGCGCGCCTTCGGATCGACGGGCAGCAGTTGCGGGTCGGGAAACACCTCTTCCAGATACTCGAGGATCGTATCGGATTCGGCGAGCACGAAGTCGCCGTCGACGATTGCCGGAATCGTTCCGCTCGGGACGATGGCGCGGTACTCCGCGCTCCGGTAAGTCCCGCCGGGCGGCTCGCGGACGTCGATCGTCCTCCCCTTCAGGGCGAGGCACAGGCGGACCTTCGCGCAATAGCTGGACAACGGAACGGCATAGAGGATCATTGCGGGAACCTTCGGTGCGGCATTTCGGCCATCGTACGCCGGCCTCCGTCGGAGAATCAAAGGAGCGTTCGATGCGATTGGAACTCCAGACATGGCCGAAGATCGAGGCCTATCTCGCCCGGTCGAAGGGCATCCTCGTGCCGCTTGGTTCGACCGAACAGCACGGCCCCGACGGGCTTCTCGGCACCGACCATCTATGCCCGGAAGCGATCGCCCGTCGTCTCGGCGAGCGCGACGGCATCCTCGTGGCGCCGACGATCCAGATCGGAATGTCCCAGTTCCATCTGGATTTCCCGGGCACGCTTTCCCTGCGCCCCTCGACGCTGATGTCGGTCGTCCAAGACTATATCGCCTCGCTCGCGCGTACGGGCTTCGAGCGGATCTACTTCATCAACGGTCATGGCGGCAATGTCGCCCCTGCCCGCGCGGCATTCCAGGAATACTACGCGACGCTATCGATGGCCGCGCGCGACGCCGACGTGCGCGTGCGCTGCAAGCTTCGGAGCTGGTGGGACCTGCCTCGCGTGGATGCCCGGCGAAAGGCGCTCTACGGCGCCGGCGAGGGGTTCCACGGCACGCCATCGGAAATCGCCCTCACGCTGGCGGCCCATCCCGCCTCCATCGCCGAGTTCGAGCGCGCACCGCCAGCGTCGCACGGCCGCAACGACCTTATCGAGCATTCGGGTGACAACTACTTCGAGGCCGCCGACTATCGTCGGCGCTTTCCGGACGGCCGCGTGATTTCGGACTCCGCCCGCGCGACGAAGGCGGCGGGCGAGGAACTTCTCGAACTGGCCGTCGAGGACCTGGCGGACGATTTCACGCGCTTCCTAGAATTCGCCTGAATGTGCCTCAGCCGCGATAGAGCGTCAGGTTCCAGCGCTTGGCGAGGTCGGCGAAGAATCCCGATGTCTGGTGCAGCATGACCCAGTTGTTCATGAAATTGAGGAAGATCGGGTCGTCGACCGGCACCATGAAGCAGAGGGGAATCGTGTTGCGGGCCTGATCCGCGAGGATCATCTGCAACTGCGGATATTCGCGCTGGAGATGCGAGCCTTCTACGAGACTCGTGATCGTCACGTTCACGCGCCCTGCGAGCAGTTCCTGGAAGTCCCGGACGGGCGATTCCACACGCCGGATCGCGGCATTCGGAAGCGCGCCGCGCGCGAACTGTTCCATCGTCGTGCCGAGATTGAACGCGACGGTCACGCTCGGCTGGTTCAGCGCGTCCCAACTGGTGAATCTGGCAGCCTCGTCGCGGCGGACAAGCGGCGCAAACGCGTTGATACCCCAGGGATTGGTGAACGCGGCAGCCTTCATCCGCGCGACGGACACCGACGTTCCCGTGGCGACGATGTCGTACTGGTTCGCGGTAAGGCCGTTGATGAGCGTCGGCCATGTCGTAGGAACCCATTCGAGCTTCACGGCGAGCTCGTCGGCCAGCTTCTTCATGCAGTCAATCTGGTGGCCTGCGAGCTCGCGCGTCGCGGGGTCGCGGAAACTCATCGGATTGAAGTCGCCCGTCGTGCCGGCGCGCAGCACGCCGTTCTGCTGGATCGTCTGCAGGCGCGAGCGCGACGTCGCCTGCGCATGCGCCTCGCCCATCGCGAGCTGGACGAGAGCGGGAGCGGTCAGGCCGGCGGCGATCAGGGAACGGCGATCCATGCGAAATCTCCTTCCGGAAAACGATATGACAGTCTTGACTTTGACCCCCGTGGGGTCAAGCCTGTCCTGCATTTCGCAGGCCATTGCGAGCACTTTCACGCGCACGGATTTTCATGACCGCAAGACGCAATCTCATCACCAACCGCCCCTGGGAAGCGCAATGCGGGTTCGCCCGCGCGGTGCGGATCGGCAACCTGATCGAGACGAGCCTCTGCTCGCCGGCCGACGACAGCGGCAGCATCCAGTTTCCCGGCGACGTCTATCGCCAGACCCAAGTGTGCCTCGGCATAATCGGAGGCTTTCTGCGCGAACTCGGGATGGACTATGCGGACGTAATCAAGACGCGCATCTACCTCGCCGATCCGCCGCGCTGGGTCGATGCCGGCAAGGCGCATGCCGAAATTTTCGGCAGCATCCGCCCCGCACTCGGCTTCGTCTACATGAGTGGCTTCTTCCATCCCGACATTGCCGTCGAGGTCGAATGCACCGCCTATCGACCGGACTGACCGCGTTACCGCTGCTGCTTCTTTCCGGCTGCGGTGGCGGAGGCGGCTTCACGTGGGGCTGGCACGTCATCTCGCCCTCGACCGTGCAGGGCCAGACGAATCTCGGATTCCTGATCGAGGGCTTCCAGTCGACGGTGCTTCTGTCGCTTGCCACTCTCTGTGTCTCGATGTTGCTCGGCATGATCGTGGCCCTGCTCGGCATGTCGGGGTGGACACCTTTCGCCAGGCTTTTCCCCGCTTTCGACATGAGTTCGGGCCGCCCAGTGAGGGCCACGAGCTTTGCCGGCTGGCTATCGCGCTGGCGGCCGCTCGGCTGGATCAACCGGGGATATGTCGAGATTTTCCGGTCGATCCCGATCCTGGTGATGCTGCTGTGGGTCTTCTACGGCGTGCCGACGCTGACGGGCCTGCAGCTCGGCGTCTTCGGGGCAAGCCTTGTCGCGATCGCCGTGTGCGACAGCGCGTTCGAAGCCGAGATCTTCCGTGCAGGCATTCAGTCAATCGAACGCGGGCAACGCGAGGCCGCACGCGCGCTCGGCCTGCATCCTTGGCAGGAGATGCGGCTTGTCGTGCTTCCGCAAGCGATACGCCGCATCCTTCCACCGCTCGCGAACCAGTTCATCTACATCGTCAAGATGTCGTCGCTCGCTTCCGTGATCGGACTGGGCGAACTGACGCGCAAGGCAAACGAGCTGAACGTCACCGTCTTCCGGCCGCTCGAGATATACACGTTCCTCGTGCTCGAATATCTCGTTCTGATCCTGCTGATCTCGGCGCTCGTTCGCCGGCTCGAGCGCCATCTCGGCTCCGACGAAAGCCGAAGCAACGAGCGCTGACCTCTCCCGGCCTAGTCCGGCAAGGGAATGGCCCGCGGCGGCCGCGCGAAGACGTGCTTGACCATCGGCTCGAACGCCTCGATCGGAAGCTCGCGGATACCGGGATCGATCGTATTCTGGTCGTACTTGGCGACGAACTCGGCCGTCATCGCGAAATGCGGATGCCCGCGCCACTTTTCGCGCGCAAACCGGTCGACGTCCGGATGATCGTGGAAATGGATCGCCTGGAAATACTGATGCCGCTCGAGCATCCAGACAAGATCGTCGCCGACAAACGGCGCCAGAAGACGTGCCGAAAACGCGCCGTGCGTCGGCGTGCAGGCGATAAACCCGATGTCGTGGAGGAGTGCCGCGACGACATAGTCCTCGGGGCGCCCGTCAGCGAGCGCCATCGTCGCCGACTGGATGCAATGCCGGAAATTGTTGACCTGATAACCGAACGTCGGATCGTCCTTGGAGGCAGCCAACAGGCGCAGGACCTGGTTGGCGTGCTGTTCCGCCATATAGGGCGCGCGCTGCGCCTTCAGTATCTGCCATTCGGCAGCACCGAACTCGTCGAGCGTCGCTTTCCCGACATAACTCCAGTTCGGATCGAGTAGCCGCGATTGCTGCCTGTCCGACATCTTGCCCCGTTCCGGTCCCGGCGGATTCGTCAGTGTCGACGGAGGTTCCGCAAACGTCAACCTCGTCCCAAGCAATCAGCACGCCGGAGCGCGCCTAACGTACGGCTCCGGCGAACAGCGCTTCGGCGATCGCCATGATTTCGGCATCGAACGGACCGGATGCGGGCCGCTTCCCGGCACGCCGGTACCAGTACCCGGCGTTGCCGAGATCGCCCTCGATCCTGTGCAGGCACGCATGCACCCAGTCGTGGTCCGGCTCGCCCTCATCCATCTGTACGAGCCCGTGTGCCGCATCCCACTCGCCTTTCGCCGCATGCCAGAGCGCTTGATGCGGGCGGGAAAGGCCGGCCGGCGGCCTGTTGCCGGAGACGGATGCCTTGAACGCGACGATGTCCATGTCCGTGATCCTCGCACCCTTGCCGGCCCCGCTCAACATCGTTCGGATGCAACTGGCTGGCGGGCGCCGACGATCCGGCTATCATACGGACCCCGAAGCCGCTCAGCCGAGAAAGCAGCCATGAAATTCAAAGTCGGAATCTCCCGCGACGTGCTCGATGCCAGAGGCGAGCCGAGCTTCGGTCGAGCTGCCCTCGAAGTCCTGAAAGCGAACCCTGATCTTGAGTGGGAGTATCTGCCCGAGCGGATATCGGAGCTTACGCCCGACACCGCCAGCCGGTACGACGGCATCTATATCAGTTCGCCCAAGGTCACCCGTGCTTCGCTGTCGCGCGCCGACCGGCGCGTGAAAATCCTCGCCCGCCACGGCGTCGGCTACGATTCCGTCGATGTTCCGGCGACGACCGAGTTCGGCGTCGTTCTCACCAATACGCCGATCGCGATCCGCCGGCCGATGGCGGTGGCGGCTTTGACGCTGATTTTCGCGCTGACGTCGCGCCTGTTCGTCAAGGACCAGCTCGTGCGGGAAGACCGCTGGCTCGACCGGACAAGCCATATGGGCGTTGGCCTGACGACGCGCACGCTGGGCCTGATCGGGGCCGGCGGTATCGGGCAGGAGATCATGAGCCTCGCCCGTCCGTTCTTCCGAAGGATGATCGCCGCCGATCCCTATGGCGATGCCGCCCGTATCGCAGGTCTCGGTGCGGCGCTTGCTCCGATCGAAACCGTGATGGCTGAAAGCGACATTGTCGTCTGCTGCTGCCTTCTCACCGACGAGACGCGCCATCTGGTCGACGCCGCGAAGTTCGCGCGGATGAAGCCGACGTCCTTCTTCGTCAATATCGCGCGCGGCCCCGTCGTCGACGAGCCGGCCCTGATCGAGGTACTGCAGGCCGGACGCATTGCCGGTGCCGGGCTCGACGTGTTCGAGCGCGAACCGATCGCCGCGGACAATCCGCTGAAGGGCATGAAGAACGTGATCCTGACTCCGCACGCGCTCGGCTGGACCGACGAGTGCTTCCACGACATGGCATCGACGGGTCTCAAGAGCATCGTCGACTTCTCGCTTGGAAAGCGCCCGGTCCATGTCGTCAATCCCGACGTATTCGCCGGACGCTGACGAATTCAGTGCCGCGGCCCTAGTACGCTGGCCCGAACCATGCAATGCTCGGCGATATCTCAGGGTGGTTGGAAATAGTCGTACCATGGCGTTGCTGGAAATCGAGAACGTCACGCGCAGCTTCTACGGCGTCAACGCGCTGAACGGCGTTTCCCTTTCCGTTGCGGGTGCGGGCATAACCGGCCTGATCGGACCCAACGGCGCCGGCAAGACGACATTGTTCAACTGCATTTCTGGCGTCATCCCGCCGGATGGCGGCCGGATCGTATTCGACGGCGCCGACATCGCCGGCCGACGACCCGACCAGATCACCAATGCCGGGCTCGTGCGTACGTTCCAGATCGCGCGCGGGCTGCAGCGCATGTCCGTCCTCGACAACCTGATGCTCTATGGCGCCGATCAACCCGGCGAAAGCATCTGGCATGCGCTCGTCCGCACGCCGGTGAGCGTCTCGCGCGAAAAGGAACTTGTCGATCGGGCATTGGCGATCGCAGCGCGGCTCAATCTGATGCGCGTAATCCGGAATCCGGCGTCGGACCTGTCCGGCGGCCAGAAGAAGCTTCTCGAAATCGGTCGCGCCCTGATGGCGCAGCCCAAGATGATCCTGCTCGACGAGCCGGTCGCCGGCGTCAACCCGACGCTGGCACGCGAGATCGGCGAACATCTCACGTCCCTGGCGCGCGACGGACTTCCCATTCTGCTCATCGAGCATCATATGGATATGATTTCGCGCCTTTGCGACCACGTGATCGTCATGGCCGAAGGCCGGCACCTTGCCGAAGGTCGATTCGAGGAAGTCGCCGACAACGCCCAGGTCCAGCAGGCCTATATGGGCCGCCGCTGGAAAAGTGCCGGCTGATGGCCGAGTTGTCCGCACGCGGAATCGTCGCCGGATACGGGGCAGCCGACGAGATTCTCAAGGGCGTCGACTTTTCCGTCGGACGCGGCGAGATCGTCTGCATCATTGGGCCGAACGGTGCAGGCAAATCCACCTTGTTGAAGACGATTTCCGGCCTTCTGCGGCCAAAGGCCGGGACGGTTCTGCTCGACGGCAACGACATCACCGGTCGCCTTCCGCGCGATATCGCACACGCCGGGCTCGCCTATGTGCCGCAGGAGCACAACATCTTCCCGTCGATGAGCGTGCGCGAGAATCTCGAGATGGGAGGCTATATCGATCCCGGCGCGGTTTCGAAGCGGATCGTCAAGGCAATGGAGCGCTTTCCGGTCCTCGGCGCAAAGCAGCGCCACGCGGCCCGGACGCTTTCGGGCGGCGAACGGCAGATTCTCGCGATGGCGATGGCGCTGATGGTCGAGCCGAGCGTGCTGATGCTGGACGAGCCGTCGGCTGGCCTGTCGCCGCTGGCGGCCGAGAAGCTGTTCGACGCGATCATCGAGATCAATCGCGACGGACTTTCGATCGGAATGGTCGAGCAGAATGCAAGCGAGGCCTTGGCGATCTCGAGCAAGGCGTACATTCTTGTCGACGGACGCAACAGTCGGACCGGGGATGCCGCCGTGCTTGCGGCGAACCCCGAGATCCAGCGCATCTTTCTCGGCGCCTGAGACCGCAAACGGGGATTCATCGGAAATCCGAACGGATGGAGGAAAGAATGAAGGGTCTGAACCGGAGAAAAGTCCTGAAACTGGCCGCCGCAACGGCAGCCGTCGGCACGATGCCTGTCCGTGCATACGCCCAGGCGGAGCCGCTGCGGGTCGGCATCCTCACGCCCCTTACCGGCGCGGGGGGCAACGACGGCCCGCGAATGCTCAAAGCGATGCAGGCCGTTTTCGAAGAGGTCAACAAGGCCGGTGGCGTGCTCGGCCGACGGATCGAAACGGTCGTCGAAGACGACCAGACCAACCCGGAAGCGGCCGTCCGCGCAGCGCGCAAGCTGATCGAAGTGAACAAGGTCCCCGTCATCCTGGGGACTTGGGCATCGGCGGTCACGGCTGCGGTGGCGCCGGTCTGCTGGGAGTCCAAGACCTTCCTGATGACGGTTTCCGGCGCGGATACGATTACCCTCCTCCCGCATCAAGGGTTCCTCATCCGCACCCAGCCGAACAGCAAGCTGCAGGCAACTTCGCACGGCGAGTTCGTCGCAAGTCTCGGCAGCAAGCGCGTCGCCGTCATCGGCATCCAGGCGCCGTTCGCGCTGCCGACGAAAGAACATCTCGACACGTTGCTCAAGGCCAAGGGTGGCGCGGTCGTCTCGCACGTGATCTACGAAAAGGACAAGACGACCTATCGCTCTGAGATCGATCAGGCGATGCGCTCGAATCCGGACTTCCTGTATCTGAATGGCTACGCGCCGGATACGGTCGTTCTGCTTCGCGACCTCTACCGGGCCAACATCAATCTCGGGAAGTTCTGCCAGTCCTACGCCGTCCCTCAGGCGACGCTCGACACAATGCCGCCCGAAGTCTCGGAAGGCGTGATGACGGGGCAGCCGTCGGCGGACGTCGAAAGCACTGCCTACCGCAGCGCATGCGCGCGCCTCGGCGTCAAGGAGATCGACGGCTACGAGGCACAGGCGACGGATTGGGCAAGCCTTACCGTCCTGACGATCGCCAAGGCGAAGGAAGCGAGCGGCGTGGCGCTGAAGGAGAACGTCCGCAAGATCAGCCAGGGTAGCGGCGAAAAGGTCTACAACGCGATCGACGGGCTGAAGGCCATCGCGGCCGGCAAGGAGATCAACTACGAAGGCGCGTCGGGCCCGTGCGATTTCACGGACATCGGCGACATCAGCGGCTGCCGCTTCCGCTACATGAAGGTGGCGAAGGGCAAGCTCGAGTTCCTGAAGCTCGTCTGACGGACGCGGGCGGCGGTCATTCCGATCGCCGCCCGCCATTTCCAGGAAAGAGAAGCGACCGGCCCGCGCATGGAAGTCCTCCAACTGATTCTCAACGGCCTCATGGCTGGAACGGTTCTCGCCGTTCCGGCCATCGGACTGACCGCCATTTTCGCGGTCCTGCGCTTTACGAACTTCGCTCTCGCGTCGCACATGACCATCGGCGCATTCGCCGGGTTCATCGCGAACACGACGTTCGGACTGCCGATCGTCCCCGCCCTCGCAGCGGCCTTCGTCGTCGCCGGGATCATCGGATGGATGTCGGACGAGTTCGTTCTGCGCCCGCTCCGCGCGAGCGGGTTCGTTACCACCGCCATCGGATCGATCGCGCTGACGATCGCACTCGAGAACTTCGTGCGATTCGGCTTCGGAAACCAGATGCGCGGCTACGACCTTCCGCTGCGCCGGGACTGGGTCATTTCCGGCCTGCGCGTCAGCCCGCAGCAATTCGAGAACCTGCTGATAGCCATCGTCGTAGTGGCGATGCTGTTCGCGTTCCTGTCGATGACCCGCACCGGCAAGGCAATGCGGGCCGTCGCCGACAACCCAATGCTCGCGTCGATCAAGGGGATCAATTCCGACATGGTCGCCCGACTCGTCTCGTTCATCGCGATGGGGCTCGCCGGCCTCGGCGGCATGCTCAGTGGGCTCGACACGACCATCGATCCGCTCGTCGGCTTCCGGACGATCCTTTCCGTTTTCGCGGCGGCGGTCGTCGGCGGGCTCGGCAGCATCCCGGGTGCGGTCGTCGGTGCGCTGGTGATCGGCGTAGGCGAAGAACTGAGCCTTCTGGTCCTCACGCCGGCCTATCGCACCGCCGTCGGCTTCATCGCGATCCTCCTCGTGCTGACATTCCGTCCGCGCGGCATCCTCGGCCAAAGAGCCTATTAGGGAGGCGGGGAATGGAACACTACCTCGTCGCGATGGGCGTCACTGCCGGGATCTACGCGTTGATGGCGCTCGGCATGAACGTGATCTGGGGCATGGCAGGCCTTATCAACCTCGGCCTCGTCGGCTTCTTCGCCGTCGGCGCCTACACGTCTGGGATCCTGACGCTCAAGTTCGGCTGGCCGATCCTCGCCGGGATCGCCGCGGGAACGCTCGTGGCGTCGCTGTTCGGCGTCTTCGTGGCGCTGATCACGGTACGACTCCGTGGCGACTATCTTGCCATCGTCACACTCGGTTTCGCCGAGACGATGCGCATCATCATGTCGAACGAGCTCTGGATCGCGAACGGGACGGATGGCCTCTCGGGCATTCCCGGGCCGTTCCGGCAGGCGCTGGGGCCGCACGCCTTCAATCTGCAGTTTCTCGCGATCGTCATCGTCGCCGTCGCGATCCTGTTCGTGCTGCTGCAACGCCTGACGCGCTCTCCCTTCGGGCGCGTGCTGCGCGGAATCCGCGAGGACGAACAGGTCGTCCAAGTAGCCGGCAAGAACGTCGTCATGTTCAAGGTGAAGGCTTTTGCCGTCGGTACAGCAGCACTCGGCCTGTCGGGCGCGCTCTACGGCCACTTTACCAGCTACATCGCGCCCGACCTGTTCGCGCCGCTGCTGACGCTCTACATCAAGCTGTCGCTTCTTTCGGGTGGTCTTGGCAACAATGTCGGTGCCGTCGTCGGCGCGGTACTGGTCGTCTTCTTTCTCGAATCCACGCGTTTCGTCATCCCCTATGTGCCCGAGCTTTCGGCCGTACAGGGTGCGGCGCTGAGGGAGATCCTAATTGCCGTCGCCCTGCTGCTCATCCTGCGGATACGCGCGCGCGGCCTCATCCCCGAGAAGGTCGGGGACTTCCCGCTTCCCGAGCCGACCCGGGCCTCGCAACCTCTCAAACCCTGAAAGCCGACGACATGCCGAAGAAGTTTCGCGAATTGACGCTGCAGGATGTGGCGACGGTCGTCGCCCTGACGAACGAGAAGGCAGACCGCCAGATCGTCTACAAGGCCGTCGAGAAGATCGCAGGCGAGACATGCGGCTGGGTCCTGCTGACGACGCTCAAGTACAACGAGGCGGAGCAGGTCGTCGAACGCGTTCACTCGAGCAATGAATCGGCATATCCGCTCGGCGGCAAGAAGCCGCTATCGAAGATCACCAAGAGCCACGAGCAGATGGAATCCGGCGAGGTCTTTCTGGCCCCGGACCGCGCGGCGGTGAAGGAAACGTTCTTCGACCATGAACTCATCTTCTCGCTCGGCATCACCGCCATCCTCAACTCTCCGATCCGCCACGCCGGCAAGCGCCTCGGATCGCTCAATTTCTGCGGCGAGGAAGGCATGTACGGCGAGACCGAGACCCGCAACGCCAAGATCCTTGCCGGCCTGCTGGTTCCCTGCCTGCTCCAGGAGATAAAGGCCTGATCTCGCGGGCGGAGATTGACGTGGCGGACCGGAGCGTTAACATTCGACATTGGACATTCGACAACCGGGGACGATGAAGGCCATGACGCTCTACCACTTCAAGAATTTCGAGATGCTCGACCCCGAAGTCGGTTCCCTGAAGGGGGGTTACGAGCTGGTCGTCGAGAACGACAAGATCCGCGAAATCTCGTCGAAGCCGATCAAGTCGAAGAGCGCCGATGTCGTCGATTGCGGCAAGCGCACGCTGATGCCAGGCCTGATCGACAGTCATGTGCATGCGGTCCTTTCCGAAGTCGTCATCCGCAACATGGAGAGCGTGCCCCTCACGCTTATGACCGCTCGCGCGGCCGATCTGCTGAAGCGCATGCTCGATCGCGGCTTCACGACCGTTCGCGACACGGGCGGCGCCGACTGGGGGCTCAAGGAAGCGACCGACAAGGGATTGATCCCAGGTCCGCGTCTGTTCATTGCCGGCAAGGCGATCGGTCCGACGGGCGGCCACAGCGACGGTCGCCGTCGCACCGATGCGGGCACGCGCTGCCATTGCTGCAATGCCCTCGCCTTCTCGATGGGCGTGGCGGACGGCGTGTCGGGCGTGCGCCGGGCAGTGCGCGAGGAGATGCGCCAGGGTGCTGACCAGATCAAGATCATGATGTCGGGCGGCGTGGCGTCGCCCTACGACCCGCTCGACAGCCTCCAGTTCTCGATGGACGAAGTCCACGCCGCCGTCGAGGAAGCGCACGCCTTCGGCCGCTATGTCTGCGCCCACGCCTATACGCCCGAAGCGATCACCCGCGCCGCCAAGGCCGGCGTGCGGACGATCGAGCACGGCAACCTGATCGACGACGCCTCGGCCAAGATGATGGCGCAGAAGGGCATGTTCCTCGTCGCCAACCTCGTCACCTATTTCGAGATGAAGAAGCGGGCCGCCGAATACGGGATGAGCGCGGACATGCTCGCCAAGAACGATCTGGTGATCGACGGCGCGCTGCGTTCGCTCGAAATCTGCAAGCGCCACGGCGTTCCCGTCGCCTACGGCACCGACCTTCTGGGCCAGTTGCAGACGGAGCAGTCCCAGGAATTCACGATCCGTGCGCAGGTCGTCTCCCCGATCGAGATCATTCGGTCCGCCACGACGATCGGTGCGCAGCTCCTCCGGATGGAAGGGAAGCTTGGCTGCCTGAAGCCCGGAGCTTTCGCCGACCTGATCGTCGTGAACGGAAATCCTCTCAAGAATCTCGGCCTGTTCCAGGACCAGGGTAAGCACCTGTCCGCGATCATGAAGGGCGGGAAGTTCCACAAGAACGCGCTGCACTAGGATCCCGCCACCATGAGCGTCCAGACACTATTCACGAATTTCTCGCTGCTCGAACCGACGTTCGGAGAGATTCGCGGCGGCTACCAGCTTCTCGTCGAGGACGACAAGATCAGGGAGCTTTCCGACAAGCCCATCAAGGCCAAGGATGCAGTCCGCGTCGACTGCGGCAAGCGCACGCTGATGCCCGGCCTGATCGACAGCCACGTGCATGCGATCCATTCGGAAGTGAACATCCGGTTCATGGAAAACCTGCCGCTGACGCTCGTCGCGGCCCGGGCCGCGACCCGGCTGACGGCGATGCTCAACCGCGGGTTCACGACCGTGCGCGACACCGGCGGGGCCGATTGGGGGATCAAGACGGCGATCGAGACCGGCCACATCGTCGGCCCGCGGCTGTTCATCGCCGGCCAGTCGATCGGCCCGACCGGCGGGCATTCGGACTCGCGCCGCCGCACCAGCTCCGGCGACGAGTGCATGTGCTGCAACGGCCTGCAGTTCAAATCGGCGGTCGCCGACGGCGTCGACGAGGTCCGCAAAGTGGCGCGCGAGCAGATGCGCCAGGGCGCGGACCACGTGAAAATCATGATGTCCGGCGGTGTGGCTTCGCCCTACGACCCGCTAGACAGCCTCCAGTTCTCCGACGGCGAGGTCAAGGCTGCGGTCGAAGAAGCGACGGCGTTCGGTCGCTATGTCTGCGCTCATGCCTACTCGGCCAAAGCGATCATCCGCGCTGCCAAGTTCGGCGTGCGGACCATCGAGCACGGCAACCTGATCGACGATACCGCCGCCAAGCTGATGGCGCAGAAGGACATGTTCCTCGTCGCAAATCTCGTGACCTACTACGCGATGAAGGAACGTGCCGCGAAGTGGGGCATGACGGCCGAAAGCCTCGAGAAGAACGAGATCGTGCTCCAAGGGGGCCTGAAATCGCTCGAGATCTGCAAGCGGCACGGCGTACCCGTGGCCTACGGCAGCGACCTTCTCGGCGAACTCCACTGGGACCAGTCGAACGAGTTCACGATCCGGCAGGCCGTGATGTCGCCGATCGAGATCATCCGTTCCGCAACCCTCATCGGTGCGGACGTACTGCGGATGCCCGGCAAGGTCGGGACGCTGAAGGCCGGCGCCTTCGCCGACCTGATCGTGGTCGACGGAAATCCGCTCAAAAATCTTGCCTTGCTCGTCGATCAGGGCAAGCATCTGTCCGCGATCATGAAGGGCGGAAAGTTCCACAAGAACCGCCTGAACTAGGATCAGGTGGACAGAATGGCGGCTTGGAGAACATGACAGGGCGGATCGGCATGCGGATGCTCGGCCGCCTCGCCCTGAACGGGGCCGCGACCCTGTCCATGGCTTACCTCCTGTTGCCCCTGTTCTTCGTAACCTGGCTTGCCTTCTTCGCGCAGGAAATCCCGTCCTTCCCGCCCGACGGCTATTCGCTGAAATGGTTCCGCGCCGTCCCGGGGAACGACCGGTTCGTTTCGGGATTCATCCTAAGCCTTCAGGTCGCATCGATCGCCACGCTTCTCGGCATTTCCATCGGCGTGCCGGCGGCGGTCTGCCTTGTACGCATGAAATTCACGGGCCGCGAACTCGTCAGCAGTCTCCTGCTGCTACCGCTCGTCGTTCCCGGAATCGTGCTTGGCATCGCACTCTACGTCTTCCATGTCGAAACCGAGATCCTGACGGAGATCCCGATCCTCGGCTCGATCGGCGGCCTGATCGCCGGGCACGTCCTCATCGTCATTCCATGGACGGTTCGCCTCGTCACGGCGAGCCTCGTCGGAATGGACCGTGCCATCGAGGAGGCCGCGCAGAGCCTGGGTGCGGACCGGTTCACGACGTTCCGGCGGATCACGCTTCCCTCGATCCTGCCCGGCATGGTCGCCGCCGCCATGTTCGGCTTTATCTCGTCGTTCGGAAATCTCGAGATGAGCCTGTTCCTGGTCGGGCCCGGCCGAACGACACTGCCGATCGCGATCCTCCAGTATCTCGAATGGAAGATCGATCCGACGATCGCGGCGGTCTCGGTCTTGCAAATCCTCTTCATCGGCGTGGCGATGCTGCTGACCGACCGGTTCGTAAAGATCAGCAGGGTGGTCTAGGAATGGCGCGGCTGCAGCTCACCAACGTGACGAAACGGTACGGCGAAATGAAAGCCGTCGATGACGTTTCGCTCGACGTCGCGAATGGAGAGTTCCTCGTCCTGCTCGGACCGTCCGGGTGCGGCAAGACCACGACACTCCGCACGATCGCCGGCTTCGTGGAACCGACATCCGGCTCCGTGCGGCTCGACGGCAAAGACGTCACCGATCTTCCGCCCTGGAAGCGGAACGCAGGCCTCGTGTTCCAGAGCTACGCCCTTTTCCCGCATCTGACGGTCAGCCAGAACGTCGCGTTCGGCCTGGAGATGCGCAAGATTCCGAAGGCGGACATGCCGGCGCGGATCGCCGAGGCGTTGCGCCTCGTGCGCCTCGACCATCTCGGCGAAAGGCTGCCGCGCCAGCTTTCCGGCGGACAGCAGCAGCGCGTCGCCCTCGCGCGTGCGCTGGTCTTTCGCCCCGACATCCTGTTGCTCGACGAGCCGCTTTCGAATCTCGACGCCAAGCTCCGCCAGGACGTTCGCGTCGAGATCCGGGAACTCCAGCGCAAGCTCGGCCTGACGACGGTCATGGTCACGCACGATCAGGAGGAGGCGCTGACGATGGCCGACCGGCTCGTGGTGATGAGCGAGGGACGCATCCGGCAGATCGGCACACAGCACGATCTCTACGAGCGGCCGGCCGACCGTTTCGTGGCGGATTTCGTCGGTCGTTCCAACTTCATCGACGGAACGATCGAGGCGCCCGGCCGTTTCCGATCCGGCGGTGGGCTGGAGATCGCCTGCGGCGAAGGCCGCACGGGAACCGCCACGCTGGCGCTGCGGCCGGAGCGAGTGGCCGTTCTCGGCAGCGATGCCGCCGCAACCGACAACCGCTTCGAAGGTCGGGTCGAGTTTCTGTCCTATCTTGGCGCCGCGATCGACCTGCATGTCCGGATTTCCCACGCCGAACGGGTGATCGTCCAACTGCCGAACCGGCCGGAGAACGCTCCGCCGAAGATCGGCGACGCGGTCAATCTGGGGTGGAACCGGGAAACCGCACGCGTATTCCAGGACTGATATCCAATCAACGCAAGGAGACAGAAGAATGGAAAAATCGAACAGGATCTCCCGTCGCACCGTCCTCGCCAGTACCGCGGCAGCCGCCGGCGTATTGTCGCTTCCGACCGGCGTCCGCGCCCAATCGAAGGGCAAAGTCGTCGTCGGCACATGGGGCGGCGACTATGCCCGCCTGCTCAACAAGAACGTCGAACAGCCGATCCTGATCAAGGAAGGCTGGGAGGTCGTCCAGGATCAGGCCGGCGATCCTCAGCGCCGCTCCAAGATGCTCGCCGAGCAGCGACTGCCGCGCGGCACGACCGATCTCCAGGCGCTGTCGTCGATCAACATGTTCCAGATGCACGATGCCGGAACCGTCCTGCCGATCGACTATTCCAAGCTCAAGAACGCCAAGAATCTGCTGCCGTCGATGAAGTATCCCTACGGCATCGGACACATCTACTCGGGCAAAGTCGCGGTCTACAATCCGAAGCTGATCGCTCCGGCGCCGACAAGCTACAAGACCGTGTTCGATCCGAAGCATGGCAACAAGCTCGGTATCATCGACATCCAGTACCAGTATACGATCGCGGCGGCGGCCCTCGCTGCCGGTGGTTCGATCACCAACTTCGAGCCCGGCAAGAAGCTGCTGCTGGAGTGCAAGAAGGCCGGCATGCGCATCTATCCGACGAACGAGGCCTTCGCGCAGGGCCTGCAGTCCGGCGAGTTCGGCATCGGCGTGATGTGGAAGGCCCGCGTCGTCCAGTGGCAGAACGCCAACATCAGCGTCGAGGCCGTGGCTCCGTCGGAAGGCACGCTCGCCTACATCTCCGGCTTCGTGATCCCGAAGAACGCACCGAACAAGGACGGCGCCTACGCCTATCTCGATGCGATGCTCGCCAAGGAAGCGCAGGACAACTTCGCGATCGACATGGGCTACAACCCGACCGTCACCAACGCGGTCGTATCGCCCGAGCTCAATAAGCGCATCGGCTTTACGCCCGAAGAGATCAAGAAGATCGTCGATCTTGACTACGAGTACATGACCAAGAACGACGTCGCCCTCAAGGAGTGGTGGGACAAGGAACTGAAGGGCTGACGCGCAGGATGGCTCTAGCAAAGGCAGCGGGACAGCGGGACGAGGACGGGAGGACGTCGATCCTCTCGGCCTCGACTCTCGTCGGGCCGGCGACGATCTTCGTCTGCGCCGGCCTCCTGCTCCCGTTGCTGATCCTTTTCCGCTATAGCCTGAACCGGTTCGAGCCACGCCGGATGATGGTCGAGGCGCTCTCGGCCGAGAACTATCTGAAATTCTTCTCAGATCCCTACTACACCGGAATCTTCTGGACGACGCTCTACGTCGCCGGTCTCTGCACGGTCATCTGTCTCGTCCTCGGCTTGCCGTTGGCCTACGCGCTGGCGCGCACGCAGACGCGCTTCAAGAACATCCTGATCGTCCTCGTGGTGCTCCCGCTGTTCGTCGGCAATGCCGTACGGGCGGCAGGATGGATGACGCTGCTCGGAAACAAGGGCTTTCTCAACGTCACGCTGATGGACCTCGGCATCATCGATGCGCCCATGCAGATGATGTTCACCGAAGGGGCCGTCATTGTCGGCATCGTCGCAGTCAATCTTCCCTACATGGTCCTGACCCTCCAGAGCGTCATCGAAGGCATCAACCGGGCGCTCGAAGAAGCGGCGTTCAGCCTCGGTGCCGGACCTTACGAGATGACCCGGCGCGTGCTCCTGCCGCTCGCCCTGCCGGGCCTGCTGGCAGGCACGATCCTGACCTTCATCCTCGGTATGAACGCCTATGCCACGCCCGTGCTGCTCGGCGGACCGAAATTCAAGATGATGGGGCCGCTCGTGTTCGGGCAGTTCCAACTCAACAACTGGCCGTTCGGCGCTGCGACGGCATTCATCCTGATGTCGGCGACGCTAGTTCTCACGGCAACGGCGAATATCCTGGTCCAACGGCGCTACCGGCGCTGACCACACGGAGACGGAACGATGACGATCGGCGTAGGCGGCTCGACCGCGGAGAAGGAACTTGCGGCACTGACGAACATGCGCGGCAGCGTGCCGCCGATCGGCGTGGACGAGCGTCTGCGGCGGATCGACAAGGCCCAACGCCTGATGCGCGAGCAAGGCATCGACGCGCTTTGGCTGGACGTATCCTCCAGCCTGACCTACTTCACCGGCCTCAAGATGCGTCGTACCGAGCGTGCCCACGGCGCCGTTCTGCCGGCGCACGGCGATATCGTCTATCTCTCCCCCGCCTTCGAGGTCGAGAAGCTCCGGACGATGATCACGTTCGGCGACAAGATCGCACAGTGGGAAGAGGACGAGGATCCGACGGCCCTGGTCATCGATACGGTCCGCTCCCTCGGAATCGGCAAGGGTACCATCGGCATTGACGAAGCCACGCCATTCTTCACCTTCGACGGCCTGCGACGTGCAGGCAACGCGTTCACCTTCGCGAACGCGGTCGACGTCACGGCCGGCTGCCGGTCGACGAAATCCGATCACGAGCTTGCGCTGATGCAGACCGCAAAGAACATCACGCTCGCCGCCCACAAGGCGGCGGCCCGCATCATGCGAGAAGGCATCACGACGACGGAGGTCCAGGCCTTCATCGTGGCCGCCCACCGCAAGCTCGGCTCCGAAGGCGATCCGCCGTTCAACGCAGTCCTGTTCGGCGAAGCGACCGCCTACCCGCACGGCGTTCCCTATCCGCAGGTACTGAAGGATGGCGACATGATCCTGATCGATACCGGTGCTCCGATCGACGGGTACATGTCCGACATCACCCGCTCGTACGTGTTCGGCACGCCTTCCAAGCGCCAGCGCGACGTATGGAATCTCGAGAAGGAAGCCCAGGCTGCGGCATTCAGGGCCGCGAAACCCGGTAACCGCTGCGAAGACATCGACATCGCCGCGCGCGCCGTCATCACGGGCGGCGGCTTCGGCCCGGGATACGCCACGCCGGGCCTGCCGCACCGGACCGGTCACGGGATCGGCCTTGACGTGCACGAATGGCCCTACCTCGTGAAGGGCGACAGAACGATCCTTCGCCCCGGCATGACGTTCTCGAACGAACCGACGATCTGCATCTACGGCGAATTCGGAATCAGGCTGGAAGATCACATGTACATCACGGAGAAAGGCGCCAACTGGTTCACCCAACCGGCGCATTCGGTCGACGATCCTTTCGGACAGGATGTCGGCTGAACGGGGAATAGACTAAAAGACCAAGACAAAGAAAAGCTCGTCGGGAGAAGCCAAGTGAAGTCGAAGCAGCATGCTGCGGTCCTGCCGCCTGTCCGGATCACGCGTATCGAAGCGGCACCCCTCTTCGGCGAAAGTCCGAAGGGCGGCTGGTCGGCCGAGATCCGCCCGCAGGATTCGATCCACGCGATAGTCGCGGTCCACACCGACCAGGGGATCACCGGTTACGGCAGCGTGTTCACCGACGGGCGGCTGGTCCAGGCGGCGCTGAAGGTTCTCGAACCCCTCTTTGCCGGCGAAAACGCGCTTGAACCCGAGCGGGTGACCGAGAAGCTCCACCAGAACACGTTCTGGATGGGACGCGGCGGCACGCTCACGCACGCGATCAGCGGTATCGACATCGCGCTCTGGGACATTCTCGGCAAGGCGACCGGCATGAGCGTGGGACGATTGCTCGGCGGCGTCTACCGCAACCGGGTCCAGCCCTATTGCTCGCTGCTGATGGAAGAGCCGAAGGCGATGCACGACGTGATCGCCTCGTTCCGGGCGAAGGGCTTCACGGCCTTCAAGATCGGTTGGGGACCCTTCGGACGCGGGCTCGACACCAAGCTCGACGAAGCGATCGTGCGCGCGGCACGCGAGGCCGCCGGCGAGAAGTCCCGGCTGTTCGTCGATGCCGGTGCGAGCGATGCGCACTGGCCGCTCGGCTTCAAGTGGGCCAAGCGGACCGCCGAAATGCTCAAGGATTACGACGTGGGCTGGTTCGAAGAGCCCGTGAAGCCGGACGCGATCGAAGAGTACGCGGAGTTGCGGCGCTGCTCGCCCGTACCGATCGCCGGATGCGAGGTTCTTACCCGCCGTCAGGCCTTTATCCCGTGGCTCACGCGCGGAGCGGTCGACATCGTGCAACCCGACGTGACGAAGGTCGGCGGCATTTCCGAACAGCGCCGGATCGCATGGATGGCGTACGACTTCGGCGTCAAGTATATCGGGCACGGCTGGAACACAGCACTTGGCGTTGCCGCGGACCTGCAGATGGCTTCCGCCTTCCCCGACGTCGATCTGGTCGAGTTCATCGGCGGCAGCGCCTATGTCGACGGGATTCTCGCCGAGCCTTTCGTTCTCGACCAGGAAGGCTGGCTTTCGATACCGGACCGGCCGGGCCTCGGGGTCGGAATCGATCGCGACAAGCTCGCCCGTTATACTCCGGATCCGGCACCTCTGTTCGCCTGACAGCCACGCCCATCCATATGCGGAGACACTCCATGGCCACGACCGAAGCAGTTCTCGATACCGACAGCGCGTCGCTCGAAGCCGTTTCAGCCTACCGGCGCGATGGCTATATCGTCGTCCGGAACCTGATCGGCCCGAAGCTTATCGAGGCCTGCGTCGACGGGATCTCCGGGCTTGCAAGCGGACGGATTGCACGGAAGACGACCGAAATCGCCTTCGAGCCCGGCGTCGATCCGAGCCGCTTGCGCCCCGAGGACCGGGAGGACCATATCCGCAAGTTCGCCTGGTACGTGGACGACTCCCCGCCTCTCTACGCTGCAGCCATGTCGCGGCGGCTCCATGCCCTGCTGGACCGCATACTCGGCACCGGTCGCGTCCTTTTCCAGGATATGGCGCTGATCAAGCCGCCGAAGATCGGCGGCGCAAAGCGCTGGCATCAGGATGCGTCCTATTTCCGCGTCAGCGATCCTGGCCTGATCGTCGGAGTCTGGATCGCCCTCGACGAAGCGACCACGGAAAACGGCTGCATGGAAGTCATCCCCGGCTCGCACCTTGCGGGCCCCGCCGTCCACCTGCCCGAGCTCGACGTCAACGAATGCACGATTCGGCCTGATCTCCTGCGCCTGCAGGATCGCAAGCCGATCGAACTGCGGCCCGGCGACGCGCTGGTGTTCCACTCCCTGCTCCACCATTACACGGCGCCCAACCGCTCTCCCTATCGCCGCCGCGCGGTCCAGTTCCACTATCATCAGGTCGGCATGCAGTGGACGTCGCTGGAGGAGCACCGCCGGGCGTTCCACGACGAGACGGGCGCCTATGCCGGCTGCACGGTCCAGAAGGGTCCGGTGCCAGCAGGCAAAGAATTCAACTATGTGGGCGGCGGCAGAATCCACGACGTCCGGCCGACGGATTGGAACTGAACGTCGGCCTCAGACCGGTGCGGCAACGCCCGAAAGACTGAGGTCCTTCGCCCGGTGGCAGGACACCATGCCGCCACCCTCAACCGGTTGAAGCGTGGGCACTTCGACCTTGCAGCGTTCGACCGCATAGCGGCAGCGTGGATGGAACGCGCAGCCGGAGGGCACGCGCGAAGGATCCGCCACCTCGCCCGCCAGCACGATGCGCTTGGCGCGCTTGCGCGGATCGGGTACCGGAACCGCCGACAGCAGCGCTTCGGTGTAAGGATGGCGCGGAGTGTTGAACAGCGCATCCGTCGACGCGAGTTCGACGATCCGCCCCACATACATCACCGCGACGCGATGGCTGACATGCTTGACGACCGACAGGTCGTGCGCGACGAAAAGATAGGAAAGCCCGATCCGGTCCTGGAGCTCCAGCAGCAGATTGATGATCTGCGCCTGCACGGAAACGTCGAGAGCCGACACCGGCTCGTCCGCGACGATCAGCGCCGGATTGAGCGCCAGCGCTCGCGCGATCCCGATGCGCTGGCGCTGACCGCCGGAAAACGCGTGCGGGAACCGGTTCATGTAGGCAAGCGGCAGCTGCACGACATCCAGCAGTTCCGCGACACGGCGCCGGCGCGCATTGAGATCGCCGATACCGTTGACGAGCAGCGGCTCGCCGATGATGTCTGCGATGGTCATGCGTGGATTCAGCGATGAATACGGATCCTGGAAGATCATCTGCATCTGCCGTCGGAGCGGGCGCAGCTCCGTGCGCGAAAGGCCGGAGACGTCGACTGTCCGTCCGTCTTCGGTTCCGAAACGGATGGCGCCCGCAGTCGGCTGGACCGCGCGCAGGATACAGCGCGAGGTCGTCGTCTTGCCGCACCCGGACTCGCCAACTAGCGACAGCGTTTCGCCTTTTCCGATCGCGAACGAAACGTCGTCGACCGCCTTCACGTTCCCGACGAGGCGGCGCAGGATTCCCCGACGGATCGGGAAGTACTTCTTAAGTCCTTCGACCGAAAGTACGGGATTCCCGGAATTCATGTCGCCACCCCTTCGCCGTAGAGGAAGCAGCGAACCTCGTGATCGGCGCTTAAAGTCGTTGCCGGCGGCGGTGCCTGGTCGCACTTGCCGGGCATGAAATTTCCGCAGCGCGGATTGAACGTGCAGCCAGGCGGCCGCGCATAGGGATGCGGGATGCTGCCGGAGATCGTCGCAAGTCGCGACCGCGGCTCGGCGAGAACCGACGGAATCGATCGGAGCAGCGCCTGCGTATAGGGATGCTTCGGTGCATGGAATATCTCGTCGACCGGTCCGGATTCGACGATCTTGCCCAAATACATGACCGAAACGGCGTCGGCCATTTCAGCGATCACGCCCATGTCGTGCGTGATCAGCACGACGGCAAGCTTGCGCTCCTCCTGGATTTTTCGGATGAGTTCGAGGATCTGCGCCTGCGTCGTCACGTCGAGCGCCGTCGTCGGCTCGTCGGCGATCAGGATGCGCGGTTCGGCCGCAAGTGCCAAAGCGATCATCACGCGCTGGCGCAATCCTCCGGAGAGTTCGAACGAATAGGAATCGACGCGCTGCTCGGGCCGCGGAATGCCGACCAGATGGAGAAGTTCGATCGCGCGATCGCGCGCTTCCTTCTCGGTCACCCTCTTGTGGAGGTGGATCGCCTCCATGACCTGATTGCCGATCGTGTAGAAGGCGGAGAGTGAGCTCATCGGCTCTTGGAACACGTATCCGATCTCGCCACCGCGGATGTCGCGCATCTCGGCGCCAGATTCGTCGAGGCCGACGATGTCGACGAGGCGCCCGTCGTGCCGGCGCAGGACGATCTCGCCGCCCTCGACCTTTCCCGGACGATCGACGATGCGCAGGATGGAGCGGGCAGTTACGCTCTTCCCGCATCCTGACTCGCCGACGATGCCGAGCGTGCGGCCCGGATAGAGATCGAAAGACGCGCCGTCGACGGCGCGCACGATGCCTTCGTCGGGCCGGAAATAGGTCTGCAGATTCCGGACGGAAAGGATCGGCTCAGCCATATGGGTCCGCCGCGTCCCGCAGGCCGTCGCCGAGGAAGTTGAAGGCAAGGATCACGATCACGACCGGCACTGCGACGAGAAGCAGCCACGGCGCGATTGCGATCGCTTGGAGATTCTGGGCGTCCTGCAGCAGAACACCCCACGAGATCGCCGGCGGCCGCAGCCCGAGGCCGAGGAACGACAGGGTCGTCTCGCTGATGATCATCGCCGGCAGCGCCAGGCTGACGGCGGCGATGATGTGCGACAGGAACGACGGCACCATGTGGCGGAAGATGATGCGCAGCCGCGAAGCGCCCGCAAGCTCGGCAGCCGTGACGAAATCCTCCTCGCGCAGCGCCAGGAACCGGCCGCGCACGACGCGCGCAAGCTCGGTCCAGCCGATGAGCGAGATGATCACCGTTATCGCGATATAGACCTGGGTCACCGACCAGTCGCTCGGCAGTGCTGCGGCAAGCCCCATCCAGAGAGGGATCGTCGGGATCGAGCGGAGGATCTCGATCAGGCGCTGGATCGCCGTGTCGATAACCCCGCCATAAAGACCCGATACACCGCCGAGCAAGATGCCCAGAAACAAGGAGAGCGCCACCCCGATCAGCCCGATGGACAAGGACGTTCGGGTCGCCAGCATCAGCCGGGACCAGACGTCCCGGCCGAGCTGGTCGGTGCCGAGCAGGAAAAGCGCGTCTTCGGGCACGCCGCGATCTAGTCCCAGAAGGTGTCGGTTCGTTTCGAACAGGCCGAGGAAGGTGTACGAGTAACCTTCCGCGAACAGCTTGAGGTATCGCCGGTCGCTCGGATCGGGCGCGTAGACCAGCTTGAAAGTTCGCATGTCGCGCCGCCCCTTCAGGGCGTAGACATGCGGCTTGAAGCTGCCATCCTGGTCGAACCAGTGGATCGCCTGTGGCGGAATGTAGCTGCGCGCCGCGTCAGTCGAGTGCGGCCCGGTCACCGCAAGAAAGTCCGCGAACAGCGCCATGAGATAGAAAAAGATCACGACGATTCCGCTGATCACCGCGACGCGATGCTTGCGGAACCGCCACCAGGTCAGCTGCAGCTGCGTGGCTGCCGCGACCTTTTCTTCAGCGGCAGTCACGAACGGCGTGTCTGCCTTCGCCGCTTCGCTCATCCGTGAATGCCCGCCCTGATCCTGGGATCGATCCACATCAGGATCAGATCGGAGATGAACGTGCCGATGACCGTGAGCACGCCGAGAAGCAGCACGATCGTACCGGCAAGGAACATGTCCTGCGCCACCAGAGCACGCAGCAGCAGCGGCCCGACCGTCGGCAACGAAAGTACGAGCGACACGACGATCGACCCCGAAACGACGAAGGGCAACAGGTAGCCGATCGTGCTTGCGAACGGATTGAGTGCGGCCCGCACCGGGTATTTCACGATCACGCGCCACTCGGCGAGGCCGCGTGCGCGTGCGGTCGCGACATAGGGGCGGCGCAACTCGTCGAGAAGGTTCGCGCGCATGATGCGGATGAGCTGGGCGGTGCCGGCCAGCGCCAGGATAAGGGCCGGCAACGGCAGGTGCGCCATCAGGTCTTTCGCCTTGCCCCAAGACCACGGGGCGAGCTGGTACTCGGCGGAAAAGAGGCCGCCGACATTGAGGTCGAACAGTACGAAACCGAAATACATGATGATCAGGGCGAGCAGGAAATTCGGCACAGCGAGGCCGACGAAGCCGATCAGCGTGAACGCGTAATCCGCCATCGAGTACTGGCGGACCGCCGAGTAGATGCCGATCGGCAGCGCTATTCCCCAGGTCAGGAAGATCGCCGCGAGCGAGACCGCGACGGTGAGCCACAGACGGTCGCCGAGCACCTCGGTGACCGGCCGTCCCCATTCCATGGACGTTCCGAAATCGCCCTGCGCCACCCGGCTCGCCCACTTCCAGTACTGGACCCAGATCGGCTGATCGAGACCATAAAGCTGGCGCAATGCCTGCGCTTCTTCCTGGCGGACCATCGAACCGGAGGCCGAAAGGCTGGCGATATAGGCATCGACGAAATCACCCGGCGGAAGCTGGATGATGACGAATGAAATGACGGAGATCGCCCAGATCGTGATCAGGGCGAGTCCGAAGCGCTGGAGCGTGTAGGTAAGCATGCGAACTCAACCCCCGGAGCTGGTCCGGGGGTTGAGCCGCGATACGACGTTAAGAGTGTGCCCGGTCAATTCTTGTAGAACCAGGTTTCCGGATGCGCGCCGCCCGGCGTACGGCAGTGCTGGGCGATGCAATTGCGCGACGGGATGTTCCCGAGGCGCTCGCTGACGAGGCGTACGCCCATCAGCGCCGGCGACTGGCCGACCGTTCCGATCGCGTACTGCTGATCGATCAGGATCTTCCAGATTTCCTGGGCCGTCTTGATGCGCTCGTCGGTCTTCTGGCCGGCGGCCGACGTGAAGAGCTCGAGCATCTTGAGGATGTTCGGGTCTTCCGGCTTCTTGCCCTGCGTTCCGCCCGATGCGTACCACTTGGCATGCTCCGGACCCATGAAAGCCTCGGTCGGATCGACCGGGATCGCATGGCGCGGGAACAGGTAGAGAAGTTCCGTGCCGCCGTTGTTCCACACCATGATGTGGTGCTCGTTGTTCTGCGTGCGCGTGAAGGCGAGATTGCGTTCCGTGTCGCGCACGTCGGCTTGGATGCCGACCTTCGCCCACTGGTCGGCGACCATTTCGCTGATCTTCGGCCAGGGCAGGAACGCCTGCACGGCCTGGATCTGGATGCGCAGCCGCTGACCGTTGTCCGTACGGACCCGGAAGCCTTGCGCATCCTTCCGCGAGAGGCCGATCTTGTCGAGCATCTCGTTGGCAGTCTTCTGGTCGAACGTCGACCACTTCTCGCGCCAGCCCGGACCCGGGAAGTACGGAAGCGCTTCGCCCGGTGCCGTCGAACCCGGCACGGCGACGCCGAGCCAGAACGTCTCGTTCAGCTGCTTGCGGTCGATCGCCAGCGACAGCGCGCGGCGGAAGTCCGCGTTGCGCAGCCACTTGGCGATCTCGGCGTCGGCGTCGAAGCTCTGGTTGAAGTGGTAGATCGCGTCCGTGCCGTTGAGCGCGAGATCGAGATGGACCTTGTATTTGCCGCGGGCCTGGTTCTCAAGAAGGACCGGCAGCTTGCCGAGATCGATGTGGCGCTCCTGCAGGTCGTAGTCGCCCGCCATCGCGCGCAGGTTGAGCACCTCGAGGTTCTCGACGACCGTCATCTGGACGCGATCGAGATACGGAAGCTGGTTGCCCGCCGTGTCGACGGCCCAGTAGAACGGGTTGCGTTCCATGACCCACACGGCATTGTTGATCGGCTGCACCGTGCGGAAAGGTCCGAGCACCGGAAGTTCCGGATTGAGCGTCCAGTCCTTCTTGAAATGCAGACGCGCGATCCAGCTGTCGAAGCCTTCCGCGCGGGCCGCGGCATTCGCCGCATCGGCACCGCCCGGCATGAACTTCGGCAGGAACTTCTTGAGGTAGTGCGCCGGCGCGTAGGCGCCGTGGCTGCGCTTGTTCGACTGGCGTACCGCCTGCCCACCGCCGATGAGCGTGTCGCCGCCCATCAGGTCCTCGAACAGGTAGAACGGCACCTCGAACACGAAGTTAACAGTGTAATCGTCGACCTTGACGATCTTGCCGGGCTTGCCCGCCGGCGTCATGTCGGGGATGCCGACCGGGAGGATCTCCTTGTTGGAGTAGATCTCCTCGAACCAGAAGACGAAATCGTCCGCTGTCATCGGCGCGCCGTCCGACCAGCGCAGGCCACGACGCAGGTTGAGGGTGAAGACCTTGCCGTCGTCGCTCATCTTCCACGACTTGGCGAGCGACGGGTTGACCTTGGCACCCGTGTGGTCGACCAGCATCGGCCGGTCCGACGCGTTGATTCGGTTGCCGTTCTCGTCGTCCCCCGGGCCGGTGAAGCCGCGGCGCCACGTGCCGCCGTACTTGCCGATTTCCTTGACCGGCTTGATGACCATCAGGTCCTGCGGCAGGCGGTCCTTGACCGCCGGCAGCTTGCCCTGCTTCACGAGATCCGCGAGCTGCGGGGCCTCGTTGAAGGTCTTTGGCCACTGGGCCTGGTCGGTGACGATCGTGATGCCCTCGGGCGTGCCGACGAGCCCGGACTGGCCGAGCGACGACTGCGCCGACGCTGGCGACATCGCCCCCACGGCTAGAACGAGTCCCAGCGCCAACTGGGCCATCAACGGCGAATTGAATGCCATTTTTCCCCCCTGCTATCAGGTCAGCTATCTGCCCGACTTGTTCCGGATAGTAGAACACACTTGGTCCATACCGAGTCAAGCGCGCACGACGCCCGGGGATACCCGGGCCGGATCGCCCGGGCATGCCCGGAAATAGCGCAATCCGTCGATCGCACTTGCGCCGGACGGGGCACGACGCTCGAATGTGCGGCAGTACGGTCCACCGGAGGGCGAAGATGAAGCGGATCCTTGTCGTCGAGTGCATGCAGGAAATCTCGTCCTTCAACCCCCTCCAGTCCGGGTACGAAGACTTCTTCATCCAGCGCGGCCCGGCGATCCTCGGCCAGCGCGGCACCAACCAGGGTGTGGGCGGGGCGCTGGCGGTTTTCGACGCGGCCGGCGACGTCGAGGTCGTCCCGGCGATCTCGGCGCGCGCGGGCAGTGCGGGCCTGTTGTCGGCCGCCGGCTGGAAGCGGCTTTCGGGCGAGATCCTCGACAGCGTGCGGAGCAGCCTCGAGCGGATCGACGGCATCTATTTCTCGATGCACGGCGCCATGGGCGCCGACGGCGAGCTCGACCCGGAGGGCTATCTGCTCGAACGGGTGCGCGCGATGGTCGGCCCGAAGATGCCGATCGTCATCTCGCTCGACCTGCACGGCATCCTGACCGACCGCATGCTGCGCCATTCGACCGGCTTCGCGATCTACCGGACCTATCCGCATGTCGATTTCGCCGACACGGGCGAGCGCGCGGCCCGCCTGCTGCTGCGCCTGATCGCCGGCAAGGCGCGTCCGGAAATTGCCCGCGTGGTCATCCCCGCTCTCGTGCGCGGTGACGAGCTGATCACCAAGAACGGCTGCTACGGCGAACTGCTGCGCGAATGCCTGCGCCTGGAGCGCGACGGCGTGGCGATGGCCGCCGGCATCATGATCGGCAACCCGTTCACCGACGTGCCCGAGCTGTGCTCGCAGGTGCTGGTTATGACCGACGGCGATCGCGCCGCCGCCGAGCACGAAGCCACCCGCCTAGCGCGCGACTTCTGGAACCTACGCTTCCGCATGCAGGGCAAGCTCATCTCGGTCGAGCGCGCGATCGCGCAGGCCAAGAGCATCGACGGCCCCGTCATCTTCACCGATGCGGCGGACGCCACGTCGTCCGGCGCCTCGGGCGACAGTGCGGAAATCCTCCGCGCGCTGAAGGACGCCGGTTACGACCGCCGCGTCCTCGCCCCGCTGATCGACGCCAAGGCGGCACAGGCCGCGCACAAGGCCGGCGTGGGCGCCACCATCGAGGTCGATCTCGGCGGGACCGTCGACCCGAAGCGCTTCAAGCCGATGCGCGTGAAGGCCACGGTGAAGCTGCTGTCCGACGGCAGCGCGCGGCTCGAGACGATGAAGGCGCCGCTGGCCGGCGGCCCCACGGCGGTGCTGACGTTCGCCAACTTCACGGTCGTCGTGATGAGCCTGCCGGTCTTCCTGTTCGACCGGGCGATGTTCTTCGCCAACGGCCAGAACCCGACCGACTTCGACCTGATCGTCGTCAAGTCGCCGCACACCGAGAACCACATGTTCGATGCGTGGACCGACGCGAACTTCAACGTCGACGCGCCCGGCGCGACGTCGGCCAACCTGAAAAGCCTCGGCCACACGATCTGCGCTCGGCCGGTCTACCCGCTGGACGAGAACGTCACGTTCACGCCGGCGGCGGCGTTCTATACGCCGTCGAAATAGGAGACCACAGGTTACCGGTCACCTCGCAATCCCTTGGTTCCGCTCCATGTCATACGGAGACATGGAGAAAACGCCGTGTTTGTATTCACTTGTCAAAGAGCACGTCGAAGCACAGGAATTCTAAGAATACGCCTTCCGATTGTCAAGAAAATAAGCCTATAGTTGCCCGAGGAGCATGCCAATGAAAGCCGCCAAGGTCGCCGCGGTGCAGGTCAACATCCGCCACCTCGCCACGCGCGACAATGTCGCCCGCCATCTCGACCTGATCGACGAGGCGAAGGCGCGCGGCGCTTCGCTCGTGCTGTTTCCCGAACTGTCGGCCACGGGTCACAACGGTAGCCCGGAAGTGGTCCGCGACGCCGAACCGGCCGACGGCCCCATCTTCGCGACGATCGCGCGGCGCGCGGCCGAACGCGAGATGTTCGTTTCCTACGGCTTCGCCGAACTCAACCGCGGCACGCATTACAACACGCAGGCGCTGGTCGGTCCCGACGGGCTGGTCGGCCTGCAGCGCAAGACGCACGCTTCCTACGACGAGTTCTTCGTCTTCCGGCAGGCCTACGAATGGGCCGTCTACGATCTGGGCTTCGCACGCGTGGCGACGGCCATCTGCCATGACAGCGACTTCTTCGAAAGCTGGCGCGTGCTGGCGTTGATGGGGGCGGAAATCGTGCTGCTGCCGCACGCGATCCGCAAGATGAACGCGCCCGACGGCACGCTGACGTTCGACGGGGCGGATGCCGACCGTCCGGAGATGGACATCCTCGCTGCCCAGCGCGAACTGCTGACCTTCCCCAGCATGAAGTTCCACGACGTGATGGCCCGCACGAACTGCGTCTACGGAATGCTGTCGGACCATGTCGGGTTCGACGGGCATTCCACGCATGTGGGCGGGGCCTACATCCTAGGGCCCGACGGGTTGCCGAAGGCGGCGACCGTTCCTTCGCTGGCCGACCAGATGATCGTCGCCGATCTCGACCCAGCCCTGTTCGAGCGCGCGCGGACGAACCCGTGGTTCCAGCTTCGCAAGCGCCGCCCGGAAATCTACGGCGAGCTTTCCCGCACGGTCTGACGATCCGGGAGTTAGAGCGTCGCCTCGATCGACTGGCGCAGCTCGGCGGTCACCTCGGGCAGCACGCCGAACCAGGCCTTGAAGGCCGGCCGCGCCTGATGCAGCAGCATGCCGAGCCCGTCGACCGTCGGGTTGCCCCGCTTGCGGGCCGCCGCCAGCAGCGGCGTTTCGAGTGGCGTATAGACGATGTCGGAAACGAGGGCCGTCTTCGGCAGCACGTCGAGCGACAGGTCCAGTGCGGGCTGGCCGACCATGCCCTGACTGGTCGTGTTGACGACCATCGCCGCACCGTCGAGCGCCCGGTTCCGGTCGTTCCATGCGATCGTCGTTATCGATCCGCCGATCTGCGCCACGAGTGCGGCCGCACGCTCCGGCGACCGGTTCACGAGGCGGATTTCGCGAGCACCCCGGTCCTGCAAGCCGACGATGACGGCGCGCGCACCCCCGCCCGCTCCGACCACGACGACGGGACCGGCGTCCGCGCGCCAGCCCGGGACGCGATCGACCACGTTTTCGATATAGCCCCAGCCGTCGTTGTTGAAGCCGTTGAGCGAGCCGTCCGGCCCGACGACGATGCAGTTGGCGGCCCCGATGCGCTTGGCCAGCGGATCTAGATTGTCGACGATCTTCAGCGCTTCGACCTTGTGCGGGATCGTCAGGTTGCAGCCCGAGAAACCGAGTGCGGGCAACGCGCGCAGGGCGGCCCCCAGCCCTTCGATCTTGATACCGAGCGGCACGTAGACGCCGGCGAGCCCGTGCTTCTGGAGCCAGTAGTTATGGAGCCTGGGCGAGCGCGAATGCATCACCGGCCAGCCCATCACGCCGGCCATCAAGAACCGTTCCTGCGCCATTTCCGTCGTTTCCCTTTTCAGATCACTTGCCGCGGGCCGTGATGGCCGCCACACCGGCCGTCGCCAGCGCGATATCCTCGGCTTCCGGCAGGCCGCTGACGCCGACGGCACCGACGAACTGGCCGTCGCGCTCGACCGGAATGCCTCCGCCCCACCCGACATAGCGCGCGTCGCCGTAATAGGAAATGTCGAAGCCCTGCACCGGATCGCGGGACTTCTGGCCGACCAGCGCGCTGGGCCGGCGGAGGCGCACGGACGTATAGGCCTTGTTCGTCGCGACCGCGACCGAGCTGAGGGCCGCCCCCGAATAGCGCAGGACCGCAAGCGTTTCACCATGGGAGTCGACGACCGCGATCACGGCTGCCTTGCCGCCCGCATCCAGTTCCTTGCGGATCGCGTCGATCGCCGCCGTCGCGTCCAGATGGTCGAGTGTCAGTTCGTTACGCATTCCCGCCCGTGCTCCCGTGCTGGCTGGTTCCGCCGAGGAACAGCTCGCCGACACGGGGGTCGACGAGCAGCTTCGACGCCTCGTCGTACATCCGGGTCTGTCCCTGCTCAAGCACTAGTCCGCGATCGGATATCTGCAGTGCGCTGCGCGCATTCTGCTCGATCAGCAGGATCGTCGTGCCGCGGTCGCGAAGACCGAGCAGGATGTCGAAGGTCTCGCGCACCATCAGCGGCGACAGGCCGATGGACGGCTCGTCGATCAGCAGCAGCTTGGGATCCAGCAGCATGCTGCGCGCGATCTCCAGCAGCTTCTGCTGGCCGCCGCTGAGCGTGGAGGCCTGCGCCTTCGCCTTGCCGCGCAGCACCGGGAAACGGTCGAGTGCCGCCTCGATACGCGCGGGAATGTCGATGGCGGGCGGGGCCGCGATCCCGCCAAGCTCGAGATTATGGAGCACGCTCAGCTCCGGAAAGATGTTGCGTCCCTGCGGCACGTAGCTGATGCCGGCGGCAAGAAGCTCGCGCGGTGCGAGATTGGTGATGTCCGCCCCGTCGAACGCGATCTTGCCGCTGCGCACCTTCAGCAAGCCGAACACGGTCTTGAAGACGGTCGACTTCCCCGCTCCGTTCGGGCCGATCACGGTGGTGATCTTAGCGCGCTCGATCGCAAAGGTCGTGCCGTGCAGGATCGTCATCGGGCCGTAGCCGGCAACGACGGAGTCCAGCGACAGGATCGGAGCTCCGGTCTCAGGGCCCAAGATAGGCCTCGACGACTTTCGGGTTGTTGCGGATGCTGGCGGGATCGCCCTCGGCGATGATCCGCCCTTCGGCGAGCACGAGCACGCGCGTGCACAGCGACATGACGAAATCCATGTTGTGCTCGATGACCACGAACGTCGCGCGCATCTCGCGGTTGATCGCGCGCAGGCGCTCGCGCAGGTCGGCCAGCATCGTGAGATTGACCCCGCCCGCCGGCTCGTCGAGCAGCACCAGACGCGGGCCGCCCATGAAGGCCATCGCGGCATCCAGCAGCTTCTGCTGGCCGTAGCTGAGCCGGCCTGCCCGCTCGCCGGCCACGTGCGACAGGCGGAAGAACTCGATCATCCGGTCGGCCGCGGCACCCAAGCCCGCATCCGGCGGCCCGAAAAGACGCGACAGCATCGAGCCGCGATGCTCCTGCCCCGCCGCGATCAGATTGTCCTTCACGGTCAGCTCCGGGAAGACCTGCAGCAGCTGGAACGTGCGGCTCACACCCAGCGCGTTCAGGTCGCAGGGGCGCATCCCGGTCGTGACCTTGCCGTCGACGCGTATCTCGCCCGACGTGGGCTGGAGCTGGCCCAGCACGCAGTTGAACAGCGTCGACTTGCCCGACCCGTTCGGGCCGATGATGCCGACGATCTCGCCCTCGTCGACCGAGAACGAGACGCCGTCGACCGCGACGATGCCGCCGAAGGACTTGTGGATGTCCTTGACCTCCAGGACCGGCGCCATCAGTGCGTCCCCGTCGTGGCGGTGGTGCGTCGGCGGCGCAGGGCGGCGGCGATCCGTTCGGCCATGCCGATCAGCCCCTGCGGGCAGAACGTCATCAGGATCATCACAGCCGCAGCATAGAGAAGGAGGTAGTAGCCTTGCGTGAAGCGCAGGAACTCCGGCAGCAGGACCGCGACCATGGCGCCGACGAGCGGCCCCAGCAGGTAGCCGGACCCGCCGACGATGACCATCAGCAGCAGGCTCAGCGAATAGCCGAGCGAGAAGGAGCCCGGTTCGAGGAACTGCACCAGCGGCGCAAACAGCCCGCCGGCGAACCCGCCGATCGACGAACCGATTGCGAAGGCCAGCAGCGTGTATCGGCGCGTATCGACGCCCAGCGACATCGCGCGGACGGGATTTTCGCGCAAGACCATGAAAGCGCGCCCCCACGGCGAACGGATCATCCACCACATGGCGCCGAGGAAGATCGCGAGCATCCCGAGACAGAAATAGTAATAGTCCGCCGACTTCGCGAACGAGACCCCGAACAGCACGGGCCGTTGGATGCCGGAAATTCCGTAGACGCCGTTGGTCAGCCACTGCTCGTTGCGCAGCAGCAGGTAGACGAGCGTCGTGAAGGCGAGCGTGACGAACGCGAGGTAATGGTGCTGCACGCGCAGGGCCGGATAACCGAGCAGCCAGCCAACGCCGAAGCAGATCGCCCCTGCCGCGACGAATGCGGCCGGGAACGGCACGCCCTGCTGCATCAGGATCGCCGTCGCATAGGCGCCGATCCCGACGAAAGCGCCCTGCGCCATCGATATCTGGCCGGCATAGCCGAGCGTGAGGTTGAGCCCCATCGCCGCGATGGCGGTAACGGCCCACAGGCTGACGAGATAGAGCGACGACGGCCGAAGGAACTGCGGTCCGAGCGCGAGCGCCAGAACGACGGCCGCCGCGATGGCGAGCGGGACAAGGCGCGCGCGTTCCATCAGACCGACCGCTCCTCGACCCGCCCGAGCAGACCCTGCGGCCGGAAAAGGATCACGACGACGAGCACGATCAGCGGAACTGCCGCGCGGTACTGCGCCGAAACATAGGAGGCCGCGAGATTGTCGAGCACACCGAGGATCAGGCCGCCGAGGACCGCGCCCCGCACGTGGTTGAATCCGCCGACGATGGCCGCGACGAACGCCGCAAGGCCCAGCGTCTCTCCGTTCGTGAACTTGGCGAGATAGATCGGCGAAATCAGGAACGACGCGAGCGCCGTCAGAAGTCCGTTGATCAGGAACGTGTAGAGGATCATCCGGTCGACATCGACGCCGAGGATGCGCGCCACGGCGCGGTTCTGCGCGGTTGCCTGCATCGCGCGCCCGGTCAGCGTAGACGAAAGGAACCAGTTGAGGAGTGCGACGGCGCCGAGCGCCACAAAGAAGATCGCGATGCTCTGCGTCGAGACGACGGCGCCGAGGAACTCGATATCCGTTCCTTCGACGATGGGCGGAAACTGCTGAGCCTGCGAGCTGTAGAAGTCCTTGACCGACTCCTTCATCAGGATCGCGAGCGCCACGGTGGAGATGACGAGCGGAAGCACGCCGTGCCTCAGCATCGGTTCGACGACCAGCCCCTTGAACGCCGCCCCGAGAAGCAGGGCCGACACGACGAGGCCGATGGCGATCGACGGAAGGTAGCCGAGCCCCCAGACCTTCATCGCGACGAGCACGAAGAAGGCCGGCACCATGACGAACTCGCCCTGCGCGAAGTTGATCGTCTGCGACGTCTGCCAGAGCAGCGCGAAGCCCACGGCGACGAGGGCGTAGATCGCCCCCGTCGCCAGGCCGGACACGACGAGCTGGATGAAGCCGGACATCGTATCTCCGTCGCGGTACCGCTGACCGGCCTTAGAGGCCGGCCTTCGGCAGTATCTCGACGATCTTCTGCTTTCCGGCGACGACCTCGCCGAGAAAGCTCTGACGGTCGATGTCGCCGTTCTTGTCCCACGTGGCTTCCATCAGGATGCCCGGTTCGTCCGACGGCTTGATCGTCATGCCGTGGAGGGCCGCGGCGAACGCCTTGCTGTCGAACTTCCCGATCTTCTCGGTCACGTGCTTGATGACGTAGACGGCCGTGTAGCCCTTGATGCCGTTGTGGTCGTTGGCGTAGCCGAAGCGCTTCTTGAACTTCTCGCCGAACTCCTGGAGTGCGGGAACGGGCGCGTCTGCCGTCAGGCCCACATGGCCCTTCACGCCGTTCGCGGCCTCGCCGGCCAGTTCGATGACCTTCTGGCCCAGAAGCGTCGTCTCGCCGATCAGCGGGGCGCGGATGCCCTGCTTGCGCGCCTCGCGCAGGAAGCGAGCGCTTTCTTCCTCGTTCGTATAGACGAAGATCGCGTCCGCATTGGCGTTCTTGACCTTCACCACGTCCGAAGCGAAGTCGACCTGGCCGGATTCCGTCGACACGTCGGCGACGACAGGAATGTTGCGCTTGCGCATCTCGGCGGTGAACGCGTCGCGCCCGCCCTTGCCGAAGTCGTTGTTGACCCACACGACCGCGACGGACTTCGCCTTGACGCCGTCGCGCATGTAGTTGGCGATCTTCGGCATGCTGACCTGCTGGCCGAACGCGGTGCGGAAGATATAGGGATTGCCCCGCTGCGTGATCGCGGCCGCCTCGCCGCCCATGATCTGCGGGATCTCGGCCTGCTTGGTCAGTTCCATGCTGGGCAGCACCGAGCCGGAGAAGACCGGGCCGAGCACGACATAGGCCTTGTTGTCGATCATGCGCTGGATCTGGGCGCGCGCGATGCTCGCCTCGCTCTGCGTGTCGACATGCGGGACGTCGAGCTTGCGCCCGAGAATACCGCCCTTGGCGTTGATCTCCTCGACCGCGAGGATGATCCCGTCGCGCCAGTTCGTGCCGGAAACGGCACCGGCACCCGAGAGTTCGGCGAGATTGGGAATGTAGATCGTGGACTGCGCGCCCGCCGCGACGGGCGCCATCGCCATGGCGGCGACGAAGAACGATTTCATCAGGTACTTCATGTTTCGCTCCCTTTTTCCCGGACTTTGCCGGATTCCGCATTTGTAGCCTTACCCGTGGCGCGAAGGTATCGCGCATCCCGGAAAGTAACGTCAAATACCAAGTTCTTCGCTTCCTCTAACATCGGGTTACTATGCGACGGCCCTTCGTTGCGCCATCGGTCCCATGTCTGGGGTTGCTGAATCAAATTATTTGTTTGCCGGTTTTGGTGAATTCGGTGCATCAATCGGCGCACTCCCATGCGGATCGATTTTCTCGGCCTCCAGACCTTCCTCAGCATCGCCGAACGCGGCAGCTTCCAGCGCGCGGCGGCACATCTCAACCTGTCGCAGACGGCGCTCAGCCACCGGATGCGCAAGTTCGAGGCCGATCTTGGCGTCAAGCTGCTGACCCGCACGACGCGCCAGGTGACTCTGTCGCCCGCCGGGCTCGAACTGCTGCCCAAGGCGCGCCGCATCCTCGACGAGATCGAGACGTCGTTCGAATCCCTGCGCCAGAGCGGCAGCCACCGGCAGGAGCGCATCGCGATCGGCTGCCTGCCGACGATCGCGCACCACTACCTGCCTCGCCTGCTGCAGCAGTTCTCCGCCCGCTATCCCGACATGACGGTCAAGATCCACGACAACTCGGCGACCGAGATCGCCGATCTCGTCCAGTCGGGTGCGGCCGAATTCGGGATCACCATCGTCTCGGCCAACCGCGTGGATCTCGACATAAGGCCGCTGCTGAAGGAGCCGTTCGTGCTGGTCTGCCCGGCGACGCACGCCTTCGCGCGGCAGAAGGCGGTCAACTGGTCGGAGCTAGGGGGCACCCCGCTCGTGCGGATCAGCCCGCAGGCCGGTAACCGCGCGCTGATCGACGACGCGCTGGGCAGCCGGCGCGACGCGCTGCTCTGGCGCTACGAGGTGCAGCACGTCGCGACCGCCGTCAGCATGGTGATCGCCGGGCTCGGCCTGACGGTGGTGCCGCGCCTTGCCATCGACGTGGCCGGAACGCCGGGCGTGGCTGCCATCCCGCTGCACAATCCCGGCGTGGCGCGCACGCTGGGGATCGTCCAGAAGCGCGGCACGGCGCTTTCTGCACCTGCCGAGTTCCTCGCCGGCCTTATCTCGACCCGGCTTCGATCCGAGAAATGATGCAGAGTTTTCACCAATAGTCCCATATCAATCATTTGATTCATGATCGGCCGTGCCAGAGATTCCAGGCGCGGTTTCGACGGGAGGAACGACAAATGCAACAGCGCGTGCGTTGCATGCTGATGCGCGGCGGCACGTCAAAGGGTGCCTATTTCCTTGCCGACGATCTGCCGCGCGACGTCGCCTCGCGCGACGCCGCCCTGCTGGCGATCTTCGGATCGCCCGACCCGCGCCAGATCGACGGCATCGGCGGCGCCAATCCGCTGACCAGCAAGGTCGCAATCGTCTCGAAATCGAAGGACACCGAAAGCGATATCGATTTCCTGTTCTGTCAGGTCTCCGTCGACCGCGCGATGGTCGATACCACGCCCAACTGCGGCAACATCCTTGCCGGTGTGGCGCCGTTCGCGATCGAGCGCGGACTGGTCGTGCCGCAAGGCACCACGACGCGCGTGCGCGTGCGTACGATCAACACCGGAACGCTCGCCGAACTCGTCGTCGAGACGCCGGACGGCAGGGTGAACTATGACGGCGATGCGCACATCGACGGCGTGCCCGGCACGTCGGCCCCCATCGCCGTCAACTTCCTCGATGCGGAAGGCTCGGTATGCGGCAGGCTGCTGCCGACCGGCAATGCCGTCGACGTCGTCTGCGGGGTCGAGGCTACGCTGATCGACAACGGGATGCCGGTCGTCGTGCTGGCGGCCGAAGCCTTGGGACGCACCGGCTACGAAAGCCGCGAAAGCCTCGATGCGGACGTGGAGCTGAAGGCGAAGCTCGAGGATATCCGCCTCGCGGCCGGCCGGCTCATGGGCCTCGGCGACGTCAAGGACAAGGTAATTCCGAAGATGGCGCTCGTCGCCCCACCGGCAGCCGGCGGTAATGTCTGCACGCGGAGCTTCATCCCGCATGTCTGCCATGCCTCGATCGGCGTGTTCGCGGCCGTGTCGGTCGCGACCGCCTGCGTCCTGCCGAGTACGCCCGCTGCGCGCGCAACGACGATGCCCGGCGGGCGAGTGCGCACCGTCATGGTCGAGCACCCGACCGGCAATTTCGCCGTACGGCTCGAAGTCGGCGGCAGCGACGCGGCCCCCGTCGTCGAGCGCGCAGGTCTGGTGCGCACTTCCCGGGCGCTATTCGACGGCGTCGTCTTCTACAGAACAGCAGCTCAATCGACGGCTGCCTGAGGCAGGGAAAAATGGGCAAATCCGCTCTGGTCGTTTCGGCACATCCCGGCGACTTCGTCTGGCGCGCCGCCGGCGCCATCGCCCTGCATGTCGCGAAGGGCTATCGCGTCAAGATCGTCTGCCTTGCCTATGGCGAGCGCGGCGAAAGCCAGTGGGCATGGAAGAAAGCAGACGTCTCGCTCGCCGACGTGAAGGCCCAGCGCCACGCGGAATCCGAGAAGGCCGCCGCCGTACTGGGCGCGGAGATCGAGTTCTTCGACGCCGGGGACTATCCGCTGCGCCTGACCGAGGCGATGCTCGACCGGCTCGTCGACATCTACCGCGAGGTAAAGCCGTCTTTCGTTCTGACGCATTCGATGGAGGATCCCTACAACGGCGACCATCCGGAAGCCTCGCGCTTCGCCCAGGAGGCGCGCGTCATCGCGCAAGCCGCCGGCCACAAGCCCGATCCGTCGCGCAGTTACAGCGCGCCGGCGGTGTTCCTGTTCGAGCCGCATCAGCCCGAGCAGTGCAACTACAAGCCCAACGTGATCCTCAACATCGATCCGGTGTGGGAGACCAAGCGCAAGGCCTTCGAGGTGCTCGCCGCCCAGCAGCATCTCTGGGAATACTATACGCGCGTCGCGCTCAACCGCGGCATGCAGGGCGGGCGCAATTCCGGCAAGCCGATGACCTACGGCGAAGCCTACCAGCGCGTCTTCCCCGCCGTCGTCGAGGAACTGTCGTGACGCCGGTCGTCGTGCGCAACGTCGCGCGCGCCGACGCCGATGCGGTGCGGGCGCTCGGCGAATGCGGCGTCTCGACCGTGCACGAAGCCTTCGGCCGGTCCGGCCTGATGAAGCCCTACATGCGCCCGGTCTGGCGGCGCGCGCGGACGACAGGAACGGCCGTGACCGTCCTCGCCCAACCCGGCGACAACTGGATGCTCCATGTCGCGGTCGAACAGTGCCGGCCGGGCGACATCCTCGTCGTCGCCGTCGCGTCCGACAACGAGGACGGCATGTTCGGCGAGTTGCTCGCCACGTCGCTGCAGGCGCGCGGCGTGCGCGGTCTCGTCATCGACGCGGGTTGCCGCGACGTCGCCGCACTCGAGGACATGGACTTCCCGGTCTGGTCGCGCGCGATCTCGGCCAAGGGCACGGTCAAGGCGAGCCTCGGCAGCGTCAACGTGCCGGTCGTCTGCGCCGGCGTCGCCGTCGCACCGGGCGACGTCGTGGTCGCCGACGACGACGGCGTCGTCGTCGTGCCCGCGAAGGACGCCGTCGACGTCGCCAGACGCGCCAAGGCGCGCGTCGCCGCCGAGGAAGCCAAGCGCCGCCAGCTCGCCGCCGGCGTGCTCGGCCTCGATCTCTACGCGATGCGCGACGGGCTCACGAAAGCCGGCCTCGTCTATGTCGACGCGCCCGACGAACCAAAACCATAAGGATCCACCGCATGGCCCGCATCATCGGGGCGATCGCCGCCTCGCACACGCCGACGATCGGCTTTGCCTTCGACAAGAAGAAGCAGGACGACCCGGTCTGGGCGCCGATCTTCGAATCCTTCGCGCCCGTGCGCACGTGGATCGAGGCGAAGAAGCCCGACGCGTTCGTTTTCGTTTTCAACGACCACGTGACGTCGTTCTTCTTCGACCACTATTCAGCCTTCGCGCTGGGCATCGGCGAGCGCTACGCCGTCGCCGACGAGGGCGGAGGTCCGCGCGACCTGCCGCCGGTCGACGGACACACGCGGCTTGCCCAGCATATCGGCGCGTCGCTGGTCGCCGACGAGTTCGACATGTCCTTCTTCCAGGACCGCCCGCTCGACCACGGGTGCTTCTCGCCGCTGAGCATGATGATGGAGAGCAAGCCGAAATGGCCCGTTCCCATCGTCCCACTGCAGGTCGGCGTGCTGCAATTCCCGATCCCGTCGGCGTCGCGCTGCTTCCGCCTCGGCAAGGCGCTGCGCCGCGCGATCGAAAGCTATCCCGAGGACATCTCGGTCGCGATCGTGGCGACCGGCGGCCTTTCGCATCAGGTGCACGGCGAGCGCGCGGGCTTCAACAACACTCCGTGGGACATGCGCTTCCTCGACATGATCGAGAAGGATCCCGAGACGCTGGCGCGCATGACGCATGCAGAGTACGCCACGCTCGGCGGATTCGAGGGCGCCGAGGTCATCATGTGGCTGATCATGCGCGGCGCCCTTTCCGCCCGCGTGAACCGGATCCACCAGACCTACTACCTGCCCTCGATGGCGGGCATCGCGACTGCGATCTACGAGAACGCCGGCGAGCCGCCGCCGGATGCCGAGGCCGGTCGGCACCGCGCGCATGTCGGCCACCAGCTTGCCGGCGTGGAGGCGCTATCCGGCACCTACCCCTTCACGCTGGAGCGCAGCGTGAAGGGATACCGGATCAACAAGTTCCTTCACGCACTGATCGCACCTGCCGTCCGGGCAAGGTTCCTCGCCGATCCGGAGACCTGCTTTGCCGAAGCCGGGCTTTCCGACGAGGAGCGCGACCTGATCCGGCGGCGCGACTGGCGCGGCCTCATCCGCTACGGCGCGATCTTCTTCATGCTCGAAAAGCTGGGCGCCGTCGTCGGCGTGTCGAACCTGCACATCTATGCGGCCATGCGCGGGCAGACGCTGGAAGAGTTCCAGAAGACGCGCAACGCGCCGGGAGCACTCTATTCGGTCGCCGGCACCGACAAGGGCAAGACCGATTGGGCCGCATCGTCCGGCCGAACCTAGGCCGGCGCCACGAAGTTGCACAGCAGCCGCAACGCGCCCAGCGTGCCGAACTCGATCTCGTTGTGGAGCGCCAGCGCCACATGCGTATGCCGGCCCTTCCCGAAGCGGCCGGAAAGCACGCTGCCGGCATGCGGTGCTTCGCCCGGATCGGTCACGCGCAACAGAGGCTCATAGGCCGGATCCCACGCGCTGGCGAAATAGAGGCCGCGTTCGCGCTGCCAGCCCCACCAATCGGCCGGCCCGATCCGGTTGGGAAAGTTCATCAGGGGATGATCGGGTATGGCGATCTCGACCGGGGCTCCGGGATCGCATGCGCGCCAGCGGATGCTCGGCCGGCCGATCTCGATGCGGGCAAGCGGCATCCGGTCCGGCAGCCAGCTCCCGCCCCCACGATGATACATCGTCACGAGATGCCCGCCCGCGCGGACGAAGTCGTGCAGCACCGCGACATTCGCGCACAGGTCGGCGCGCCGCTCGAACGCACGGATGCCGACAAGCACTGTCGTGAAACCGCCATGCGCGAGCGCGGCCGGATCGAGATCGCGCATGTCGACCACATCGATGCCGAGTGCGGCAATCCATTCCGCGATCGTGTCGAGACCGCCGCCCAGATAGGCGACGTGCGTACCCGTCGGCCGGGCGATCCCATTGCTCGGCACGTCGCGGACGACCGAGGGTGCAGGCGGACGGATTGCCGGCATCGGACAGCGGCCTGAATCCTCCGCCGCGAGGCAGATCGCCGCTCGCAATTGCGCGCCCTTTCGCGCAAGCCGGCCGGCGAGCGGCTCCGGCGCGCGGATCGTCGCAAGAACCTTGCGTGCTTCTTCCAGATATCGGCGAACCGCCGCACGATCCGGCATGTCGGCTCGCGCCTGCTCGACGAGATCCTGCACCGCACCCAGTGCGGCAATCCCCGTCGCATCCGCCAGCTCGCGCAGCGTGGCGGGAAGCGATTGGCCGAGCCGGTTGGCAATGACGGTTGCACCATCGTTGCGCGCGACGAGCCGCAGCGAGACTTCGCGAGCGCCCGCCTCGATCCACCGCCCCATCTCCTGCGTGCGATGGCAGGCGCGCGACCACTCGCCGATCCGCGCGTACGGGACGCCGTTTGCCGGATCGCATTCGCCGGTATCGAATACGACATGCCCCGCCAGCGACGGCGTCTCGTCGTCGTACGATCCGTCGGCTCCCGACCAGGCCGGCTCGTAGAGAAGTGATGGAGCCCAGACGGCGTCGCCTGCAATACGGAACGCTTCCGCGGTCAGCCGCGAGATCGCCCGGTGGTGCCCGTGCTGGCCGCCGACGTCGCGAAACGTGGTGCACAGGATGTCGGGACGTACTCGCCGGATGCAGCGTACGAGGCGTTCGAGCGCGTGCGCGTGTCCCCAGCGGCGCAACGTGTCTTCGGCGCTCTTCGAGAATCCGAAATCGCGCAACGCTTCGTCGCCCGGCTCCGCCAGCCAATGTATCGAGATGCCGAGCCGGGCGGCGGCGGCCTCCATCTCGTCGGTCCGCAAGGCGCCGAGCGCCGCGTTCCGCTCCGGCCCCAGCGCGTTCTGCCCGCCCTCGCCGCGCGTGGCGCACGCATAGCCGACCGACACCGCGTGCCTTCGCACGAGCATCGCGAGCAGGCCGCTCGTCTCGTCGTCCGGGTGCGCACCGACCTGCAGGAACGACAGAACGCCCGGGAGGCCGCGAAGGGCAAGCTCCAGCCCCCAGGTGCGGTCCGCGGCCGCCTCGGCTTCCAGCCGCGACGCGTCGGCGCTCATGCGCGCGACATCGCCGCCCGCGTCGCCAAGTGCGGCGCTTCCCGGCCGTAGAGCGGCAGCGACGCGGCCCCGCGCGCGGCACTATAGGGGCCGCACTCGCCCTGCAGGACACGCGAGCTGGGCCTCGGGGCCAACGGCGGCGGTAGTTGGCCGAGCCGCGCGACGACGCCTTCGACGAGTTGCGGCGACAGCCCGGCGACGAGGACCGTATCGGGGTCGAAGAGGTTCTCGATCATGACGATGGCGTCAGCGAGCCGGCTTGCTGCACCGTCGAGCCAGTGCGCCAACGCCTTCGCATCGACGCTCGCGTCGAGGGCCGATACGCCGAGATCGGCAAGTGCCGCCTCAAGCGAGACATAGCGTTCGAGACAGCCGCGCTGGCCGCAGAAACACGGCCGCCCGCCCGGCTCGATGACGACATGGCCGATCTCACCGGCGTTACCCGTCGCGCCGCGATAGAGGCGGCCATCGAGCACGAGGCCGAGCCCCAGACCCCGCCCCATATAGAGGCAGGCGACCCGCGCGAAACGGCGGCCGGCACCCAGCAGGTGCTCTCCAAGGGCCGCGGCGGCGGCATCGTTCTCGATCACGACGTCGTATCCCAGCGCTTCGGTCAGGACCGCCGCCGGATCGGCGAGTTCTTCCCATCCCGGCAACTCCGTGCTGCGCCGCCCGCCCGAAACGCCGCCGGCCGGCCACGGTGCCACGATCCCCACGCCGACGATCGGCCCGGTGGTGCTGGTCGCGGCAAGTGCCGTGAAGCTCCGGATGACTTTCGGGAGCGTGCGCGCGACGGTCTGCGGATCGGCGGACGGCAGCGGCACCGTCTTCTCGCGCAATACCGCCCCCGCGAGATCGGCAAGCACGACGACCATCGCGTCGTGGCGCAGTTCGACCCCGATCGTCGTACCGCCGGTGGGATCGATGGCGAGGTCGAGGGGCGGCTGTCCGCGCCCACCGCGTCGCCGGCCGGCATTGCGCACGAGGCGGTCTCGCAGAAGTTCGTCTGCGATGTTCGTGACGCCCTGCGCCGACAGACCGGTAAGTCGCGCAAGATCGGCCCGGCTCAGCGTTCCGTGCCGGCGGAGCGCCTGCAGCACGACGCGCCGGTTGTGCTCGCGCGTGTCGTAGACGTTGGAAGGCAGGTCGCGCATGCTAGCAAGCCTACGAGGCGCCCGCGATTAGTTCAACGGATTTGAGTTATTGACTTGGCTAGGCCCCCATGCACTACATAATCGAGGATTTACAGCTATTCGCCGTGGCGCGATGCGAACCGCCCGGCATAACGCGAGGGAGATCGGAATGCGGATTCTGAAGAGCCTTGCCGCGGCAGCGCTTCTCGCCGTCGGCTTCGCGGGCGGGGTCAAGGCCCAGTCCGTCGAGATCGAGTACTGGCAGTACACCTTCGAAACGCGCGTGCGCGCGATGGACGAGCTGATCAAGCGCTTCGAGGCCGCCAACCCCGGCATCAAGGTCAAGCACGTAAACTTCCCCTACAACGACTATCGCACGAAGGTTTCGGCCGCGATGGCCGCCGGCCAGGGTCCGGACGTCGTCCAGCTCTTCTACGGATGGCTCGACGACTTCCACAACAGCAAGATCCTGCAGCCGCTGCCTGCCGCCGCCTTCCCGGCCGCGAAGATCGAGGCCGAGTACTTCCCGATGGTCCGCGAGATGAAGCGCGACGGTGCCTATTATGCGCTTCCGACCGCGGTGCGTTCGCTTTCGGTCTTCTACAACACGCGCCTGATGAAGGAGGCCGGCCTCGATCCGGCGAAGCCGCCGGCCACGCTCGACGCCCTTCTCGACGCGGCCAAGAAAATGACCAAGCGGGACGCGTCGGGCAACATCACGCAGGTCGGCATCGGTGCCGGCGTGGAATGGCAGGACCAGCATTGGTGGCGCGAGGTGCTCGTGCGCCAGTTCGGCGGTACGCCGTATTCGGCCGAGGGCAGGCAGGTCACGTACAACTCCGAGGCCGGCCTCAAGGCGCTGACCTGGTACGTCGATATGTTCCGCACCCACAAGGTCACGGCGCGCAACTTCATGGACGAGCCGCAGGCCGCCTTCCGCGCCCAGCGTGCAGGACTGATGGTCGATGGCAATTTCCGCATCGGCGCGCTCGAACGCACCCGCGGGCTGGAATGGATCGTCGCCCCGCTGCCAAGCCACAACGGTATCCGTTCGAACTACGGCTCCTACTGGGTGAATGGCATCACGGCATCTTCGAAGGGCGCAAAACTCGACGCCGCGACGAAATTCCTCGCATTCGTGACGACTCCGGAGGCGATGCAGCACTGGCTCGACGTCACCGGCGAGCTGCCGGCGCGCGAAGCGGCGGCATATTCGAAATCCGCGACCGAAAGTCCGATTTACGGTCCGTTCGTGGCCGGCCTCAAGGAAGCGCATGCCACGCGCTTCGTCGACGAGTCCGCCCAGCGCCAGTTGGTGATGGACGCGGTAAGCCGCATCCTTCTTGAGAACCAAGATCCGGCCGTATCGCTGAAGATCATGGCGGAAGCCGAGCAGAAGCTGCTCGACGGCTTCTACAAGAAGTGACGGAGACGGCCCCGCGGATCGGTCCGCGGGGCCATTCCGGACTGCGATGAGCTGGTACGCGAACAGGACGATCGAGCAGAAGCGTGTCGTCTGGGCTTGGACGTTCCTTGCGGTTCCGCTCGCCTTCTACGTCCTCGTCCGCTTCTATCCGACACTCGAATCGTTCTACGTCTCGCTCCATTCCTGGCGCCTGATCGGCGAACGGCGCTGGGTCGGTCTCGACAACTATGTCCGCCTTGCGACCGATCCGGTATTCTGGAAGGTCTTCGCGAACACGTTCATCTACCTGATCGTCGGCACGCCACTTTCGATCGTGCTCTCCTTCGTCGTGGCCTATCAGCTCGATCGCGTGCGCTTCATGCACGGCTTCATCCGGGCGCTCTATTTCCTTCCGTTCCTGACGACGGCGGCGGCGATGGCGTGGGTCTGGCGCTGGTTCTACCAGCCGGTCCCGATCGGCGTGATCAACAACGCGCTCGCGAGCCTCGGCATCCCGCAGATCACGTTCCTCGCATCGACCACGAACGCGCTTCCGGCAATCCTCGCGACCGCGATCTGGCACGGGCTGGGCTTCCAGGTGATCATCTTCATGGCCGGCCTGCGCGCGATCCCGACCAGCTATTACGAGGCGGCCCGCATCGACGGCGTGACGGACTGGACGATCCTGCGTGAGATCACTATTCCGCTGATGCGGCCGACCGTCATCTTCCTGGTCGTGTTCTCGTCGATCGGATACCTGCGGATATTCGATCAGGTCTACAACATGACAACGAACGATCCGGGCGGTCCGCTGGATTCGACGAAGCCGCTCGTGCTGCTGATCTACCAGACCGCGTTCCGCTCCTACGAGCTTGGCTACGCAGCGGCGCAGACCGTGGTTCTGTTCGTCGTGCTGCTCGCCATTTCCCTCCTCCAGCTCCGCCTGATGAAGGATCGCTGACGATGGCGACCGCACGGCCGCTCCCGGCATATCTCGCCGGAATCCGCCCCGGCCGCATCGTCGCGTGGACGCTGCTGGCGATCGGCGGCGTGCTGATGGTCACGCCTGTCTTCTACATGCTGATGACGTCGCTCAAGCTCCCGCACGAGGTCTACCAGCTTACCCTCATCCCGCGTGAGCCGACGCTGGAGAACTACTTCTACGTCCTGAAAGACGGCCGGTTCATGCGGTGGTTCATGAACTCGCTTCTCATCGCCACTATCGTGACGCTGTCGAACGTCTTCTTCGACAGCCTGGTCGGCTATGTGCTCGCGAAATTCACGTTCCGCGGCCGCTATGTCGTGTTCCTTGCGATCCTGTCGACGCTGATGATCCCGACCGAGATGCTCGTCATCCCCTGGTACATGATGTCGGCCGCGTTCGGCTGGCTCGACACGACATGGGGCATCATGTTCCCGGGCGTGATGACGGCCTTCGGCACGTTCCTGATGAAGCAGTTCTTCGAGACCGTCCCCGACGATTTCCTCGATGCCGCGCGCATCGACGGCCAGGGCGAGTTCGCGATCTGGTGGACGATCGCGATGCCGCTCGTCACGCCCGCACTTTCCGCGCTCGCAATTTTTGTCTTTCTCGGAAACTGGACGGCGTTCCTCTGGCCGCTGATCGTGACGACGTCGCCGAATCTCTACACGCTGCCGGTGGGCCTGACGACGTTCTCGGTCGAACAGCAGATCGACTGGGAACTGATCATGACGGGTGCGAGCCTCGCGACGATCCCCACGCTTCTCATCTTCCTGATCTTCCAGCGCTACATCATCCGCGGCGTCGTCCTCGCCGGGCTGAAAGGATAATCCGATGTCCGTTTCGCAAGCCGGTTCCGACGACCGGTTCCCCGCCCCCGTCTTCAAGGATACGGTGCTCGCACCGCTCTTCGAAGGGGCAAAGTCCACGTTCGTCGACGCATTCCGCCGCATCGATCGCGCGCACTGCGTCATGCTCCACGAGACCGGCATCCTGACGGACGCGCAGGCTGGCGCCATCGCGAAGGCGCTTGCCGACATCGAGAAGTCGCTCGACCTGAAATCGATCCCCTATACCGGCGAGGTCGAGGACCTCTTCTTCCTGATCGAGCACGCGCTGCGCGAGCGCCTCGATCCGGACGTCGCCGGCCGGCTCCATACAGGACGCAGCCGCAACGACATCGACCACACGATCTTCAAGATCGTGCTGAAGGAGCGGATCGACACGCATCTTGCGAAGATGCGTGCACTTCTCGACACGACGATCGCCAAGGCGACGGCGGAAACCGGAACGCTCGTCGTCGCCTACACGCACGGTCAGCCCGCACAGCCGACGACGTTCGGGCATTATCTGGCCGCCTATATCGAGATCCTTATCGCGGACATCGAGCGCCTCATCGCCGCGCGGGCCGTCGTCGACCAGAGCTCGATGGGTGCCGGAGCCATCACGACGACCGGATTCCCGCTGGATCGCGGCCGGATGGCCGAACTGCTCGGCTTCGCGCGCATTCGCCAGAACAGCTACGGATGCATCGCGGCGGCTGACTATGTGACCGCCCCCTATTCCGCCCTGCGCCTTTCGATGCTGCATCTCGGCCGCATCGTGCAGGATTTCCAGTACTGGTCCGGATTCGAGGTCGGCCAACTCCACGTGCCCGACGGCTTCGTGCAGATCTCGTCGATCATGCCGCAGAAACGCAACCCCGTGCCGATCGAGCACACGCGCCTGCTCGCGTCGCTTGCGGCCGGCCGCGCCGAGACCGCGGTTTCGATCGTGCACAACACGCCGTTCACCGACATGAACGACATCGAAGGCGAGGTACAGGCCGCCTGCCACGCCGCCTTCGTCGATGCCGGTCGCGCCACCGACCTGCTGGCGGGCCTGATCCGCGCCGTGCGGATCAACGCCGCGCGCGTGTCGGCCAATCTCGACCGCAGCTGCGCCACGATCACCGAGCTTGCCGACAGCGTCGTACGCGAGGAAGGCCTTTCCTTCCGGCAGGCGCACGAGATCGCCGCCGCGACCGCGCGCGCCGTCGTCGCGGCCGGCTCCTCGCTCGCCGCCAGCTACGCGCCGTTCGCCGAGGCGTTCCGGCACGCCGCCGGACGACCTGCGAAGATGGACGAGGCCCGCTTCCGCACCGTCGTGTCGCCCGAGAATTTCGTCGCCGTGCGCAAACGCCCGGGCGGCCCGGCGCCCGAGCCGATGCGCGAGGCCCTTGCCGGATACCGCGCACAGGCCGCGGCATTCTCGAAGCAGGCATCCGACATCGCGAAACGCGAAAGCGCCCAAGCCGAAGCGCTCGACACGACCTTCAACCGACTTGCCGCGCGCGGATAGGACCCGACGAATGGCCAAAATCACGCTCAAGAAGGTCGTCAAGCGCTACGGCAAGGTCGAGGCCGTCAAGGGGATCGACCTTGCGGTCGCCAGCGGCGAGTTCGTCGTGCTCGTCGGGCCGTCCGGCTGCGGAAAGTCGACGACGCTGCGCATGATCGCGGGACTGGAGGACGTCACAGAAGGCGAAGTCTCGATCGGCGGGCGGATCGTCAATCGCGTCGAACCGAAGGACCGTGACATCGCGATGGTCTTCCAGAACTATGCGATCTATCCGCACATGACGGTGGCGAAGAACATCGGCTTCGGCCTGCGCTCGCGGGCGATGTCGGTCGTCGAGAAGGAACGGCGCGTCGCGGACATCGCCGGAAAGCTCGGCTTGACAGACCTGATGCACCGCCGCCCGTCCGAACTGTCCGGGGGCCAGCGCCAGCGCGTGGCGATCGGCCGCGCGATGGTGCGCGATCCCGCCGTGTTCCTGTTCGACGAGCCGCTTTCGAATCTCGACGCGCAGCTTCGCGCGCAGATGCGCCTCGAGATCAAGAAGCTCCACCAGACGCTGGGCCGCACGATCGTGTTCGTGACCCACGACCAGGTCGAGGCGATGACGCTGGCCGACCGGATCGTGATCATGAGGGACGGCGAGATCCTGCAGACGGGCACGCCCGACGAGATCTACAGGCGCCCCGTCGACATGTTCGTCGCGCGGTTCATCGGATCGCCGTCGATGAACATGCTTGCGGCCCGCAGCGTCGCTGGCCGCATCGAGATCGACGGGTTCGCATCACTCGCGTCGTCCGGACCGGTTCCGGACGAGATCACCGTCGGTGTCCGGCCGGACGACCTGCGCGTCCTGGCGGACGGCGCCGTGGCCCCGATCCGTGCCGAAGCCGTGGTCAAGGTCGTCGAGCCGCTGGGACACGACGCGCTCGTCTACGGGCAGATCGGCCCGCACGAGGTCGTCGCCAAATGCGCGGACCGCGTGCTGCCCCGACCGGGCGACCGCGTCCGCCTCGGCGCCGATCCGGCCAATCTCCACCTGTTCGAGACGACCGGCGGGCGCACGATCCGCCACGGATTGCCGGCGTGAAGACGAAAGGCACCATCGTCTGCGTCGGCCGTCTCTACGCCGACATCGTGATGACGGGCCTCAAGGCGATGCCGCAGATCGGGCGCGAGCATTATGCCGACGCCGTCGTCGTGACGCCCGGCGGTGGCGCGCTGATCTCGGCGGCATTCCTTCGCAGTCTCGGCCGGAAGGTGGAACTCGCGGCCACGCTCGGGACCGACCCGGTCTCGTGCACGATCGAGCCGCTCCTGAGGAAATCGGGCATCGGGCTTTCGCTGCTTGAACGCTTCGACGGCGGCCCCCAGCTGACGGTGGCGCTCGCCGTCGGCGACGACCGCTCCTTTGTCACGCACAGGGCCGGCCCGGCGGTTCCGGAAAGCCTTGCCGGCCATCTGCGCCGGGGCGGCGTGCGGCATCTGCACGTCGCCGAACTCGCCACGCTGCTCGATGCGCGATGGCTGATCGACGTCGCGCGCGAATGCGCGATCACGATCTCGCTCGACGTGGCCTGGGACGATGCCGCGATCCGGCTGCCGGGCGCGCTGGCGCTGGCGCGCGCGGTCGACCTGCTGATCCCCAACGCGCCCGAGGCGGCCGCACTGACCGGGCTGCCGATCGACCGGCCGGACCTCCTGCTCCAGATGCTCGCGACGAGCGGGCCGACGGTCGTCCTGAAACAGGGGCGGCAGGGGGCGATCTGGTCGGACGGCATGCGGCAGTTCGCGTCGAAGGCCTTGGCCACCGACGTCGTCGACGCAACCGGTGCCGGCGACGCCTTCGCCGCCGGATTCATCGACGCGTGGATCGACGGCGCTTCGCCGGCAACATGCCTTGCCCGCGCAACGGCCTGCGGCGCATTCGCGGTTTCGAATGTCGGCGGCGCGCGTACGCTGCCGACCCGTACCGAGATCCTCGATCTCGAAACGCAGGTCGCCGTCCGTCCTTTCGCCGGCGCGCAGGCGGACTGATCCGCCGGATCAGAGGGTTTCGGTCACCTTCGAAAGGTGCGGCGGACGATCGGGATCGAATCCCATCGTCCGGGCAGTCCGCTCGATCATCAGGTATGCCGGCCCCAGCATCGATATCGCATCGCATGCGGGATCGTCGTCGCCGATCCAGGGCAGGTCGGTCAGCGGGCCGCCGGCGAGAAACACGGGTACGCGCGCTGCGCGCAGGTCGCGGACAAGGGTGTCGACGCCGCCTGCGGTCGGATCGCCCAGCCGCAACGCGAGGACGGGCGTGCGCGTCGTCACGGCGGCGCGCGGACCATGGAGAAGTTCGGCCGAACTGAAGGCGAGCGCGGGCAGCCGCAGCGTCTCGGCGCATTTCAGCGCGATCTCGCGCGCGGGGCCGAGCCCGTAGCCGCGCGACGTGACATAGACGCACGGCGCGCCCGCAAGCGCTTCGCCGGCACGCCCCCATTCGAGTTGCAATGCCGATGCCGCGCGGCCGGGCACGCGGGCGAGCGCGTCCAGTAACCGGGAATCGCCGGCAAGCGCCGCCACGAACTCGGCGGCTGCGAACATCGATGCCGCGACCGACTTCGTCGCAGCGACGGATTTCTCGCGACCGGCCCGGAGGGCGATCACGTGCTCGGCCGCTTTCGCGACCGGCGAATCCTCTTCGTTGACGAGCGCGACGGTCCGCGCACCCGCAGCCCGCGCGGCTTTCGTGGCCGCGACGAGATCTGGACTCTTCCCCGACTGCGAGATCACGACGAAGAGCGCGCCGTCGAGCTTGAGGTCGGCGCCGTAGGCCGTGACGACCGATGGGGCGGTTTCCGAAACAGGAATGCCGAGGCGGGTTTCGACGAGATAGCGCATATGCGCTGCCGCATGTCCCGAACTGCCGCGCCCGCAGAGCACGGCGACCGGCACCGTCCGCAGGTCGATGCGACCGGCCAGTTCGGCAAACGATGCGCGACGAGCGACGATATCCGCAAGAACGCGTGGAATTTCGGCGGCCTCCGCCGCCATGGCCGAACTGCTGCTAGTCATCGACGCGGATCGCCTATTCGGAAGGTCGTGGACCCCGACGATAGAGCCAATCCGCCCGTTACGGCGAGTGCACCGGCCGGATCATTACCGCGATATCCTGCTTGACTCTATATTTTATAAAAAATAATTTATGTGTATGAAGATCGCCCGCATCGACGTTGTCCCGCTGGAAGCCACGTTCGCCCGTCAATATGGCGGGATCGACAAGGTTCCGCCGCAACTCCTTCGTCCGGCTGCACATTTCCGAAAGATCGTGCGGGCTGGCCAGTACGCGACGCTGGCGTTCGTGCGCGCCGAGGACGGCACGACCGGTGTCGGCGAGGCCTTCGGCCTGCCCCACCCTGGGCCGACCGCGATGCTGATCGAACGGGTCATCGCACCCGGCCTGATCGGTCTGCCGATCGGCGAGCCGGCACAGATGCTGGCCGAATACAGCGAATACTTCGCCGCGATGGGCCACGGTCGCGGGATGCCGGCGGAAGCGATGAGCGCCATCGACATGGCGCTCTGGGATCTCAAGGCGAAGCTTGCCGGCAAACCGCTGTGCGAGCTGCTCGGCGGCACGCCCGGCCCCGTGCGCCTCTATGCGAGCCCCGTCCCGTTCCTGCCCACGCTCGACGCGTCCGCCGAAGCGGCAAAGGCGCTGGTGGCGCAGGGCTACAAGGCGATCAAGCTGAAAGTCGGCCGCGGCGCGGGCATCGATCTCGACCATATCGAGGCGGTGCGCGCCGCGATCGGTCCCGACATCGGCCTGATGCTCGACGTCAATTGCGGCTACGACGAAGCGACCGCGATCGAAGTCGGCAAGAAGCTGTCGCGCCATTCGGTCACCTGGTTCGAGGAACCGATCCCGCCGGGCGACCCGGCCGCACTCGCGCGCGTGCGCGCCAAGTCCACCGCGCAGATCGCGGCCGGCGAGAACGAGTTCGCCATGCACGATTTCGCGGCACTGGCCGAAGCAAAGGCTGTCGACGTGCTGATGCCGAACATCTCGCGCGCCGGCGGAGTCAGCGGGATGATGGCGCTGGGCCGGCTCTGCGCGAAGCACGGCATCAAGCTGGGGCCGCACGGCGTGGGAACCTGCGTCGCCGTCTCGGCCGCACTGCACACCTGCCGCGCGATGGAAGGTTTCGGCATCTACGAGGCCAATCGTCTGCTCAATCCGCTGCGCGACGAGATGCCCAGGCAGAAGCCCGTCCTTGCAGATGGCGCCCTCCTCACGCCGACCGGTCCGGGTCACGGCGGCGATCCGCGCCCCGACGTGATGGACAGCTACCGCCTCTCGATCTCCATCGCTTCGAGCGCCGCCTGAAGATGGACGTCGCCTCGATCAAGGCTCCGGACGAACTGGGTGAACTCGTCGGCCTGCCCGGCGAGACGCTGACGGCGACGCTCAAACGCACGATCCTGGAGATGATCCTTTTCGGCTATTTCGCCGACGAGGCACGTCTCTATCCGCACGAACTCGCCGAGCGTTTCGGCGTCAGCCAGACGCCGGTCCGCGAAGCGCTGATGCAGCTCTCCAGCGAAGGGCTGATCGAGGCGACGCCGCGACGCGGCTACCACATCAAGACGCCGACAGCCGACCAGGTCACCGATCTGTGGCAGGTGCGCTGCGGTCTCGAGACGACGGCGGCCGAACGCGTGATCGCGCGGCTGGCTGCCGGCGAACTCTCCGATGCGGATCTGGCGCCGCTCGAAGCCCTCCAGCGCCGGCGCGATACGCTCGGTACGCGCATGACGACCAAGGAACACATCGAAACGAATTCCGCTTTCCACCGCGCGATCGTCGAGCTCAGCGGCAACCGTCTGCTCATCGCCGTTTTCGGTTCGATCCAGCAGCAGCTGATTGCCGCCTGGGTCCAGCGCGGGATCGACTCGTGGCGCGCAAGGCTGACCGACGACGCGGCCGAACATCACGCCATCATGGACGCGCTGAAATCGCGCGACGTCGAGAAATGCCGAACGGTGCTGGCCAAGCATGTCGGCCGCTCGCTCGGCGGTGCGCTCGCCGATCTCGAGTTCAAACGCGCCGCAGCAAGTACCTGAACCGAAGGACCGGAAATCCGGCAAAGGGAGGAAACCATGGAAATCTCGAAGACGCTTAGAGGCGCCTTGCTCGGTCTTGCGACATTCGTCGCCGGGCTCGCCGTGACCGCCGCCGAAGCGCAGACGATCCGCATGTGGACGTTCCTCAATCCGGCCGGAAACGCGCCGCGCGAGAAAGCGCTCGCCGAGATGATCCGGAAGTTCGAAAGCGCCAATCCCGGCGTCAAAATCTCGGTCGAGCCGCAGGTCTGGGACCAGATGACGCCGAAGTTCCTCGCGGCTCATCGCGCCGGAAACGCGCCGGACATCGTCTGGGTCGTGACCGACCTGCTCGGCGACGCGCTGAAGACCGGATCGCTTGCCGATCTCGGCGAACTGTTCGTCAACAAGTGGCCGGCCGCCGCGCGCGACGAGCGCAAGGACGGCTACTGGTCGCGCTGCGCGCAGGGCAACAGGGTTCACTGCCTGTTCCACTCACGTAACTACTACGGCGTCATCTACCGCACCGATTTCCTGAAGGAAGCCGGCGTCGACCCCGCGAAGCTGTCGACATGGCCCGCCTTCATCGAAGCGGCCAAGAAGCTGACGGTCAAGGATGCGTCCGGCAACGTCACGCGCTGGGGCTTCGGCCAGCAGTTCAGCGAGGACCGCGCGGACTCGCAGATGATGACTTCGCTGATGCTGTCCCGCCAAGGCGACCTGTTCGACGCCAAGGGCGGCGCAAAGTGGGCCAACGCGACGGGCGCGGAAGCGCTGAAGCTTCAAACCGACATGGTCACCGTGCACGGCGTCACGCCGCGCCAGGCCGTGACGTGGAGCGCCGAAGACCTCTACGAGCAGTTCGCCGCCGGGCGCATCGCGATGTTCACCGGGGCGGTCGTGCGCATCTCGACCATGCAGGCCAAGGTCGGCAGCGACAATGTCGGCTTCATGATCTGGCCTGGCATCGACGGCAAGCCGCATTCGCCGGCCGTGATGGCGGGCTGGGCGGTCGGCGTCTGGTCGGGCGGCAAGAACAAGGCGATGGCCGGGAAGTTCCTCGAGTACATGTCGACCGGCGAATCTGACAAGCTGTGGGTCGAGGTCGGCGGCCAGCTTCCCGGAGCACCGTCCACGCTCGCGAGCATGAAGGCCTTCACCGATCTGCCGGCCAACGCCTACTTGACGACCGCCGCTCTCGGCGTGGCGAAGTATGGCTGGATCCCTTCGGTCGAGTACGGCGTTGGCGGCTATCGCCAGGCGCTCAACAAAGCGGCGCAGGACGTCATCGTCGGCAATGTCGACCCGATGGCGGCTCTCGTCGCGGCCGAGAAGCGCTTCAACCAGCAGAACAACCGCTAGAATGGACGGCGTGCGCGCGTACCGCATCGGATAGAGACACATGCGGGACACGCGCACGCCCTTCCTTCTCTTCGCCCCGGCCTTCGCGCTGCTGGGGTTCGTGCTGCTGTCGCCCGTCGTCTATGCCGGATGGTTCAGCCTGCAGCGCATCGAGTACGGCGCCCCGACCGGCTATGCCGGGCTTCTCAATTTCCGCCGCCTGTTCGACGGCGAGACGCTCGGCGCCACGTTCGGCCGCACGGCACTGCATACCGGCCTTTCGGTCGTCCTGACCATCGCCATCGCGCTTGCGCTCGCGGTCTGGATCGACAGGCTCCGGCCGCGCGTCGGCTTCATCGTACAGACGATCGTCATCGTGCCGTGGATCGTCTCGACCGTCGTCGCCACGCTTCTGTTCCGCTGGGTGTTCGTCAACGACATCGGCATCGCCGCGTACTTGATTGGCACGGTCACCGGCGGAGTCAGCGGGCTGCTGACCGAGCCCGGGGGTGCGATGGGACTGCTCGTCGTCGTATCGGTGTGGAAACGCATCGGCTACGCAGTCATCGTGCTGCTCGCCGGCCTCAAGAGCATTCCCGACGAACTGGAGGAGGCCGCGCGCATCGACGGCGCCAGCGGATGGCAGGTCTTCCGGCGCATCACCCTTCCGCTGCTGAAGACGCCGCTGCTGCTGACCGCCGTCGTGCTGACGCTGTCGAACATCAACACGGTCGAAACGCCTCTGATTCTGACCGGCGGCGGCCCGCGCGACGCAACGCGCGTGCTCGCGATCGACGTCTACGAGCGCGCTTTCGCGATCTTCGATCTGGGTTCGGCAACCGCCCTGGCCCTCGTGATGTTCGCGGGCAACATCCTGCTCGTGCTCGCCTACGTGAAGCTGTCGCGGTGGCGCGCATGACCGCCCCCGTCTCCCGCCTGAAGATCGGCCGGACCGCGCGCGCGGCGCTGACGGGGCTGCTGTGTCTGCTGGTCCTCGCCAACCTGCTGCCGCTGGTCTGGGGAGTCCTGACGTCGATCAAGGGCGACGCCGACCTGTTCCGCTTCCCTCCGACCTTCTTCGGCTTCACGCCTACGCTCGAGCACTACGAGCGCGTGATCGCCAGTGGCTTCCTCGGTAGCATGGGCGCCACCGTTTTCTATGCCGCCGTCACGGTCACGGCGACGCTGGCGCTGGCGCTTCCTGCCGCCTACGCGTTCGACCGGTTCGAATTCCCGTTCCGGCAGACGCTGTTCATGCTGGTCGTCGCCAGCATTCCGCTGTCGCTGGGAGCGGCCGCCCTGCTGATTCCGAATTATGTCTATTTCGTGCAGATCGGCCTGACCAACACCTGGTTCGTGCTGCCCCTGATCTACACCGCGCACCAGCTTCCGATGGCGATCTGGATCGTCAAGGGCGTGATCGAGGGAATACCGCGCGAGTTGGACGAGGCGGCGATCGTCGACGGCGGCACGCACGCCGATATTCTGCGCCATGTCATGCTACCGCTTTCGCGCCCGGCATTGGGGGCCGCCGGAGTTCTCGCCTTCGTCGGCACATGGAACGAGTTCGTCGCAGGCTCGGTGATGGTCGATGCGCCCGATCTGAAGCCCGTGCAGCCGATGATCTACAGCTTCATCGGATTCTTCGGACGCGAATGGGGGCCGCTTACGGCGTCGGCCACGCTTGCGATCCTGCCGATCCTGATCGCATTCGCCTTCCTCGGCCGGCACATCGTTTCGGGCCTGACCAAAGGCGCAGTCAAGGGATAGCGGAATGGACGAGATCGAGAACGGGCGATGGGACTTCGCCATCGTCGGCGGCGGCAGTGCGGGATGCGTGCTCGCCAGCCGCCTGTCGGAGAACCCGAAGCATCGTGTCCTGCTGGTCGAAGCGGGGCGCGACGTCCCGCCGGGGCAGGAAGGATCGGCCATCCGCGACATGTATCCGGGCAGGGCAGCGTTCGATCCGGCCAACCACTGGAGCGATGTCGCGGCGCATTTCGTCCCGGTCGGCCACAACGCGCCCGAACGTCCTGCCCCGCGCCACTACGAGCAGGCGAAGCTGGTGGGCGGCGGATCATCGATCAACGGCCAGGTCGCCAATCGCGGAACACCCGACGATTACGACGAGTGGGCAAGCCTCGGCGCTTCGGGCTGGAACTGGGACAGCGTCCTGCCCTATTTCCGCAAACTGGAGCGTGACCTCGATTATTCCGGCCCGCTGCACGGTGCGGACGGTCCGATCCCGATCCACCGCATTCCGCACGAGAAATGGCCGATCTACTCGACGGCCGCGGCGCGGGCGCTAGAGACGCTCGGCTATTCAGACATCCGCGACCAGAACGGCATTTTTAGCGACGGATACTTCGCGCAGACCCTTTCCAACGACGGCACGCATCGCGTATCGGCTGCTATGGCGTATCTCGGCGCGGATGTCCGCAGACGGGCGAATCTTGCGGTCCTCGCGGAAGCGAGCGTCGTCGGATTGATCGCGGACGGGCGACGCATCTGCGGAATCGAGGTTCGGCGGAACGGCCGCAAGGTGCGGATCGAAGCGACCGAGACGATCTTGTCAGCCGGCGCCATCCACACGCCCGCGATCCTGCTGCGCGCCGGCATCGGGCCCGGCGACGCGGCGATGCGGATGGGAATACCCGTCGTCGCGGACCTGCCCGGCATCGGCCGGAACCTGCAGGAGCATCCCGGCATATCGGTTTCCGCATATCTGAAGCCGGCGGCACGGCTAAAAGCCACACGCCGGCATATCCATGTTTCGTTGCGCTACAGTTCCGGCCATCCGGACTGTCCGCCTTCCGACATGTACATGATGGTCGTCGCGAAGTCCGCATGGCATCCGCTCGGCCCGCGCATCGGGTCGCTCGTCTCGTGGCTCAACAAGGTGCATTCGCGCGGCGCAGTTTCGCTTCGGTCACCCGATCCGGCCGTCGGACCGCTCGCCGAATTCAACTTCCTCGCCGATCCACGCGACGCCGCGCGCCTGATCGACAGCGTGCGTTTCATGGCACGCGTCATGGCCGCGTCGCCGCTTTCGGAACTTGTCGAGCATCCGTCTCCGTCGAGCTATTCGGGCTTCGCACGGGCGCTCGGAAAACAGAGCCTGCGCAATCTCCTGCTCACCGCACCTGCCGCTTTCGCGATCGATGCGCTGCCGCCGATGCGGAAGTTCCTGTTCGACAACTTCGTATCGGGTGGCCGGACGCTGCCGGAAATCGTCTCCGATTCCGACGCACTCGAAGCCTATGTCCGTTCGAAAGCGTTCGGACAGTGGCATGCCTGCGGCACCTGCCGCATGGGGCCGGAAGCGGACAGGGATGCCGTCGTCGATCCGGCAAGCGCGCGCGTGCACGGGCTTTCGGGGCTTCGCGTCGTCGACGCGTCCGTGATGCCGACAGCGCCGCGCGCGAACCTCAACATCCCCGTCCTGATGATCGCCGAGAAATTCGCCGCCGCGATCCTGGCTTAGACCCAGCCGCCATCGACGATGTAGTGCTGGTTCGTACAGGCTGACGCCTCTTCTGATGCAAGGAACAGCGCGAACCGCGCCACTTCGTCGGGCTGCAGGCGGCGCTTCAGGCACTGTCGCGACATGAGTTCGGCTTCGGATTCAGGCGTCAGCCACTTCTCGATCTGGCGCTCGGTCATGATCCAGCCCGGCGCGATCGCGTTGACGCGGATGTTGAATTTCCCATAATCGCGCGCCAGCGAGCGCGTGAGCCCCAGGACCGCCGACTTGCTGGCCGTATAGGCGGCCATGCCGCCCTGCCCGACCATCCAGGACGTCGAGCCGAAATTGACGATCGAACCGCCACCGTTCGCCTTCATGCCCGGCAGGACGGCCTGCGCGGCGAAGAACTGGTGCTTCAGGTTGACCGCGATCCGCTCGTCCCAGTACTCGGGCGTTACGCTTTCGGTCGCGTGGCGTTCGTCGTGCGCGGCGTTGTTGATCAGGATGCGTACCGGTCCGAGCTTGCGGCCGATCTCCTCGATCTCTGCCTGCATTGCGCGCGTATCGGTCAGGTCGACTTCGGCGAAGTGCGCCGACAGTTCTGCGGCCAGCCGCTCGCCTTCGGCCCTTTTCAAATCGAGGAAGGCGACCATCGCCTTCTGCTCGGCGAACCGGCGCACGATCACTTCGCCGATCCCAGACGCCCCACCCGTCACCAGTACGACCTGGCCTGCCAGATCAGGATATATCGCAACCATTTAGCGTTCTCCCCCCGGAGCCTTAACTCCGTTTGAAGGATATATATCAAAATTTGAGTTGCGTACCTCGAAAATCGTAGGCAGTGTTCCGTTCACGTCCGGCCTTGAATGCCGGCATGGGGAGGATCGCAATGAACGCATTGAATCGGTCGCTGCTGGCTGGCGTCGCACTGGCGTTTTCGGCCGGCACTTCGCTGGCCCAGACCACGGTCAAATGGCTCCATCTCGAGGTCAATCCGGCCCAGATCAAGATCTGGGAAGAGGTCGCGCGCGAGTTCGAGGCGAAGAACCCGGGCACCAAGGTCGAGATGCAGTTCCTCGAGAACGAATCCTACAAGGCCAAGCTGCCCACACTTCTCCAGTCGAACGACCGCCCCCACATCATCTATTCGTGGGCCGGCGGCGTGCTGAAGGCCCAGGTCGAGGCCGGCGTGCTGCAGGACATTTCCTCGCAGATCGGCGATGTCCGCGACACGATCTCGCCGGCCGCACTCGCGGCCTTCACGGTGAACGGCAAGACCTATGGGCTGCCGCACGCGCAGTCGCAGACAGGCTTCCTCTACAACAAGGAACTGATGGCCAAGGGCAGCGTCGACGGCTCGACGATCAAGACCTGGGAGGATCTGCTCGGCGCGGTGCGCAAGCTCAAGGCAGCCGGCGTCACGCCGATCACCGTCGGCGGCGGCGACAAGTGGCCGCTCCATTTCTACTGGACGAACCTCGCCGTTCGCATCGGCGGCAAGGCGGCGTTCGAGGCGGCGCTTCAAGGCAAAGACGGTGGCTTCGAGGGCGAGACCTTCCAGAAGGCCGGCGAATACATGAAGCAGCTCGTCGACCTGCAGCCATTCCAGAACGGGTTTCTCGGCTTCAAGAACCCCCAATCGACCGGCTTCTTCGGCGACGGCAAGGCCGCGATGTCGCTCGTAATCAGCACTGTCTATCACCAGCAGAAGGCGCTGGCGGCCGACAAGGTGGGCATCACGGACGACAAGCTCGGATGGTTCGACTTCCCGACGGTGCCCGGCGGCAAGGGTGCCGCGAGCGACACCCTGGGCGGAATCAACGGCTGGCTTCTCACGCGCGGCGCGCCCAAGACGGCACTCGACTTCGTGAAGCACTTCGTCTCGAAGGACGTTCAGATGCGGCTCGCAGGCGCCAACTTCCTGATCCCCGTCGTCAAGGGGGCCGATGCTGGCATCAACAACGCGTTCATGCGCAACATCGCACAGAACCTCGCGCGCTCGGGCTACCACCAGAACTTCTACGATCAGGACCTCGGGCCTTCGGTCGGTCGCGTGGTCAACGACGCGACCGCCGAACTTGCCGGCGGCAGCATGACGCCGCGGCAGGTCGCCAAGGCCGTGCAGGACGCCTGGAAGCAAGGGAACTGAGACTCGTGCCGGACGCGGGGAAGCGACGCATGCCGATGCGCTTCCCCGCTGCCGGTGGAGATACGCAGCGATGATAGCCTCGTCCGCCCGCCGCCAGACGGGCGCCGGACAGATGACTGCGGTGGTCCTGTTCCTTCCGCCCGCGATCCTTTTGTTCACGCTGTTCGTCGTGCTGCCGATCGTCGAGGCGGCCTGGTACGGGAACTACAGCTGGAACGGGTTCGGCACGCCGACGAATTGGGTCGGCTTCGACAACTATCGCTACGTCTTCGAGGCGCGCGCCTTCGGCCTAGCGCTGCGCAACAACGTGCTGATCATCGTCGTCTCGCTGCTGATTCAGCTTCCGCTGGCGCTGACGCTCGCTCTGATGCTCGCCGAGAAGTTCCGCGGAGCGGTGGCACTTCGAATGCTGTTCTTCCTTCCCTACGTGCTGGCCGAAGTCGCGACCGGCCTGATCTTCAGCTTCGTCTACGACGGCGACTACGGCCTGCTGGCGTCGATCTACCGGGTGTTTGGCGCCGAAGCTCCCCATCTTCTGGCCAGCACGCAGACATCTATGCTGGCGATCTTGATCGTCGTCGTGTGGAAGTACTTCGGATTCCACATGATGCTGTTCATCGCGGCCCTGCAGGGCCAGGACCGCAACCTGATCGAGGCCGCGCGCATCGACGGCGCGTCGCGCTGGCAGGCACTCCGCTATGTCTCGATCCCCCTCCTCTATCCGACGATCCGGCTGTCGATCTTCTTCGCCGTCGTCGGATCGCTGCAGCTTTTCGATCTCGTCATGCCGCTGACGCGCGGCGGTCCGGCGGACTCATCGCAGACGATGGTCAGTTTCCTCTATTCGCACGGCGTGACGCGGATGCGCATTGGTTACGGCAGCGCCATCGGAGTCATCCTATTTGTGATCTGCGCGACCTTTGCAATTACCTACAAGCGCTGGTTCATGCGCGATGAATGAACCCGTCCGCATCGGCCGCCGGCCACCCGAACTTGCGACGCTCTACCGCGTGCTGTTCCTGACCGTCGTCGCGGCGTTCGTTGCCGTACCGCTGCTTGCCACCGTACTTGGCGGCTTCAAGTCGCTCGGCGAACTGCGTACGAACCCGTTCGGCCTGCCGAGCGAGTGGGAGTGGGAGAACTACGCCGACATCCTCACTTCGAGGCGCTACTGGCGAATGCTCGGGAACTCCTTCGCGATCTCGACGATGACCTCGGCCTTGGCGCTGGTCGTCGCGTCGATGGCGGCTTTCGTGTTCGCCCACCTGCGCTTCTTCGGCAGTCGGATGCTGCTCAACTACTTCACGATGGGTCTGCTGTTCCCGGCCGCGACCGCGATCCTGCCGCTGTTCATCAAAGTCCGCGATCTCGGCCTTCTCGACACCTATTTCGGTGTCGTGCTTCCCCAAGTGGCTTTCGCCCTTGCAATGAGCATCCTGCTGTTCCGCCGTTTCTTCAAGGACCTGCCGACCGAGCTTCTCGAGGCGGCCCTGGTCGACGGCTGCACCTATCCCAAGTTTTTCCGCTTCGTGACCCTGCCGCTGTCTCGGCCGATCCTCGCGACGGTTGGAACGATCACGTTCGTGCACAGCTGGAACGCCTATCTCGTCCCGCTCGTGATGCTCAACAGCGATTCGATGTATCCATGGCCGCTCGGCATCATGGTGTACCAGGGCGAATATACTTCTGACTGGCATCTGATCCTCGCGTTCATCACGCTGACGATCCTGCCGACATTCCTACTTTTCGTCTTCGCGCAAAAGCACATCGTCGCCGGACTGACTGCCGGTGCCGTGAAGGGTTGAACCGGGCATTGCCCAAACGACGGAGCTGATTCGTGCAGAAGGTCGGTATCGGAATCATCGGTTGCGGCGTCATCAGCGCCGCCTACATCAAGGCATCCCGAAACTTCCCGATTCTCGAGATCCGGGGCGTGGCCGACATGCGCACCGAGGCTGCCGAGAAGCGGGGCGCCGAGTTCGACCTGCGGGTCATGCGCGTCGACCAGATGCTCAAGCGCGACGATATCGACATCGTCCTGAACCTGACCGTGCCGCTGGCGCACACGGACATCGATCTGGTCGCTTTGAAGGCCGGCAAGCACGTCTATTCGGAAAAGCCGCTGGGCGTGAACCTGACCGAAGCGCGCAAGGTGATGGATCTTGCCAGCGAGAAGGGCCTGCGCGTGGGCTGTGCACCCGACACGTTCCTGGGCGGCGGCCACCAGACGGCACGCGCGCTGATCGACCAGGGCGCGATCGGCACGCCGGTCGCCGGCAGCGCCTTCTTCATGTGCCCGGGCCACGAGCGCTGGCATCCAGCGCCGGGCTTCTACTATCTGCGCGGCGGCGGCCCGATGCTCGACATGGGCCCGTATTACATCACTGATCTCGTCCAGCTCCTCGGCCCCGTCGCGAGCGTTATGGGTTCGACAGCCCGTCCTCGACAGCAGCGCATGATCACGAGCGAACCGCTGAAGGGCACGATGATGCCGGTCGAAGTGTCGACCCATGTGGCCGGCATGCTCGAGTTCCGCAACGGCGCCGTCGTCTCGATCGCGATGAGCTTCGACGTGCCCAAGCATCGGCACACGCCGATCGAGATCTACGGCGACAAAGGCGCCATGCTCGTGCCCGACCCCAACCGGTTCGGCGGCGAGGTCAACATCGCGATGACCGGTGGTGACTGGGAAGCCAAACCGCTGACGCATGGTTACACCGACGGCGAGTTCCGCTCGATCGGCCTCGCCGACATGGCTACCGGGATCCGCGCGAACCGGCCGCACCGCGCGAATGGAGCGTTGGCACTCCACGTGCTTGAGGTTATGGAAGCGTTCCAGAAGTCTTCCGACGAGGGACGTCGGTTCAACATCGAAAGCACGGTCGAACGCCCGGCTGCCCTTGCGGCCGGTCTCTCGGGCGGCAAGCTGGAGTAGCGGAAAATGGCACAGAAGAAGCCGAGCGCGATGATCGTCTGGGGCGGCTGGCACGGCCACGACCCGGATCTCTGCGCGTCGATCTACCGAACCTGGCTGACTGCGGCAGGCTATGACGTTCGCGTCGAAACGACGACTGCCGCCTTCGCCGATCCGGCCATCCACGATCTGTCCCTGATCGTCCCGATCTATACGATGTCGAAGATCGAGAAGGCAGAAGCGCTGAATTTATGCGCGGCCGTGCAGGGCGGCGTCGGGCTCGCCGGCCATCACGGGGGAATGTGCGACGCGTTCAGGGATTCGGTCGAGTACCAGTTCATGTGCGGCGGCCAGTGGGTGGCACATCCCGGCAACATCATCGACTACCGCGTCAACGTGTCGAAGCCCGATGATCCGGTCATGCAGGGCTTGTCTGACTTCGACTATCGATCGGAGCACTACTACATGCACGTCGATCCGGGGATCGAAGTACTCGCGACGACGACCTTCTCGGGCGAGCATGCCCCCTGGGTCGAAGGCGTGGTCATGCCGGTCGTCTGGAAGAAGCGCTACGGCAAGGGCCGGGTCTTCTACTGTACGCTCGGTCACCGCGCCTACGAGCTCGATATTCCCGAGATGAAGCAGATCATGACGCGTGGCATGGCGTGGGCCGCACGCGCGTGAGGATGCCGGCAGCCATCGTTTCCGGCAAGATCACGCTCGAAGACGTTGCGCGCGAGGCGGGGGTTTCGCTCGCGACAGCGGATCGCGTCGTCAACAAGCGGCCCGGCGTGCGCGACAAGACCGTCGCACGCGTCGAGGAAGCCGTCGCGAAGCTCGGGTATCGCCCCGATCTTGCAGCAGCGAAACTCGCACGCAACCGCAGCTACCGCTTCGCTTTCATCCTGCCGATCGGCGACAACACGTTCATGGCCGACCTAGCCGAGCAGGTACGCCAGTCGGCCCCTCTGCTTGCTGCCCAACGTGCTTTCGTCGACATGCTCCAGGTCGACGTGTTCGATCCCGAAGCCCTGGGGCGCGCGCTCGAAAGGCTGCCGCCGGTCTATGACGGCGTGGCGGTCGTCGCGCTCGACCATCCGCGCGTGCGAATCGCGATCGACGATCTTGTCGCGCGCGGTGTCGCTGTCGTCACGCTCGTCTCCGACGCGCCCGCATCGCGACGCTTGCACTATGTCGGCATTGATAATCCAGCGGCGGGCCGTACCGCCGGCACCCTGATGGGCAAGTACCTGCGCGGCCGCATCGGCAAGATCGGCGTCGTGGCCGGCTCGCTGGCGCTGCGCGACCATGCAGAACGCCAGTTCGGCTTCAATCAAGTGCTCTCCGGCGAGCACCCGAACCTGACAGTCCTGCCGGCGCTCGAGGGTCGCGACGATAGCGCGCTTACGCTTCCAATGACGGAGGCGCTTCTCGCCGAGCATCCCGATCTGATCGGTCTCTACAATGTAGGCGCGGGCAATCGCGGCATTGCGACCGCGCTTGATCGGTCCGGCCGGGCCCGCGACATCGTCTGGATCGGCCACGAACTGACTCCGCACACGCGGCGTTTCATCGTGGAGGGCACGCTCGACACCTTGATTAGCCAGAATGCAGGCCACGAGGCCAGATCGGCGGGCCGAATTCTGCTCGCACACTGCAGCGGCGATCCGATCCTGATCGATCAGGAAACAATCCGGATCGACATCTTTGTGCGCGACAATCTTCCCTAATGGCTTTCCGTCACCTACTTGCTTCCGCCTGAAAATGCCGACCGCGCGAGCTCGGACGTCAACGCATTTGCCTTCACGGCCTTCCAGTCGATGAGTATCCCGTGCCCTGGTCGTTCCGACGGCTTGCCGATTCCTCCGTCAACCACGATCGGTTCTTCGAGAAGGCCAAGCTCGGTAAGGCTACCGCCGACGACATTCTCGAGCATGAAGGCGTTCTGCACGCCACACAGAAGGTGGACCGACAACTCCATCATGAAATGCGGGGCGACCGGACGGCCAAATGCGCTCGCCAGATGCGCAATCTTCAGCCACTCGGTAATGCCGCCGACGAAGGCAACATCCGCCTGCACGACGTCGATCGCGTCGGCGCAGAGATACTGCTGGAACTGCTGACGGCAATAGAGACTTTCGCCCAGCGCTATCGGAGTGCGAATTGCCCGCTTCAGCGCCGCGTGTCCCGCAATGTCGTGATAGAGGATCGGCTCCTCGATCCAGCCCAAATCGAACACGTCCAGACGCGTCGCCTTCTGGGTAGCTTCGGCAGCGGTCCATTTCTGGTTAAGATCGACCAGAAGCTTCTTGCCCCGGCCAAGATGCTCTTTCGCTTTCGAAATCCGCTCGAAGTCGATCTCCGGATCGTCGTGCCCGATCTTGATCTTCACTGCGCGATAGCCGCGGGCGACATACTCGTCGATCCGTCGGGCGAGTTCGTCGACCGTATCGGCGGCACTCAGGTTGATTTCACTGATATAAGATGGGATCGAGTCCCTAGAGCCGCCAAGCAGGCGATACAACGGCTGTCCATAGTGCTTTCCGATGATATCCCATATGGCAATGTCGATCGCGGCGATCGCCATCGAGTTGACACCAAGGCCGAGCCGACGCGCCTGCCTGTTGAGCTTATTCCAGATTCTCTCGTAATCGAGCGGATCCATACCGACCGCGAGATTCACGAGGTAGTCCTCGATGAGAGTCTGGATCGCAGACCCTCCGATATCGACCGTGTAACTGATCCCGGTTCCCTTCAATCCGGTATCCGTCGTGATCTCTACGAAAATAAGCTCGAGGCCGCTGACCTTGTTGGTCGCGTCTTCCCACGGCGACGCAGGTGGAATGCGACAAGCATGCGCGACTACACCTTCTATCTTCATCGGAAAATTCCCTAGGCTATATAATGTCCTATAATAGAAAGTCGTCAGCACTAGCGGAATCGTATTCGAGCGTACTATCCATATCGGTCAACGCACGCACTTCGGAAGGAAGCTCCATATCTGGTAGATCTGGATATCCATCTGCCCGTCCCTTGCGCGGCGCAATGCGAAGTGGTTCCAGAAAAGGTGGGCAGCCACAAACCTTCAGTAGGGCAATCCGACGTAGTTCTCGGCGAGCGACGTCGAAGCACTTCTGGACTGGGTAATATAGGCGAATTCTGCACGACGGATGCGCTCGCCGAAATCCCCCTCGTCAGGGAATCGATGCAGTAATCCAGTCATCCACCAAGAGAAGCGCTCGGCCTTCCAGATACGCCCCAGTGCCCGCTCCGAGTATGTCTCAATCCCGCGGTCGGACCTGTTCCGATAGTGCTCGCGAAGCGCTTCGAAGAGGTACCGGACATCGCTTGCGGCAAGATTGAGTCCCTTGGCACCCGTCGGCGGCACGATATGGGCGGCATCGCCGGCAAGGAACAGCCGTCCGAAGCGCATCGGCTCGACGACGAAGCTGCGTAGTGGCGCAATTCCTTTCTCGATCGACGGGCCAGGAACGACCGCCGCCGCGATGTCGGCCGGCAACCTGCGCCGCAGTTCGTCGAAGAACATCTCATCCGTCCATGCTCCGGAATTCTCATCGGACGGCACTTGCAGATAGTATCGGCTTCGCGTCGACGATCTCATCGAGCACAGTGCAAATCCTCTGTCGCTGCTCGCATATACGAGCTCGTGCGACACCGGCGGCCTGTCGGTCAGAAGACCGAGCCAGCCGAACGGGTAGACGCGTTCAAATTCTCTTCGTGCACTAGCCGGAGTCGAGCGTCTAGAAATTCCGTGAAATCCGTCGCAGCCAGCGATGAAGTCGCATTGGATCTCGCGATTCACTCCGGCAGCACGAAAGCAGATCCGAGGTGATGCTCCGTCGAAGTCGTGGAGCGCCACCTCTTCGGCCTCGTAGATGGTCTGAGCCGACGTATGACTCCGCGCCTCCATGAGGTCCCTTGTGACCTCGGTTTGACCATACACCGTTACGGACTTGCCGCCGGTCAAGTCCTTCAGATCGACGCGATGCGTGACCGCGTCGAAGGCGATCGCGAACCCTTCATGCACAAGGCCGAACTTCCGTATCCGACCTGCAACTCCCGCCTCGTCGAGCAGATCGACCGTGCCTTGCTCGAGGACGCCAGCGCGGACGCGCCCAAGCACGTACTCGGCGCTGCGTCGCTCCACGATCACGTTGTCGATGCCGGCGTTGGCAAGAAGCTGGCCGAGTAACAGGCCGGACGGGCCTGCCCCAACGATTGCGACTTGTGTCCGCACGATCACCTCTCCGGAAGGGTGCTTTCGCCGGTTTCAACTTGCACAACTGTCCGCCTTGAGCACAATGGATCATTCGCACAGGCTCTTGGACAAATCGAACATCTGGAATGCAGCCATGCCGGAAGATCAGGTACCAGCCTTCTGGCTCTACGGCGAGCGGCGCAATGACCGATTCCCCGACGCGCTGCATATCGAGACGATCGCGACTCGCAGCCTGATGCACGACTGGACGATACGCCCTCACCGTCATCAGGAGATGTTTCAGTTCCTGCTGATCGAATCTGGCGGTGGACATACCAGAATTGACGGGCAGAGCGGATCGCTTGGCTCGGGCTCCGTGATTCTGTTGCCTCCGCTTGCTGTGCACGAATTCGATTTCACCGCCGGCACGAATGGCTTCGTTGCAAGTATCGCAATAACCAGCATTCGCAGACTCCTTCATGCCGAGCCCGGTGCGGAAGCGCTGCTCTCCCAGCCCATGCTGCTGCAATTTCAAAGATCTGATGCGAAGCTCCGATCGATCGGATATCTGATGCGATCAGCGCATGATGAGTTTTCAGCACGCCGGATCGGTCGCGATTCCGCTCTGTCAGCTCATGCGGAACTGATTTCTCTTTGGTTTGCGCGCACCTCCCAATCCCGGGCGTCCTTGCGCGAGGACAAAAGGCATCCGCGCATCGATCTCGTCCGGCGATTCATTGAAATGGTAGAGGTCAATTTCCGATCCGGCATGTCACTCTCCGACTATGCTCAAGGACTTGGAGTTTCCGTGCCGCATCTAACACGCGTATGCAGGCAGGTCGTTGACCGACCGGCAGTCGGAATCATTCAGGATAGATTGATGATCGAAGCGCGCCGGGATCTCGTATACACGGCCATGCCGATTTCCCAGATCGCATTCCGGCTCGGCTTTTCGGACCCTGCATATTTTTCACGCTTCTTTGCGATACATGCAGGCGTATCGCCATCGGCATACCGCGGAAAGCGTTAACCGATGCAAGGACTCGCACTTGTTACCTCAAGTTCGGTAAACTTGCGGGTTTAATTTCCATCGAATTCTATCCGGTTCTCAATAAAAAGTCCTTGGAAGATCGATAGAGAGAAGTGGAATTTTGGTATGCATGGCGATCTCGCATCCATACAGTTCGATAACAATTCCACGATTTTAAGTAGCTGATAAAATGCGAATCTAGAGACGTGGAATAAGCTAGACAATCGGCCCTTCCGTCTCGAGTCAAACTTGGGAGCCAACGATCATCTCTTCGGGCGCGACCCTCTGGAAACCCGATCGTCGGCAAGCAGTTCAGGCGTGCGCTTGAGGACACCTAGCAAATCGGTCCGAACTGCTTCGATATGCGCGACCAGTAGCGCCATCGCAGCCGGAACGTCGCGTTTCCGGCACAAGGCAGCCAATTCACGGTGCTCGCGCCCTGCCTTCACAAGCCCCTTGGTCGAGGACAGCTGTAGGCGCGTATAGCGGTCGCTGGTCTGCAGAAGCCCAGCGACGATCGCCGTCGTCTTCGGTAAGCGCGCGCCCGCATAGAATGCCATATGCAGTTCAGCGTTGAGACCGCCCGCATGCGCGATATCACCCGTGGCAACCATGCGGTCGAATGCATCGCGCGCGCCATCGATATCGGCGAAATCGGAATCGGTCAGACGCGGAATCGAATCCGCCAGCAACCGGCCTTCAAGTAATGCACGCAGATAGAAGACATCATCGACTTCGGCCATCGACAGACCGGTAACGACGGCACCCTTGTGCGGCTCGATCTGCACGAGGCCCTCGGCCTCGAGCTGGAACAACGCTTCACGGACCGGGATCCGACTGACACCGAAATCGGCGGCAAGCGCGTCCTGGCGCAGCTGGGTACCCGTCCTATGCGCGCCGCCCAAGATCGCTTCGCGTAGTCGATCGGCGATCGCGGCCGACAAGGTTCGATGCGTCAATGAGTTGGGCATGGACATCAAATTTATCTCAGCCGCCGACGAGATACCATTGACTCGAATATTGTATATAATCTACATTCTCCAAAATAAGCGAGAGGAAACCGATCCATGCCTGTAAACCCTTTCACGGGCACGATCCCCGCCCTGATGACGCCCTGCACGACGGCACGGGAGCCGGACTTCGAAACGCTCGTCCGTACCGGCAAGTCGCTGGTCGCCGCAGGCATGAGCGGAGTCGTCTATTGCGGATCGATGGGCGACTGGCCCCTCCTCACCGATGAAGCGCGAATGATCGGCGTCGAACGCCTGGTCAAGGCGGGCGTGCCAACCATCGTTGGCACCGGCGCCCAGAATTCGGCGCGCGCCGTTGCTCTCGCTGCCCATGCCAAGAAGGTTGGCGCACACGGTCTGATGATCATCCCTCGCGTGCTATCGCGCGGGCCCTCCGTCGCCGCCCAGCGCGCCCACTTCATGGGCGTTCTCGAAGCTGCGGTCGATCTGCCCTCGGTCATCTACAACAGTCCCTACTACGGCTACGAGACCAAGGCCGACCTGTTCTTCGAACTGAATGCGAAGCACCGACACCTAGTCGGATTCAAGGAATTCGGCGGAGCTGCCTCACTCACCTATGCCGCCGAACACATCACCGGGCGCGACAAGTCCCTGATGCTCCTGGTCGGCGTCGACACGCAGGTCGTCCACGGCTTCGTCAATTGCGGTGCCGTCGGCTCGATCACCGGGATCGGAAACGCGCTGCCCGCCGAAACCCTGCATCTCGTGGCACTCTGCCGCAAGGCTGCTGCGGGCGATCCGGTAGCCGAACGCCGCGCACTGGAGCTCGACCGCGCGCTCTACGTACTGTCGAGCTATGATGAAGGCCCGGATCTCGTCCTCTATTACAAGTATCTGATGGTGCTGGCCGGCCATCCCGAGTACGCGCTGCACTTCAACAAGGATGACGCGCTCTCCGAAAGTCAGCGCAACTACGTCGAAACGCAGTGGACACGGTTCAAGACCTGGTACGCCTCCTGGCGGCCGAGCGGTCCGTGAGTAGCAAGACCGCCCTCGTCATCGGCGGCGGCATCATCGGTGCCGCTTCCGCCTGGCACCTCCAGCGTGCCGGGTTTTCCACGACCATCGTCGATCCCGGCGATCCGACGAAAGCGGCGTCGTTCGGCAATGCCGGCCATCTCGCGACCGAACAGATCGAGCCGCTTCCATCGATAAAGACCCTTCTCTCGTTGCCGCGCCGCCTGTTCGTGGCAGGTGGCCCTGTTGCCCTGCCACCGCGCGATATCGGCACCTGGCTTCCTTTCGGGCTTCGCCTGATTGCTGCGTCGATACCCGCACGATTCGAGGCGGGCGCACACGCACTGAAATCGCTGATCACGCGTGCGCTCCCGGCCTGGCATCGGCTTGCAGGAGATGTCGGCGCACCGGACCTGATCCGCGAGCACGGTCACTTTTGCGTCTGGGAAACTCCGGCAACTGCTGCCGCCGGCCAGCAGGCTCTTCGCGGGGTTGATCTCGGTTATGCAAGCGTGCGCGACTCGACTACCGAGGAACTTGCGCTGCTGCGCGCCCGCCTCTCCGGCAGGCCAGTCGGCGCAGTCCGCTTTTCGAATACCGGTCAGGTCGTCGACATCCCTGCCTTGCGTGCCCGGATCGCTGACGTGTTCCGAGCGGCCGGCGGCACGAACCGCACCGGAAGCGTCGTCCAGCTGGCGATCGACAGTGGCCGAGCCCGCGCGGTCTTCGTCGATGGCGTCGCGCTGGACGCCGATAGAATCATCGTTGCGTCCGGGATCGGCTCGCACGGCCTGCTGCGTGGGATCGATGGCCCGGTCCCTCTGATCGCCGAGCGCGGCTACCACATCGACGCTGCGATCGACGTCGGCGAATGGCCTCACGATCTGCCTCCGGTCGCGTTCGGGGATCGGTCGGTGATCGTCACGCGCTTTGCGAAGTCGCTGCGCATGACGGGCTTCACCGAGTTCTCGCAGGTGAGTTCCCCTTACGACCCACGAAAATGGACGAGGCTCGAACGCCATGCGGACGAACTTGGCCTGCCGAAAGGGCCCGGGCGCACGCGCTGGATCGGTCCGCGCCCGACATTGCCAGACTATCTACCGGCAATCGGGCGCTCGCGTGCTGCCGGCAATCTGTTCTACGCTTTCGGGCACCAGCATCTGGGCATGACACTCGCGGCGATCACCGGCGAACTGATTGCCGCCCTAGCCAGCGAAACTCCACCATCCGTCCCCCTCGCTCCCTTTGACTTGAAACGATTCGGATAAGGCGACTCGCGATGCGCGTCATCGACTCCCACACCGAAGGTGAACCGACGCGTGTCATCGTCGACGGCGGGCCCGATCTAGGACGCGGGAGTATGGCCGAACGACGCCGGATCTTCGCGGAGCGCTTCGACCGTGTGCGTAGCTTCGCTGTGAACGAGCCGCGTGGCAGCGACGCCGTGGTGGGAGCGCTATTATGCGAACCGATCGACCCAGCCAGTGCTGCGGGCGTGATCTTCTTCAACAATGTCGGTGTCATCGGCATGTGCGGACACGGCACGATCGGATTGGCCGTCACCCTCGTCCATATGGGCCGGATCGGACCCGGCAAGCATTGCTTCGAGACACCGGTCGGCGACGTGACGGTCGATATTCTCGGCCGCAACGAGGTCGAGATCGAGAACGTGCCCTCTTTTCGCTTCCGCAAGGACGTGATGGTCGACGTGCCGGGTCTCGGCGCGGTGACCGGCGACATCGCATGGGGCGGAAATTGGTTCTTTCTGGTCTCGAACGCGCCGCATGCACTGACGATGGCCGAGATTCCTTCGCTCACGCGCACCGCACAGGCGGTCATGGACGCCCTCGAAACAGCCGGTATCAGGGGCGAGGACGGTGGCAAGATCGATCACGTCGAATTTTTCAGCCGACCGACCGATCCAACCGCAGACAGCCGCAATTTCGTGCTTTGCCCGGGCGGCGCCTATGATCGCTCGCCGTGCGGGACGGGCACCAGTGCCAAGCTCGCCTGCCTTGCCGCCGACGGCAAACTCGCGGCCGGCAAGGAGTGGGTACAGGAAAGTATCGTCGGCAGCCGGTTCCAGGCCCAGTACCGCCCGGGCGACCACGGACGCATCGTTCCCCGAATTCGGGGACGGGCATACGTCGTCGCCGAAGCGACCCTGCTGCGCGATTCCGGCGACCCCTTTGCCGACGGCATGCGGGGAGCACCATGAATCTCGACGGCTTCGTCGCCTTCGCCGAGAGACTTGCGGATGAGGCCGCCACGATGCTTGCAGCGCGGGCCCATGCCGCAGCAAAGACGAAGCCGGACAAGTCCTTCGTGACCGAGACGGATCTCGCGATCGAGAAGCGCCTGCGCGATATGATCGCCGCCGCCTATCCGGATCATGGCGTACTGGGTGAAGAGTTCGATTCCGTGACCCCCGATGCCGACCATGTCTGGATCCTCGATCCGATCGACGGCACGGCAGCCTATGTCGTCGGCATGCCCGTTTACGGCACTCTGATCTCCCTCGCTCATCGCGGCAGGCCCGTGCTCGGCGTAATTCATTTCCCCGCGACCTCGGAACGCTGGGTCGGTGCGCGTGGCCGCGCGACGACGCTGAACGGCCGGCCCTGCCAGACCCGCAAGGGAGAAGCGCTGCACGATGCGATCGTCTCAGCCAGCAATCCCGATTTCTTCGACGTGGCCGCCAAGAGGCCGCTTGCCGCATTGAGCGCCTGCACCGCGTGGCGCGTCTATGGCGGTGCCGCATTGAGCTACGGGCGCCTCGCCCAAGGTCGCACCGATCTTGCGATCGATGCCGGCCTCAAGATCCACGACTACGCTGCCTTCGTACCGATCCTTGAGGGGGCTGGCGGCATCATCACCGACTGGAACGGCGACGCGCTGACGATCGCCAGTGGCCCGCGCGTTCTGGCGGCCGGAGACAGGCGTCGCCACGCGGCTGCGCTCAGAATCGTGCAAGAGGCGCTCTGACATGGCTGGAATCCGGATCGAGAACCTCGTCGTCGGCTACGGTACCGAACCGGTGATCTCCAGCCTGTCGCTGGAAATCGCGGACGGAACCCTGTTCACGCTGCTGGGTCCCAGCGGCTGCGGTAAGACAACGCTGCTGCGCACGATCGCAGGATTCGTGCCCGTGCGTGCCGGCAAACTCGCGTTCGGCAACCGCGATGTGACGCACCGGCCCGCATACTTGCGCGACATCGGCATGGTGTTCCAGGATTACGCGCTGTTCCCTGACAAGAGCGTGTACGACAACGTCGCCTACGGCCTGCGCGCGCGAAGGGTCGACGAGACAGCGATCAAGACGACGGTCAGCGAGTATCTCGAGCGTGTCGGCCTGAGCGCCTTTGCCCAGCGTCTGCCCGCGGCCCTATCCGGTGGCCAGCGCCAGCGCGTGGCGCTCGCCCGGGCACTGGCCATCAAGCCGACCGTACTGCTGATGGACGAGCCCCTGTCCAATCTTGATGCCAAGCTGCGCGTGCAGGTGCGCGAGACGATCGCCGATCTGCAGCGCGAGGTCGGGATCACGACCGTGCTGGTGACGCACGATCAGGAGGAAGCGCTCGCGCTTTCCGATCGGATCGGCCTGCTGCGCATGGGGCGGCTCGAGCAGGTCGGGACCCCCGAAGATCTCTATGCCCGACCGGTCTCGGCCTATGTCGCCGATTTCGTCGGGGCAGCGAACATCTTGCCGGTCGAAGTCGCCGTACCCACCATATCCGGCGCGTCGGCACAGGTGCGCCTTGACGGTATGTCGTTGGAAGTTCTGGCGCCCACCGGTCTTCCGGCCGGGGCAGCGATCCTGGTCGCACGCGGCGAAACACTGTCCCTCGGCGCCGCAAGCGGAGCAACCACCAATGCGATTCGCTGCACGGTCCGGCGCCGACAGTATCTGGGCGGGCGCACCAGCTTCCGCGTTGCGACCGACGCTGGCCGCGATATCGTCGTCGAAGCGCACGGTGCCGCCCCTACCTTCGCCGTCGGCGACAAGGTGTCGCTGCGCTTCGATCCCGTCAGGACCCTCGTGGTGGCATCTTGACCCACACGCCCAGAGACGTCTGGTTCTGGCTTTCCGCGCTGGCTCTGGCTCTGTTCGCGCTTTTCCTGCTCTACCCGCTGCTGAATGTCCTGAGCGCCAGTCTTGCCGCGAGCCCCAGCGGCCAGTCGGGCTGGGCAACCCTGCTGGGAGAAGCGCGATACCGCACGGCCATCGTTAACACGCTGATGCTGGGTGCCGTCGTCACCGTCACGTCGACGCTGATCGGCGTGCCGCTAGCTTTTGTTGCCGCTCGCTTCTCGTTTCCCGGCAAGGCGCTGATCGCACTGCTTCCGATGACGACGCTAATCGTGCCCGAAGTAATCGCGGCCCAGACCTGGCTGATGATCCTCGGAAACAACGGCATCGTCACACGCGCCTTTGCCGATTGGGGAATCCTGATTCCCTCGTTCTACGGCTGGTTCGGCCTGATCACGGTGATGACATTCATCTACTACACCTACGTCTATATCGGCACGCTTGCGGCGATCAAAGGGTTCGACGCGCAGCTCGAGGAAGCCTCGCAGAGCCTCGGTGTGCCACCCGGCCGTACGCTCCTGAGAGTGATGGTGCCGGTCGTGGCGCCGTCGATCCTTGCGAGTGCCCTGCTCGTTTTTACCCTTGTCGTCGGCAACTTCGCCGTCGCGACGATCCTCGGCCAGCGCGTGCATCTGCTTTCCGTGCTTACCTACCAGAGCTTCGTTTCGGAAGTCGGCACCAACCCCGTGATGCAAAGCACGCTCGCAAGCGTGTCGATCGCCATCGTCGCCTGCGCGCTGTTCGCCCAGCGCTGGATCGTGTCGCGCGGCCGCTTCGAGATCGTCCAGGGTCGAGGTGCGAAGCCGCGCCCGCTCGGTGGCCTCTCCATGCTGCCGATCACGATCGGTGCGGCCGTCATCGTGGTCATCTCCCTGCTGCCGCTGGCCACGGTGGTTGCAGGCGCCTTCACCCGTGCACGCGGGCCCGTGATGCGCTGGGGCGAATGGACGACCGCCAACATGGAGCGCGTGTTCCTGAGCGCCTCCGATCCGATCGTCAACACGCTGATCTTCGCCGGAATCGCCACGGTACTGAGCCTGATCGTCAGCACGCTTGCAGGCTTCCTGATCGTCAAGAAGCGCAACATACTCACCCCTGGCATCGACTATCTCTCGTCCCTGCCCCTCGCCCTTTCGGGCACGGTACTGGGCATCGGGCTCGTCATGTCGTTCAACGGTGCGTGGCTGCCGCTGGCAGGTTCGGGCGCGATCGTCGTCGTCGCCTACCTCATCCGCCGCCTTCCCTTCGGCATTCGCAACGCCTCGGCGACGCTCTACAATATCCCGAACTCACTCGAGGACGCCTCAATCAGCCTGGGCGTGCCACCGGTCCGGACCTTCCTGAAGGTCATCCTGCCGCTCATGGTGCCTTCGATCGCGGCGGCTTGCGTGCTCGTCTGGACGACGACGGTTGCCGAACTCAGCGCCTCGGTTGTCGTCTATTCGGCCGGGCAGGAAACGATGCCGATCCAGATATTCCGCCTGATCGATTCCAATCTGATGGCTCAGGCTTCGGCCTATGGGCTCGTTCTTGTCGGCATCATCCTGGTGCCGATCCTGATTGCCACGACCGTGTTCAAGATCGATCTTTTCGCGACCAAGTAGTCAAAGTCGGAATCAAAAGATAAGGAGAGCATCATGACGATCGATTTCAATCGCCGCGCCCTACTCGCCGGACTGAGTGCAACTGGTTTCGCCGGCTTTCCCGCCTTCGCGCAAGGCGCGGGAAACGCGGTGATCTACACCTCCAACAATGAGCAGGGAATTCAGTCCATCACCGACGTGGCGCGCAAAAACCTGCCGAACCTTCGCCTGAATTTCGTGACCGGCGGCAGCGGCGTCCTGTTGCGCCGCATGGAAGCCGAACTTGCCAAGCCGCAAGCCGACATATTCTGGAGCTCCAGCGCAAACACGCTGGGCGCGTTCAAGCCTCTTTTCGAACCCTACCGCTCGCCGGAAGCGGCGGCGATTCCGGCATCGCTTGCCGAGCCGCAGAACCTGTGGACGGCGTCGAACCTGCACGTCGTCGTGCAGATGGTGAACCGCAACCAGCTCGGCGGGAATCCGGAACCCAAGACATGGGCGGACCTTCTGGAACCGCGCTGGAAGGGTAAGGTCATCATCGCCGATCCGGCGAACAGCTCGACGGCCTACACGATCCTGTGGGGCGTGCGGCAGATGCTGGGGACTGACGCGCTGCGCAAGCTTGCCGCCAACACAACCGTGACGCCGGCCGCCGCAACGGTACTGCGCGCGGTGGCACAAGGGGAGTTTACCGTCGGACTCACCTTCGAATCCAATGCCTACGCGTACGTGGCCGGCGGCCAACGCGAGATCAAGCTGGTCTACGCGGCCGACGGCACGTTCACGACGCCGGAGTTCCTTGTTCTCGCCAAGGGCGCACCCAACGGCGATGTCGCGCGCCGAGCTTTCGATCACATCATCTCGCGCGATGTGCAAATCGCACTGCTCGAGAACGCCTTCCGCCGTCCGAGCCGGGGCGATATCGACGTCAGCAAGTTTGCCGACCTGCCCAATATCGACTCGATCAAGGTTTTCCCAATCAACGAGGACGACGCGGCCGCAAAGCGCAATGATTTCCTTGCCGAATGGCAGACCGCGATCGCGGCGACGCGCTAAGCTCAGTCCGCAGGCGACGGTCCTGAAACCTCTGCCTGCGGACTCAGCTTCCCTTGTCATCCGTTGAGTCAGTTGACGAAGCGAGATTACGCCGACGCTCCGCTGCTCTCGAGGGGTCGCGACGCAATTTTGGCCCACACGAATAGCGTCGGCCGTATTCGTGCCTGCGGCCCTCAGTTCACTTTCCGTGCATGATTTCCAAAGAAGCCCGCCGCCTCTCCTCCGAAGCGGCGGGCCTTTATGTTGGTCGGAGCGGCAGGATTCAAACATGCACCCCCCAATCCACCAAGACTACTAACTATTGAAATTTTCAATGGTAGTTACCCCAATTTTTTGCACCGAAGGGAATCGAATGGAAACCAAAGGCACTGAGATCAGCCGTGGCCCCAGCGTAGCGCAAGCGGCTTGAGCGGGCCGGCGACATTCAGCAACCCCGCGCGAGTCGCCGGGTGTAGCGGCTTGAGTGGATGGCGGACAGCATCGCTCTTGATCACCTTTCCCTCCTTCATCGCCACCTTGGTCGCACGCAGACCGCACTGCCGGTTCTCGAAGTTGATCAGCGGCAGAATCTGGGAATAGGCGGCATAGGCCTCCTTTCGGCGGCCAGCGAGAAAATCGACAACGACCGGACGTATCAGATCGGGCAGCAACGCACTCGCCATCGTGCCGGTTGCACCAGCCTCCAGATCCGCCATCAACGTGATCGATTCCTCCCC
>JAEUKY010000235.1 GCA_016794005.1 Rhodospirillales bacterium
AGGCTCAGCGGATCGAGGATCGCGAAGGCGAACACGGCGACATGCAGCACGCCGGAAGCGACCATGCCCCAGCGCATGTCGCCGGTCGCGTCCTGTACCTCGTGTCCGCCCGCTGCCGCGATCGCCGCCATCGCGCCTTCCTAGCGCCGCGGCGGCGTCTGGCCGGCGCGCGGCCCGGCCGGAACTTCGGCGACGAGAGCCACCTTGCTGAAGCCGGCGGCCGAGATGGCACCCATCACCTCGAGCACGCGGCCGTAATTGATCGTCTTGTCGCCGCGCACGAAGATGCGCGCCTCGCTGTTGTTGTTCGTGATGGCGCGCAGCCGCGCGACCAGCCCGTCGAGCTCCAGCTCGCTGTCCATCAGGTAGACCTTGCCGCCCGAATTGACCGAGACGACGAGCGGCTCGTCCTGGCCGGTGGCGCGCGCGGCCTGCGTCTGCGGCAGGTCAACCGGCACGGTCGAGGTCAGCAGCGGGGCCGTGATCATGAAGATCACGAGCAGCACGAGCATCACGTCGACGAACGGCGTCACGTTGATCTCGGCCACGAGACGCCCGCGCCGGCGCGAGGTGCCGCGGCGACCGGACTGCATCAGGGGTCCGGCCATGACTCAGTTCTTCTCTTCGAGCTGGCGCGACAGGATCGCGCCGAACTCGGACGAGAACGTCTCGAGCCGGCCCGCGTAGCGGTTGAGCTCGGTCGAGATCTTGTTGTAGGCGATGACCGCCGGGATCGCCGCGATCAGGCCCAGCGCCGTGGCGAACAGCGCCTCGGCGAGGCCCGGTGCCACCGACGCGATCGACGTGTTCTTCGTCACGCCGATCGAGTGGAACGAGCGCATGATGCCCCACACCGTGCCGAAGAGGCCGATGAAGGGTGCCGTCGAGCCGACCGAGGCGAGGAACGTCATCTGCTTTTCGAGCCGGTCCATCTCGCGCGACAGCGTGACCTGCATCACGCGCTCGATGCGCGCCTGCAGCGAGGCGCGCATCTGGCCGGCCGCGACGAGGCCCTTTGCCGCCGTGCGGCGCCATTCGCGCATCGCGGCGGCGAACATCGCGGTCATCGGATCGGCCGGCTGGTTGCCGACGCGGTCGTAGAGGTCCTCGAGCGAACCGCCGGACCAGAACTGGTCCTCGAACTGGTTGGCGGCGGCCTGCAGGCGGCGCAGACGCAGCCATTTGTCGATGACGATCGCCCAGGTCCAGAAGGACGCGATCAGGAGGACCAGCACGACGAACTGGCCGACGAGATCGGCGTGCAGGAACAGGGCCCATGGCGTGAACTCGGGCATGCCGGTGCCGGCCAGGGCGGAAGTTTCGACGGTACGGTCCATTTCGCTGCTTTCCTGGAAAGTTCGGGTTCTGTCAGGTTTTCGTGACGACAATATGGCGCGAAAGTGCGGCGCGGACGGATTCGGGGATGCGCGCGGGCCGGCCGCCGGCAAGCTTGATGCAGGCCAGCGTCACCGCGACGCGGGCGAGTTCGGCCCCGTCCGCATCGCGCCGGACGACCTGCATGCCGTCGGCGGTCGCTCCGGCGACCTCGAGGATCGTCGATTCCACGACCAGCGCGTCGTCGAGGCGGGCGGGCCGCAGGTATTCGACGTTCACGGAACGCACCGCGAAGGCCACGCCCATTTCCTCGGCCAGTTCGCGCTGGACGATGCCGGCCTCGCGCAGGATCTCGGTGCGCGCCCGCTCGGCGAATTTCAGGTAGTTCGCGTAATAGACGATCCCGGCGGCGTCGGTATCCTCGTAGTAGACGCGGGTGCGGAAGACGTGCGGCGCGTTCACGGGGCCGCCTCGTCGTCGGGAGCTACGAAATCGAGGGCGACCTGCGCGCCCGCCGGCGGCGTCAGCCCCAGATGGCGCCACCCCTTCTCGCCCAGCACGCGGCCGCGCGGCGTGCGCAGCAGCAGCCCTTCCTGGATCAGGAACGGCTCGATCACTTCCTCGATCGTGTCGCGCTGCTCGGCAAGGGCCGCCGCCAGCGTTTCCACGCCGACCGGCCCGCCGCCGTAATTCTCGGCGATGCACGCCATGTAGCGCCGGTCCATCGCGTCGAGGCCGAGGAAATCGACCTCCAGCCGTGCGAGTGCCGCGTCGGCCGCCTTGCGGTCGATCGACGCGATCCCGGCCACGGCCGCGAAATCGCGCACGCGGCGCAGGAGGCGGCCCGCGATGCGCGGCGTGCCGCGGCAGCGCCGCGCGATCTCGCGCGCTCCGTCGGCCGCAAGGTTGCAGCCGAGCACGCCCGCGGCCCGGCGCACGATCGATTCCAGTTCGTCGGGCGAATAGAAGACGAGCCGCAGCGGGATGCCGAACCGGTCGCGCAGCGGCGTGGTGACGAGGCCCGCGCGCGTCGTCGCTCCCACAAGCGTGAAGGGCGGCAGGTCGATGCGCACCGAGCGCGCGGCCGGCCCCTCGCCGATGATGAGGTCGAGCTGGAAATCCTCCATCGCCGGATAGAGGATTTCCTCGACCGCGGGGGCCAGACGGTGGATCTCGTCGATGAACAGCACGTCGCGCGGCTGGAGGTTCGTCAGCAACGCGGCAAGGTCGCCCGCGCGCGCGATGACCGGGCCCGACGTGGCGCGGAAGCCCACGCCCAGTTCCTTGGCCACGATCTGGGCGAGCGTCGTCTTGCCCAGCCCCGGCGGCCCGTGCAGCAGCACATGGTCGAGCGCTTCGCCGCGCCCGCGCGCCGCCTCGACGAAGACGCGCAAATTGTCGCGCACCTGGCGCTGGCCGACGAATTCGTCCAGCGCAAGCGGACGGATCTTCTGTTCGGGCGCATCCTCGGCGACCGCTTCGCGGGCCACTTCGCGCGCGACGGCGTCGGGCTTGGGTTTGCTCATGCGCCGAGCTCCGACAGGCCGGCCGGGATCAGCGCTTCGACGCGCGCGCCCTCGCCCAGCTTCTTGACCGCCTTGTTGACCGCGGCGACAGCTTCTGCGCGCTTGTAGCCAAGATTGACGAGCGCCGAGACCGCATCGGCCGCCGCCCCGCCGGCAGGCGCGGCACCCGCGACGGAAACCGCGCCCGTCTTGCCGATGGCGACCGCAAGGCCGAGGGCCGCGACCTTTTCCTTCAGTTCCGACGCGATGCGCTGGGCGAGCTTCGGGCCCACGCCGTCGGCGCGTGTCAGCGTCGACTTGTCTTCGGCCAGGATCGCCGCCGCGATCTCGCCGGGGGCGAGAGCCGACAGCAACGCGAGTGCGGCCTTCGGGCCCACGCCCTGCACGCCGGTGAGCAGCCGGTAGCAGTCGCGCTCCTCGGGTGCGGCGAAGCCGAACAGCTCGAACGCGTCCTCGCGGATGTTCGTCTCGATGTGCAGCAGGCACGGCTCGCCGATACCCGGCAACGCGGCCAGCGTGCGGGCCGACGCGCGCACGAGATAGCCGACGCCGTGCACGTCGACCACGCAGCTGTCCTTGTTGCGTTCGTCCACGCGGCCCTTGAGCCTGGCGATCATCGCGCACCCGCCATGACGGTGCCCGCCGCCCACGCGTTGCGGCTTGCCGCGTTGTGCGCGTGGCAGATCGCGATGGCGAGCGCGTCGGCGGCGTCGGGGCCGGCGAACGAAACGCCCGGCATCAGGCGCTTCACCATCATCTGGATCTGCGTCTTGTCGGCGTGGCCGGCCCCGACGACGGCCTTCTTGACCGCGTTGGCGGCGTATTCGGCCACGGGCAGTCCCATGCGCGCGGGCGCCAGAAGTGCGATGCCGCGCGCCTGGCCGAGCTTCAGCGTCGAGGCGGGATTGACGTTGACGAACGTCTCCTCGACCGCCGCCTCGTCGGGCTTCCAGCTTTCGATCACCGCGATAAGACCGTCGTGGAGCTGGACGAGGCGCTCGGCCATCGGCGCGTCCGCGTCGCTGACGATGCGCCCGTTGGCCACGTGGACCAGCCGGTTGCCTTCCGCGTCGATCACGCCCCAGCCTGTCGTCCTGAGCCCGGGATCGATGCCGATGAGGCGCATGCCGCTCAGGCCGCCGAAAGCTTGGCGAGCACGGCGTCCGAGACCTCGAAATTCGCGGTGACGGTCTGGACGTCGTCGTTGTCCTCGAGCGCCTCGACGAGATCGATGACGGCGCGCGCCTGTTCCTCGTCGAGCGGTACCGAAACGCTGGGCCTGAAGACGAGTGCGGCCGATTTCGGTTCGCCGAACTTCGCTTCGAGGGCCGAACGCACGGCGCCGAACGCCTCGACCGTGCAGGTCGCGACATGCGCGTCGGCGCCGCTCTCGACGTCGTCCGCCCCCGCCTCGATCGCCGCGTCGAGGAACGCGTCGGCGGCGATCTTCGCGGCCGGGAATACGATCTGGCCGATGCGCGCGAAATTGTACGCGACCGAGTTCGCCTCGCCGAGCGCGCCGCCGTGCTTGGAGAAGATCGTGCGGATCTCGGGCGCCGTGCGGTTGCGGTTCTCGGTCATCGCCTCGACGATGATCGCCACG
>JAEUKY010000259.1 GCA_016794005.1 Rhodospirillales bacterium
TCGCCGGCTGTTCGACGTGGCCGTGTCCGCCGCTCATCGGTCGATCTCTCCGAAAACGATGTCGAGCGACCCGATGATCGCGACGACGTCGGCCAGCATGTGGCCCTTTGCCAGGAAGTCCATCGCCTGCAGGAACGCGAAGCCCGGTGCGCGGATCTTGCAGCGATAGGGTTTGTTGGTGCCGTCCGAGACGAGATAGACCGCGAACTCGCCCTTCGGCGCCTCGACGGCCGTATACGTCTCGCCCGCCGGCACCCGGTAGCCCTCGGTATAGAGCTTGAAGTGGTGGATCAGCGCTTCCATCGAGCGCTTCATCTCGGCGCGCGGCGGCGGTGCGACCTTGCGGTCGTCGGCCTTGACCGGACCGCCCGGCATCTTCTCGATCGCCTGCTTCATGATGCGCAGCGACTGGCGCATCTCGTCCATGCGCAGCAGGTAGCGGTCGTAGCAGTCGCCGTTCTTGCCGATCGGGATGTCGAAATCCATCGCCTCGTAGGCGTCGTAGGGCTGCGACTTGCGCAGGTCCCATGGAATGCCCGAGCCGCGCAACATCGGCCCCGAGAAGCCCCAGGCAAGCGCGTCGGCCTTCGACACGACGCCGATATCGACGGTGCGCTGCTTGAAGATGCGGTTCTCGGTCAGCAGGCTTTCGATGTCGTCGAGGATCTTCGGGAAATGGTCGACGAACTTCAGCATGTCGTCGGCCAGGCCCGCCGGCAGGTCCTGGCTGACGCCGCCCGGCCGGAAATAGGCCGCGTGCAGGCGCGCACCGCAGACGCGCTCGTAGAACTCCATCAGCGTCTCGCGCTCCTCGAAGCCCCACAGCAGCGGCGTCATCGCGCCGACGTCGAGAGCGAAGGTCGTGACGTTGAGGATATGGTTGAGGATGCGGCCGATCTCGGCGTAGAGCACGCGGATGTACTGCGCGCGCGGCGGCGCCTGGATGCCCAGCAGCTTCTCGACCGCCAGCGCGTAGGCGTGCTCCTGGTTCATCGGCGACACGTAGTCGAGCCGGTCGAAATACGGGACCGCCTGCAGGTACGTCTTGTACTCGATCAGCTTCTCGGTGCCGCGATGCAGGAGGCCGATATGCGGATCGGCGCGCTCGATGACCTCGCCGTCGAGCTCCAGCACGAGGCGCAGCACGCCATGCGCGGCCGGATGCTGCGGCCCGAAATTGAGCGAGTAGTTCTTGATCTTGACCTGGCCGTCGGCGAGGTCGGATGCGGGCGATGCGGCGATCGGGTCGGCCATTCGCGTCAAGCCTTCGACGGGGTGGCGGGCGGTGCCGCAGGAGCGGCGGCCTTCTCGTCGCCCGGAAGCTGGCCGAGCTGGGCGAGGCCCAGCCCTTCCCACGGCGACAGGAAGTCGAACGAACGGAAATCCTGCGTGAGCTTGACCGGTTCGTAGACGACGCGCTGCTGCTCGGAATCGTAGCGGACCTCGACATACCCGGTCAGCGGGAAGTCCTTGCGCAGCGGATGGCCCTCGAAGCCATAGTCCGTGAGGATGCGGCGCAGGTCGGGGTGGCCTGCGAAGAAGACGCCGTAGAGGTCCCACGTCTCGCGCTCGAACCAGCCGGCCGACGGGAACACGGAAACGGCGGAGGGAACCGGCGTGTTCTCGTCCGTCGCCACCTTGACGCGGATGCGCCGGTTGTGGCGCATCGAAAGCAGGTTGTAGACGACGTCGAAGCGCTGGGCGCGCTGCGGCCAGTCGACGCCGCACACGTCCATCAGCGAACCGAAACGGCAGGCCTCGTCGTCGCGCAGATAGGTGAGCGCGCGCACCAGCGTGTCGCGCGCGACTTCGATCGCGAGTTCGCCCTTCTCAATCCCGGCCGAAACGACGTCGGCGCCGAGATCGGCTTTGATCTTGTCGGCGAGCGGGGCAAGCCCCTCGTCCACGTACGCGGCCATTCTGTTCCCCAGACCCCTAGCGAAGGATGCTCGTCGTGCGCTTGATCTTCTTCTGGAGCTGCATGATGCCGTACAGCAGCGCCTCCGCCGTCGGCGGGCAGCCCGGAACGTACACGTCGACCGGAACGATCCGGTCGCAGCCGCGCACGACGGAATAGGAATAGTGGTAGTAGCCGCCGCCGTTGGCGCAGCTGCCCATCGACAGCACCCAGCGCGGCTCGGCCATCTGGTCGTAGACCTTGCGCAGGGCCGGCGCCATCTTGTTGGTGAGCGTGCCCGCGACGATCATCACGTCGGACTGGCGCGGGCTCGGCCGGAAGACCATGCCGAACCGGTCGAGATCGTAGCGGCTGGCGGCCGTGTGCATCATCTCGACGGCGCAGCAGGCGAGACCGAAGGTCATCGGCCACAGCGAGCCGGTACGCGCCCAGCTGACGAGCTTGTCGAGCTGCGCCACGACGAAGCCCTTGTCCTGCATCTCGTCGGTCGCGGCCTTCAGCAGCGCGTCCTGTGCGGCACCCGGCGGCAGCGGGCCGCCGCGGCCATGGGCTTCGATCACTCCCATTCGAGAGCACCTTTCTTCCACTCGTACACGAACCCGACCGTCAGCACGGTCAGGAACACGACCATCGACCAGAAGCCGAACATCCCGATCTCGCCGAGCGCCACGGCCCACGGGAACAGGAAAGCGACTTCGAGATCGAAAATGATGAACAGGATCGCCACGAGATAGAAGCGCACGTCGAACTTGCGGCGCGCATCGTCGAACGCTTCGAAACCGCACTCGTAGGCGGAGAGCTTTTCGGCATCCGGGCGCTGGCGGGCGATCACCAGCGAGGCCACGACCATCGCCACGGACAGCGCGATCGCGAGGCCCAGGAAGAGCAGGATCGGAAGATACTCGCGAAGAAGTTCCGCGTGCGCGTCCATCAGATCCCCCAAAACCCCGCCCGAAGCCGACCAGAACGTCCCAATGCCTCGGTATAGGCCAAACCGCCCTGCTTTGCCAACAATTTAGGGCGTTCCGGGCGCACCGGACGGACCGCGATCCACTCTCAGGTGCCGCAGCGCAACAACGCCCGCCATCCGGAAAGGACGGCGGGCGCTGGAACCGCGATAAATCGAAGATCCGGGGGAGTGGCGCGAGCGACGGGACTTGAACCCGCGGCCTCCGGCGTGACAGGCCGGCGCTCTAACCAACTGAGCTACGCCCGCAAAGGACTCCGCCCGAAAAGCCCGGCGTATGTACCGGTCCGGGCAGGCCCCGTCAAGCGACTCCGGCCGGGCCCGAATGCCCTACCGGGCTGCTGCCGGCTTTTGTCCGGGAAACAGGCCGCGCAGGCCCCCCGGGGAGGCCTCGCACACGCCCCGTTCGGTGACGAGGGCCGTAACCAGCCGGGCCGGCGTGACGTCGAAGGCGTCGTTGCGCGCCGGGCTGCCGGGGGCCGCGATATCGACCTCGACGACGGTCCCGTCGGCAAGTCGCCCGCT
>JAEUKY010000269.1 GCA_016794005.1 Rhodospirillales bacterium
ATGCGTGGGCCTCAACCTGCTGGTCGGCTATGCCGGGCAGATCAGCCTCGGCCATGCGGGGTTCTTTGCACTTGGCGCCTACGCTTCGGCGATCCTCACGCGGCGCTTCGAGCTCAACGGGTTCGTCGCGATGGCGCTGGGAGCGGCCGGAACCGGCCTGCTCGCCTTCGCGGTGGCGCGCCCTATCCTGCGCCTCAAGGGCCATTATCTCGCGATGGCCACGCTCGGGCTCGGCATCATCATCTTCATCGTCATCAACCGCGAGATCTGGTTGACCGGCGGGCCCGACGGCGTGCGCGTGCTGGCTTTGTCGCTGGGCGACTGGCGCATCACGCGGATCGAGGACTGGTACTGGGCGACGGGCGGCGTGCTGCTCGTCGCCGTGCTGCTGTCGCGCAACCTGATCGATTCCGGCGTGGGACGTGCGCTGCGCGCCCTCCACGGATCGGAGGTCGCGGCGGCAACCGCCGGCATCGACACCGCGCGCTACAAGGCGATGGTGTTCGTCGTCTCGGCCGTGTTCGCTTCGCTCGCCGGCTCGCTGTTCGCGCACGTGGAGCGGTTCATCACGCCGGCGGAAGCCGGCTTCGTGCGCTCGATCGAGTTCGTCACGATGGTGGTGCTGGGCGGCATGGCCTCGACCTTCGGGGCCGTCGTGGGGGCCGCCCTGCTGACGGTGCTGCCGCAGGCGGTCGCCGACTTCCAGGATTACAAGCACCTCGTCTTCGGGGCGGTGCTGATCGCCACGATGGTGTTCCTGCCCAAGGGCCTCGTCCCCAGCCTTGCCGAACTTCTCCGGCGGTGGAGGGCGAAATGAGCCTGCTGCGCGTCGAGAACCTGTCGAAAAGCTTCGGCGGCGTGAAGGCGGTCGCCGACGTTTCGTTCGCGGTCGAGCCGGGCGCCATCCATTCGCTGATCGGCCCCAACGGGGCGGGCAAGACGACGCTGTTCAACCTCGTGACCGGCGTCTACGCGCCCACGGCGGGCCGCATCCATGTCGGCGGGCGCGACGTCACGGGCTTTTCCACCGCCGCCCGCGCGGCACTGGGCGTGCAGCGCACGTTCCAGAACCTGCAGATCTTCTTCAACATGACGGCGATCGAGAACGTCATGGTCGGCCGGCACCTGCATGTCGGCACGGGTCTCGTCGCCTCGCTGCTCGGCCTGCCGGGAATCGTGCACCAGACGGCCGATGCGCGCGCGAAGGCCGAGGCGCTGATGGTCCATGTCGGCCTCGGCGACTGGCTGGGGGCGGATGCCGACGCGATGCCCTATGGCGCCTTGAAGCGGCTCGAGATCGCGCGTGCGCTGGCGGCCGAACCGCGCCTGCTGCTGCTCGACGAGCCCGCCGCCGGCCTCAACCCGAGGGAAACGCAGGAGATCGAACGCCTGATCCGGCGCGTCGCGGCATCCGGCGTTACGGTCGTACTCGTCGAGCACGACATGAAGCTCGTCATGAACGTGTCGGACCACATCCTCGTGCTCGATTACGGCCGCAAGCTCGCCGAAGGGACCGCCGACGAGGTGCGCCGCAATCCCGAGGTCATCAAGGCCTATCTGGGCGAAGCGGCGGCCGGCGAAACCGGGGGGCGCGGCGTATGAAGGCCGGTCCGCCCGACATGCTGCTGGAGATTTCCGGCCTCGTCTCGCATTACGGGCGAATCGAAGCGCTGCGCGGCATCGACCTTGCGGTCGCCGAAGGCGAACTTCTCGCCCTCGTCGGCGGCAACGGGGCCGGCAAGACGACGCTGCTGCGCGCCATCTCGGGCGTGCAGCCGGTCACGGCCGGCGCCATCCGCTTCGCCGGGACCGACATCGCGACGCTGCCGGCGGCCAGGCGCGTGCGTCTGGGCGTCGCGCAGGTTCCCGAAGGCCGGCAGGTCTTCGGGCCGATGAGCGTGGAAGACAATCTCGAACTCGGCGGACATACGCGTACGAAGGCCGAGATCGCCGAGGGGATCGAGCGGGCCTTCGCGATGTTCCCGATCCTCGCCGAGCGGCGCAGGCAGGCGGCCGGCACGCTGTCGGGCGGCCAGCAGCAGATGCTGGCGATCGCGCGCGCCCTGATGGCGCGCCCGCGTCTGCTGCTGCTCGACGAGCCGTCGATGGGCCTTGCCCCGCTGCTGGTGCAGGAGATCTTCGCCACCGTGAAGCGCCTGAAGGGCGACGGCGTGACGATCTTCCTGGTCGAGCAGAACGCGGCGGCGGCCCTCGCCATCGCCGATCGCGGCTATGTGATCGAGACCGGCCGCATTACCATGCAGGACAGCGGCCCCGCCCTGCTCGCCGACGAGCGCGTCAAGGCCGCCTATCTGGGAATCTGAGGAGCAGACGTCATGGCCAAGGCCTTCGCATCGACCGCCGATCTCGACGAGAAGAAGGAGAAGTTCGTCCGCCTCGCCGACGGCGCCTATTGCCTGACGGCGGAGGGCGACCCGAATTCCGGTGTCGTGATCGGCGACGATTGCTGCATGGTGATCGACGCGCGCGCCACGCCCGTCATGGCGCGCGAACTGGTGCGCCATATCCGGAAGGTGACCGACAAGCCGGTGAAGTATGTGGTGCTCACGCACTACCACGCCGTGCGCGTGCTGGGGGCGAGCGGCTACAAGGCCGAACACGTGATCGCGTCGCGTCCGACCTTCGAGATGATCAAGGAGCGCGGAAAGCAGGACTGGAAATCCGAGGTCGGCCGCTTTCCGCGCCTGTTCCGTGCTGCGGACAGCGTGCCGGGCCTGACCTGGCCGACCATCGTGTTCGACCGGTCGATGACGCTGTTCCTCGGCAGGAAGGAAGTGCGCATCCTGCAGCCGGGCGGGGGCGGGCACACGCGCGGCGACAGCGTGGTGTGGCTGCCGAAGGAGAAGGTGCTGTTCTCCGGCGATCTGGTCGAGGAAGGGGCGACCCCCTATTGCGGCGACGCGCAGCTTGCCGAATGGCCGGCGACGCTCGATGCGCTGCTGGCGCTGAAACCCGAGAAGCTGGTCCCCGGCCGGGGCGAGGCGATGCTGACCGCCGCCGCGTCGCGCCGCGCCATCGAGGGCACGCGCGCCTTCGTGCAGGAACTGCTCGCCCACGCGAAAAAGGGCCTGAAGGCGAAGAAAGACCTGAAGCAGGTCTATGCCGACACCTATCGCGCGATGGCGCCCAAGTACGGCAGGTGGGTGATCTTCGACCACTGCATG
>JAEUKY010000300.1 GCA_016794005.1 Rhodospirillales bacterium
TCGGCCTTCGGCACGCCGAGCAGGCCTTCGCGCTTGGCCTCGAAATGCACCGCGCCGAAGCAGGCGACGTAGTAGAGCAGCGACGGGATGATCGCCCACAGCGTGACCTGCAGATAGGTCGTCTGCAGGTATTCGGCCATCACGAAGGCGGCCGCCCCCATGATCGGCGGCATGATCTGCCCACCCGTCGACGCGACCGATTCGACCGCGGCGGCGAAATGCGGCCTGAAGCCCGTGCGCTTCATCAGCGGGATCGTGATCGGCCCGTCGACCATCACGTTGGCGACGGCCGAGCCCGAGATCGTGCCGAACAGCGACGACGAGACGACCGACACCTTGCCCGGCCCGCCCGCCTGGCTGCCGGTCAGCGCAAGTGCAAAATCCATGAAGAGCTGGCCGGTCCCCGTGCGTTCCATGAACGAGCCGAACAGCACGAAGATCAGCACGAAGGCCGCCGACACGCCCAGTGTGGAGCCGAAGATGCCCTCGGTCGTCAGGTACGTCTGGTCGAGGAACGAGCTGAAGGAAATGTTCGTGAAAACGAGGCAGTAGCCCACGAACACCATCGCCGTGATCGGCAGCGCCCAGCCGATGCAGCGGCGCGTGCCCTCGAACACCAGCGCGATGGCGACCACCGCCATGACCTGATCGGTCGTCGTCGGCTCGTCGATATACTGGATGCGGTTGATGAGATAGTCGTGGTTGGCCCACAGATAGCCGATGAAGGCGACCGATCCCGCGACACACAGCCAGTCGATCAGGCGCGGCCCCTTCGCGCCGTCCGACGCCGCGAACGGATAGACGAGGAACAACAGCGTCATCGCGAACAGCAGGTGGCCGCCGCGGAAATACAGCACCTCGGGCGGGGCGACCGCGATGACCCACATGTGCCAGAGCGACATCGCGGCACCGACGGCGCCGATGAAATAGGCGACCGCGCGCCGGTAACCCGCCGAATCAGACATGCTCGAATTCCCCCGGAACGGTGGCGGGCGGCCCCCCGGCCGCCCGCCCCGTCGTCACATCTTCACGCCGACTTCGTTGTAGTAGCGCTTGGCGCCGGGATGGAACGGCACGCCGATATCCTCGCCCATTTCCCTGGGCGTCATCTTTTCCATCGCCTTGTTGACGGCCGCGAGATCCTTGATGTTCTCGGCGACGGTCTTGAGCATCGTGTAGACGCGGTCCTCGGGCAGCTTGCACGAGACGACCAGATGCGCGGCGTAGCCGATCTTGGTCAGTGCGGCCGGCTGGTTCGGGTAGGTGTTCGCCGGCATCGTGACGCCGACATAGCCGGTGTTGATCTTCTTCATCGGCTCGACCGAATCCTTGAGATCGAGCACGCGGATCTTTCGCGAGGTCGCGAGATCCATCACCGCGCCCGACGGGATCGTGGTGCCGAGCGTGAAGGCCTGCGCCTGGCCGTCCTTCAGCATCGAGACCGCGTCATTGTACGAGGCGAGGAAGTTGGTCTTCATGTCGGTGTAGGAGAGCCCGGCCGTCTGCAGGATGTGCTGCGTGACGACCTCGGCCGTGTTGCCGCGCGACTGCACGGCGATCGCCTTGCCCTTGAGGTCCTTGAGCGAGTTGATGCCCGAATCCTCGTTCACGACGATCTGGAAGTACTGCGGATAGAGCGAGGCGAGCTGGCACACGTTCGCGGCCTTGCGCGGGAACGGGGCCGCCCCGTTGACGCCGTCGACGGTCGAGATCGAGTTGCCGAAGCCGACCTCGGCCTTGTCCTCGTCGATGCCGCGCACGTTGGCAATACCCGCCCCCGGCAGCGTCTGCACCGAAAGGCCGGGGATCGCCTTCTCCCACAGGTTCTTGAGGGCGCCGCCCAGCGGCACCCAGACGCCGCCCTGCGGGCCGGTCATCAGGCGATACGAATTTCCCTGGGCGAGGGCCGGCCCGGCGGCCAGCACCACGACGGTCGCGACGGCGACCGGAATCATCCGGCGGATCATGCGCTAACTCCCTTGTTGCGACGCCCTCTGGCGGGGCTCCGGCGGGATTAGAGCATGAGCGGACCCCTGCCCGTCAATGAATCTCGGGGTCCGCGATCGCCTTGGTGCCGCGCAGGAAATCGAAGTCGCAGCCTTCGTTTGCCTGCGTCACGTGCTGCAGGTGCAGGAGCCCGAAGCCGCGCTCGTAATGCGGCTTGGGCGCCTTCCACGCCGCCTTGCGCTTGGCCATCTCGGCGTCGGAAATCTCCAGCGTCAGCGTGCGGCCCGCGACGTCGAGCGCCACGATATCGCCCGTACGCACCAATGCCAGCGGTCCGCCCAGAGCCGACTCCGGCGCCACGTGCAGCACGCAGGCACCATAGGACGTGCCGCTCATGCGCGCGTCGGAGATGCGCACCATGTCGCGCACGCCTTCCTCCAGCAGCTTCTTCGGGATCGGGAGCTGGCCCCATTCCGGCATGCCGGGGGCACCCAGCGGGCCCGCACTGCGCAGGATCAGCACCGAATCCTTCGTGGCACCCAGCTTCGGATCGTCGATGCGCGCGGCCATGTCGTTGTAGTTCTCGAACACGATCGCCGGCCCGCGATGCTTCAGCAGGTGCGGCTCGGCCGCCGTCGGCTTGATGACGGCCCCGTCCGGACAGAGATTGCCGCGCAGCACCGCCACGCCGCCTTCCGGATAGACCGGGTTGTCGCGCGTGCGGATGACGTCGTCGTTGTAGACGCCCGCCCCCTTGATGTTCTCGCCCAGCGTCTTGCCGTTGGCCGTGATGCAGTCGACGTTCAGCACGTCGCGGATGCGGTCGAGCAGGCCCGGCAGGCCGCCGGCATAGAAGAAATCCTCCATCAGGTACTTGCCGCTGGGCCGGATGTTGCCCAGCACCGGCACGCGCTTCGACAGCCTGTCGAACTTGTCGAGGTCGAGATCGGCCCCCACGCGGCCCGCCATCGCGATCAGGTGGATGATCGAGTTGGTCGACCCCGCCAGCGCCATCGCGGCCATCACGGCGTTCTCGAACGCCTTGGTCGTCATGATGTCGCGCGGCTTGAGGTCTTCCCACACCATGTCGACGATGCGCCGGCCGCAGGCCGCCGCCATGCGCGGATGGCCGGAATCCGCCGCCGGGATCGAGCCCGCCATCGGCAGCGTCAGGCCCAGCGCTTCCACGGCCGAAGCCATCGTCGAGGCCGTGCCCATCGTCATGCAGGTGCCGAAGGAACGCGCAATACCGTCCTCGATCTCGACCCACGCCTTGTCGTCGATGTTGCCCGCGCGCTTCTCGGCCCAGTACTTCCACACGTCCGAGCCCGAGCCCAGCGTCTTGCCGTGCCAGTTGCCGCGCAGCATCGGGCCCGCCGGCATGAAGATCGCGGGCAGGTTCATCGACGCGGCACCCATGACCATCGCGGGCACCGTCTTGTCGCACCCGCCCATCAGCACGACGCCGTCGACCGGGTTGGCGCGCAGCAGCTCCTCCACGTCGATCGACAGGAGGTTGCGGTAGATCATCGTGGTCGGCTTCATGAACGGCTCGCCCAGCGACATGGCGGGCATTTCCAGCGGGAAGCCGCCGGCCTGGTAGATGCCGCGCTTCACGTCGTCGACGCGCGACTTGAAGTGATGGTGGCAGGGGTTCGCGTCGGAGAAGGTGTTGACGATCGCGATCACCGGCTTGCCGGCATAGTCCTCGGCCGAGAAGCCCATCTGCTTGGTGCGCGAACGGTGGCCGAACGAGCGCATGTCCTGCGCGCCGTACCAGCGGTGGCTGCGCAGTTCTTCAGGCTTCTTGCGACGCAT
>JAEUKY010000011.1 GCA_016794005.1 Rhodospirillales bacterium
GGGCAAGACGGCCATCGCCGAGGGGCTGGCGCGCAAGATCGTAAAGGGCGAAGTGCCCGAGGTGCTGCTCAACGCGGTCATCTACGCGATCGACATGGGCACGCTGCTGGCCGGGACGCGCTATCGCGGCGACTTCGAGGAGCGGCTGAAGGCCGTGCTCGCCGAACTGGAAGCGCAGGAGAACGCGATCCTGTTCATCGACGAGATCCACACCGTTATCGGTGCGGGTGCGACGTCCGGCGGCTCGATGGACGCCTCGAACCTGCTGAAGCCGGCACTCGCCTCGGGCACGCTGCGCTGCATCGGCTCGACGACGTACAAGGAATATCGCGGCTATTTCGAGAAGGACCGCGCGCTCGTGCGCCGCTTCCAGAAGATCGACGTCAACGAACCGTCGGTCGAGGACGCGATCAAGATCGTCGAAGGCATCAAGCCCTACTACGAGGAGCACCACAAGGTCCGCTACACGCGCGACGCGGTGAAGGCCGCGGTCGACCTGTCGGCCCGCTACATCAACGACCGCAAGCTGCCCGACAAGGCGATCGACGTGATCGACGAGGTGGGTGCCGCCCAGATGCTGCTGCCCGTCGGCAAGCGCAAGAAGACGATCAACGTGAAGGACGTCGAGGCGACGGTCGCGAAGATCGCGCGCATTCCCCCCAAGTCGGTCTCGACCGACGACAAGGAAATCCTCCAGAACCTCGAAAGCCAGCTCAAGGGCGTGGTCTACGGCCAGGACAAGGCGATCGAGGCGCTGTGCGCGTCGATCAAGCTGGCGCGCGCGGGCCTGCGCGAGCCGGAGAAGCCCATCGGCTCGTACCTGTTCTCGGGGCCCACGGGCGTGGGCAAGACCGAAGTGGCGCGCCAGCTCTCGATCTCGCTGGGCGTGGAACTCAAGCGCTTCGACATGTCGGAGTACATGGAACGCCACACCGTCTCGCGCCTGATCGGCGCCCCGCCGGGCTATGTGGGCTTCGACCAGGGCGGCCTGCTCACCGACGCGATCGACCAGCATCCGCACTGCGTGCTGCTGCTCGACGAGATCGAGAAGGCGCACCCGGATCTCTACAACATCCTTCTCCAGGTCATGGACCACGGGAAGCTGACCGACCACAACGGCAAGAACGTCGACTTCCGCAACGTGATCCTGATCATGACGACGAACGCCGGTGCGGCCGAACAGGCCAAGCCCGCGATCGGCTTCGGCAACGAGATGCGCACGGGCGAGGACGAACAGGCGATCAAGCGCATGTTCACGCCGGAATTCCGCAATCGTCTCGACGCCACGATCGGCTTCGCGCGCCTGTCGCCCGAAGTGATCCACAAGGTCGTCGACAAGTTCGTCGGCCAGCTCGAACGCCAGCTCGCCGAGCGCCAGGTCGTGCTGTCGGTGTCGGACGAGGCGCGCACGTGGCTCGCCGAGAAGGGCTACGACGAGCTCTACGGCGCGCGTCCGCTCGGCCGCGTGATCCAGGAGAACATCAAGAAGCCGCTCGCCGACGAACTGCTGTTCGGCAGGCTCGCCAAGGGCGGCAAGGTGCGCGTGAAGGTCGACGGCGGCAAGCTCGCCTTCGATTATCCGCCGGCGTCGTCCGAGAAGGACGCGCCGAAGGTTCCCGCCGCCGTCGTCTGATCGCGAGACGCGTGCAGGCCCGCCGATGTTCCTCGCGGGCCTGCGCGTCCTCGATCTTTCCCAGTACATCCCCGGCCCGTACGCCGCACAGCTGCTCGCCGATTTCGGCGCGCACGTGCTGAAGATCGAGCCGCCCGGCGGCGATCCGATGCGCGGCCTCGGCCCCCGCGACGCCGACGGCGTTTCGCCGCTGTGGAAGGGGATGAATGCGGGAAAGAGCGTTCTCGAACTCGATCTCAAGTCCGAAGGCGGCACGGCCCTGCTGCGCGACCTGATCGCGCGGGCCGACGTGCTCGTCGAATCCTACCGGCCGGGCACGCTCGACCGGCTCGGCTTCGGGCGCGCCGCACTCGAAGCGCTCAACCCGCGTCTCGTGCACGTGGCGCTGTCGGGCTACGGCCAGACCGGTCCGTGGCGCCTTCGTACCGGGCACGACATCAACTACATGGCCACCGGCGGCGGGCTGTGGGCGTCGGGTACTTCCGCAAGCCCGCAGATCGCCCATCCGCCGACGGCCGATTTCGCGTCGGCCCAGTTCGCCGCCCTTGCCGCATGCGCGGCCCTGCTCGGGCGCGCCGCCAGCGGGAAGGGCGCCTATATCGACGCGAGCCTTACCGATACCGTTGCCGGCTGGCAGGGCCCGCTGCTGGCCCAGCATGGCCGGCCCGGCTTCGCGCAGGACCGCGAGGCGGGCCTGCTCAATGGCGGGACGGCGTTCTACCGCGTCTATGCCTGCGCCGACGGCCACGTCACGCTGGGCGCCATCGAGCCGAAATTCTGGGCGAACTTCTGCGAGGCGGTCGGACGGCCCGGCTGGATCGCGAGGCAGGGCGAGAAGCTGCCGCAGACGGCGCTGATCGCCGACGTCGCCGCCCTGTTCGCCGGCCGCAGCCGGGCGGAATGGGAAGCAGTGTTGGGACCGGTCGATTGCTGCTTCGCCGCCGTCGTGCCGCCCGGCGAGATGGAAGCCCATCCGCAGCTGGCCGCGCGCGGCCTGATCGGCCGGCTGCCGGCCTATGTCGACGGCGCGCCGCCGCCGGTGCGTCCGCCCGTTGCATTTTGCACTGCGGCATCAGTTCGTGCGCAGTGGGGCTTGTGTTAGATTTATGGAATGTCGTCGCAGATTCTCCCCCGCAAGCACATCCGGGCCGGCCGCGCCATCTTCCGCAAGGGCGATGCCGGCGACATGGCCTATGTGATCCAGAGCGGCACGGTCGAGATCGTCCGCCCGGTCGTCGACCAGAAGCGCGTGATCGCCACGCTGGCGGCGGGCGAGATCTTCGGCGAGATGGCGCTGGTCGACGGCAAGCCGCGCATGGCCGACGCGATCGCGACGACCGACGTGACCGTGCTGGCGATCTCGGCCGAGCAGTTCCAGGAGAAGCTCAAGGAGGCCGATCCGTTCCTGCGCGCGCTGCTGCGCATGTTCGTGAAGAACCTGCGCGTGATGACCGAGAAGGCGATCGCCGCCGAGATGCGCAGCGAATTCCTGCGCCGCCAGTCGGGCGACGGCGTGGCCGCGGCGATCGCGGCCGTCGTCGGCGGCGAAACGGTCAAGACGGAAGGGACTTGAACGGTCCTTCGGCGGCGAGGGCGGCGATGTGCTCGCCCACCGCCTCGGCCTCGCGCCTGCAGAAATCCGCGACGGCGGTCCGGAAGCCCGGATCGCGCATGGCGTGTGCGCTCCAGGTCGGGACGGGCATGTAGCCGCGCTGCAGCTTGTGCTCGCCCTGCGCGCCCGCCTCGACGCGCGCGAGCTTGCGTTCGATCGCGAATTCGAGCGCCTGATAGTAGCAGGTCTCGAAATGCAGGAATCTGAAATCGCCGCTGCAGCCCCAGTTGCGGCCATAGAGCGTGTCGGCCCCGATCAGGTTCAGCGCACCCGCCACCCAGTCGCCGTCCTTGCGCGCCATGACGAGCAGCACCTTGTCGGCCATCGTCGCACCCAGCCGGTCGAAGAACTCGCGCGTCAGGTAGGGGCTGCCCCACTTGCGGTCGGACGTGGAGATGTAGAAGTCGAAGAACGCGTCCCAGTGCGCGGGCCCGATATCGCCGCCGGTCAGCCGGACATGCTCGACGCCCAGGGCCGCCACCTCGCGCCGCTCCTTGCGGATCGACTTGCGCCGGCTGTGCGAGAGCTCGGCGAGGAACGCGTCGAAATCGGCGTAGCCGCGGTTTTGCCAGTGGAACTGGAAGCCGCGGCGGATCGTGCAGCCGGCGTCTTCCAGCAGCTCGGCCTCGTCCGCCGTGCAGAAGGTCAGATGCAGCGAGGATACGCCCAGCCGTTCGGGCAGGCCCGCGAGCGCTGCGGCCAACGCCTCGCGCACGCGCCCGGCCTGCGGGCCGGGCCGCACGAGCAGGCGCGGGCCGGGCACCGGCGTGAAGGGCACGCAGGCCTGCAGCTTCGGGTAATAGCGGCCGCCCGCACGCCGGTAGGCTTCGGCCCAGCTATGGTCGAACACGTACTCGCCGTAGGAATGGCCCTTGAGATACATCGGCACGGCGCCCACGAGCGTACCGCCCGCGTCGCGCGCGATCAGGTGCCGCGGCCCCCAGCCGGTCTCGGCCGTCGCCGAGCCCGACTCCTCGACCGCCAGCAGGAAGGCGTGGCGGACGAATGGATTGTCGGCACCCGCGCACGCGTCCCATTCCGCCGCCGGGACCGCGGCGAGACCGTCGACCGTCTCGAGCGTCAGGGCGGGATCGCCGTCGGGCATCGGCGGTCAGGCGATCTCGGCGACCGCGTCGATCTCGACCGCCACGCCCAGCGGCAGCGACGGCGCACCCACCGCCGCGCGCGCGTGCTTGCCCGCCTCGCCGAAAATCTGGACGATCAGGTCCGAAGCGCCGTTGATCACCTTGGGCTGGTCGATGAACTCGGGCACGCAGTTGACGAACCCGCCCAGCTTGACGATGCGCACGACGCGGTCGAGATCGCCGCCACACGCGGCCTTGAGCTGCGAGACGATGTTGATCGCGCACAGGCGCGCGGCCTGCTGGCCTTCCTCGACCGCGAACTCGCGCCCGAGCTTACCCAGGAACTGCGGCTTGCCGTCCGCAAGCGTGATCTGCCCGGCGACGAAGACGAGCCTGCCGGAAACGACGTAGGGCACGTAGTTGCCGGCCGGTGCCGCCGCGACGGGCAGGTCGATTCCGAGTTCCTTGAGACGCGCTTCGATCTTGCCGGGCATGGTCCACCTGCGTTCGTGACGTGACATCCGGAGTCTAGCGGACGCAGCGGTGCCGAACCACCGCGTTCGCATTCTTGTGCGGCCACGAGGCCTCTGCTACCTAAGGATCATGGATTTCCGCCGCCTCGCCGCCGCCGCGGCCATCGCAGTTTCCGTGTCCGCGTGCGTCGCCGACACGGCGGGCAATTCGCCCAGTCGCGCGCCGACCGTCGCGATGCCGGAGGTTCCGCTGCGGGCCACGTCGCAGGGCGACGCGATGCGGCGTCTCGGGGTGCTGAAGATCCATGCGACGGATGCAAGCCGCGACGTTCCGGGTGGCGTGGCGCTGGTCCGCAGCTCGGCCGAGATGGGCGAGCCGCAGGCCTATTTCTGGCTGGGCGTCCTCAACTATTTTGGGACCGGAATGCCGCGCGACTATGCGGAAGCCTACCGGAATTTCCGCATCGCGTGGGAAGGCCAGGTGACGCGCGCGGCCCTCTATATCGGGCGCATGCACGCGAACGGGTTCCATCTCGTGCGCGACGTCGGGCAGGCGCGCCACTGGTTCGAGCTTGCGGCCGCGCGCGGCGAAGCCGAAGCCCAGTATTCGCTGGCCTTCAGCCTCGTCTATGGCAGCGAGGATGCGAAGGATCACGCGGCCGGGCTCGTTTGGCTGCAGCGTGCGGTGGATGCGAAGTATCCGGCTTCGGTCAGCTCGATGGCCCGTCTCTACGAGATCGGCCGGGGCGTTCCCGCCGATCTCGGCAGGGCGGCGTTCCTCTACCAGCAGGCGGCCGATCTCAAGGACGGGTACGGCACGTCGAACCTGGGCAGCCTCTATCTCGCGGGCCGCGGCGTTCCGCAGAACGACGGCAGGGCGGTCCAGCTTTTCCGCCAGGCGATCGCGCTGGGCTACGTGCCGGCGAAGAACCGGCTCGCCTGGATGTACGAGAACGGGCGCGGCGTGCCGCGCGACCTCGTCGAAGCGAGGCGGCTCTATGCCGAGGCGGCCGGCCTGCCGGCCGAAGCGCCGCCATCTCCGCGCCACGATCTTGTCCAATAACGGCGGGATGGACCGTCGCGGATTCCTCGCCGCCGCCCTGAGCCTTGCCGCCTTGCCCGCCTTCGGGCAGGCGCGCGCGGCCTCGCCGTTCGCCCCGCAGGTCGAGTACGCGATCGACGGATATTTCGGCCGGCCCGGCGAAGGCATGCGGCCGGAGGCCGCGCGCATCTGGCGCACGCGCGACGCGATCCGCTACGAGGCGAAGGACGGGATCGAGCGGACGGTCGTGGCCCGGCTCGACCTCGACCGCGCGTGGCTGTCGCTGCCCGGGCTCGGCATGGCGTTCGAGACCGACCTGTCGGGCTTCGGCCTGTCGCCGGCGGCCCTGCGCGGCGACGGGTTCACGCTGCGCGCCGTCGGCAGCGAGCCGGTCGACGGCCGGCCGACGACCAAGCTGCGCATGACCCGCACGGCCGCCGATCCCGGCTTCGACGGGTTCGCGTGGGTCGACGCGCGCGGCATCCTGTGGAAGCTCAACGGGGCGGGCGAGGCGCTGGGCCAGCCCGGCACCCTCGACTGGCGCTTTTCCAACGCTTCGGTCGGGCCGGTGGCGCGCGAACTGGTCGAAGCGCCGGCCGGGCGCATCGTGCCGGTGGCGGGCGAGGCGCTGGTCGCGATGCTGCGCCGTTTCGGGATGGTGCGCTGACGCCTAACCCGCGACCGCGCGCGGGACGGGCAGCTTCATGATCTCCTTGATGACCGGGAGCTGCGGCTTCAGCGCGTCGGTCGCCATCTTGATCGATCCCATCTTCGGAATCTTCGAGGGGATCGCCGCCCATTCGGCGACGTGGACGAACATTTCCTCGACCGTCGTGCGCGCGTCGCGCACGTAGATGATCGCCGGCATCGCCTCGACGTAGAAATCCTCGCCCCGGACCGCGCGCTGGTAGAGCGCCTCGCCGTTGGCCGCGTAGTTGCCGACGATCTTGCCCGCGCGCTTGATCGCCTCTTCGAGGTCGCGCACCCACTTGCTCAGGTCCTGGTCCAGCAGGATCGCCTGGATGGTGCGCAGTTCGCCCACCTTCAGCGCCGTGTCGATCGTCCAGCGCCACAGCTTGCGCCAGATCTCGACCTTGACCATCGCGCGCAGCGTTTCCTGCAGGATCGTCGACTGCAGGCGGTCGGGCGTCATGCGGCTCGCCTCGATGCCGGAGCGGAACATCCGGTCGACGAGCTTCACGTAGGTCGCGTCGAACACCTTCTTGTCGCGGATCGTCTGCGGCCGGTAGCGCTTCAGCGCCCCGACGATCCCGTCGACGAACTTGTCGCAGGAATCCTCGGGGTTGGGCAGCGGACGCAGGTAGAGCAGAGTGCTCGGCAGCAGCGGCTGGCCGAACGTCACCTCGTCGACGATGCCGAGGCCCAGCACCTGCGAGACGATCTCGACCAGGCGCCGGTTGTACGCCGAGCCCGGATCGTTGTCCTTCATCAGGGCCATCTCGTTGCCCGAGCGGACGATCTGCACGCCGGCTCCGTCCTTGCCGGCGGGGATGTTCGTCGCGACGTCGAGCCGGCCCATGCGCGCGTCGAAGGTGATCGGCTCGTTGGCGAAGGCGCCGGTCGGATCCTTGAAGCGGAAGCAGCCGTTCGCCTCGATGTCGGCGAAGATCTCGCGGTCGAGCTCGGTTTCCTTCGCCGGCACCTGGCGCATCAGCAGGCCTTCCACGCCTTCGGACGCAAGGCGCAGCATCTCGCGGATGCCGCGGTCGTCGCCCTTCTCGATGCCGAGATGCGGGTTGACCGCCGTCATGCGCCCACCCGCCGGCGCAGGTCGGCGACGGCGGCGTCCGGCGTCGTCAGGACCGGGCAGGGCACCTTCGCGGCGACCAGTTCGCGCGCCATCGCGGGCCCGACCGAATCGCGAAGCGCATGGATCGGGGCGATCCGGGGCGTGGGGTTCGTCATGGTGGCGGGACTTTAGCGGGCGTCCTGCCAAACGAAAAGGGCCGGTCTTGCGACCGGCCCCTGACATTTGCGCCGATTACCCGGTTTACGAGCAGCCGCTCGTCGAGCCGCAGTCGATGCACTTGGTGCAGGTCCCGTTGCGCACCATCGCCATCGAGCCGCAACCCTCGCACGCGTCGCCCGTGTAGCCCTTCATGCGGGCCTCGCGGATCTTCTCGCCCTTGCCGGCGGGTGCCGGGGCCGAGAGGGCCGCGTTCATCGCCGAGGCGACCGCCTCTATCGCGAAACCGATCGGCTGCTTGCCGGCTTCGCTCGTGGCCGCTTCGGCCTCGATCGTCACGCTCTGCTCGCCGACCGCGACCGTCGCGACGGCGATGTCGGTCTCGATTTCCGGCTCCAGCAGGGCGATGTCGCCCGCAAGGGCCGTCGCACCCGCCGTGCGGGGCGAACCGCCCGGCAGCACCTTGAAGCGCTGGCGCACGAAGCCGGTCGAGGCGACCTTCTTGACCGCGTCGAGGGCGGCGGCCGCGGCGGCCGAGCCTTCGCCCGGCAGGCCCGAGGCGCGTTCGCCCTTGCCCATCGCGTCCGGGGCGAGATCTTCCTGCACCACGTGGGCGAGGTCGTCGCGGCCCAGATACGAGATCGCCAGTTCCCGGAAGATGTAATCCAGGATCGACGTCGCGTTCTTGATCGTCTCGTTGCCCTGCACGATGCCGTTGGGCTCGAAGCGCGTGAAGGTGAACGCCTCGACGTATTCGTCGAGCGGCACGCCGTACTGCAGGCCGATCGACACGGCGATGGCGAAGTTGTTCATCAGGCTGCGGAAGGCGGCACCTTCCTTGTGCATGTCGATGAACAGTTCGCCGATCTGGCCGCTCTCGTACTCGCCGGTGCGCAGATAGACCTTGTGGCCGCCGACCATCGCCTTCTGGGTGTAGCCCTTGCGGCGGTTGGGCAGGCGCTCGCGCTTGGCGGCCGCCGAGACGCGCTCGACGATCCGCTCGACGACGCGCTCGACCTTCGCCTGGGCCGGGGCCGCGGCGATCTCCTCGACCTCGTCGGCGAGGTCGATGTCCTCGCCCACGATCGAGGCGAGCGGCTGCGA
>JAEUKY010000023.1 GCA_016794005.1 Rhodospirillales bacterium
GCGCCGGAGTTCCTCGCCCTCGAACTCGCCAAGCGGGTCGCGTGAGCAAGGCCGCCGGACTTCCGCCGGGCATCTGGGAATACCGGCTGATCTTCTTCCGGGAGAGCGAGCTGGTGCGCGCCATCGGCGGCTTCGCGCGGCTGCGCAAGAAGCCGCTGCCGGTCGGCCAGATCACGCGGCTCGTGCTCGACCCCGACGAGGTGACGCTGTCGCTGCATCTGGAAAAGGACAACGGCGGCATCGTCTCGCGCACCTATTCGGCCAACGAGGTGGCGGCCGCGCTGATCGCCTACTGCAAGGACGCGCGCATCCCGCTGCCGCGCAAGGCGGTCAAGGAACTGCGCGTGATCTCCAACCGCCCGGCCTTCCTGATCCGCGAGCGCGGCGCCGAACAGGACGGTGCCGAGGAAGAAATCGAGATCCTGCGCCGTCGCGGCGTGATCCCGAAGGCTTGACGGCGACCTGAAGGCGGCTCGTCACGCCTCGACCATCGCCTGAAGTCTTTCGATGCGCCCCGCTTCGTCGGCGGGCCTGTCCCAGCGCACGCGCGCGATCTGCGCTTCGTGCAGCACGATCCCGGCCTTGTGGCGGGCCGAGCGTTTCACACCGGCGAATTCCAGCTCGCAGACCAGCCTGGGCGTCACGACGCGCACCGGGCCGTGCCGGTCGACCGTGTTGTCGCGCACGAACTTGTCGAGGCGCTTGAGTTCCGCGTCGGAACCTTCGGCGGATACGCGCGCCACGGGGACGAACCGGTCGTCCTGCCGGCAGGCGAAGGTGAATTCCGAATAGAACGCGCCGCGCGCCCCCTTGCCGCGCTGGGCGTAGACGAGCACGGCATCGATGCGGTGCGGATCGCGCTTCCATTCGAGGAATTCGCCGTCGGGATACCGGCCGTCCGCGCGCTTCAGCCACAGCCCGGCGGCGTCGCGCGCGCGCAGCGCCTTGAGGTCCGCCCAGTCCGCGAACGGGACCGGCTGCGCCAGCTCGAAGCGCGGATCGGCCCCGTTGCCGAACCAGGTTTCGAGGTGCCGGCGGCGCGCGTCGAAGGGCAGGGCGCGCAGATCCTCGCCGTTCGCGGCCAGCAGGTCGTGCACGCGCAACGATCCCTTCAGCGTGCCGTCGAGGACGGCGTCGAAATCCGCCGTCGCGAATGCCGGATGGGCGGGGCCGATCTCGTCGCCGTCCAGCGTCCACAGCCGTGCGCGTCCGCCGGCTGCGGCGAGCTGCACGCGCTGTCCTTCGCCCGCCCATTGCGCGCGCCATGCCGCCGGGTCCATGCGCACGAGATCGGCCGGGTCGAGCGGTCGCGCGCGCATCATCGGCCGGAACGACGATGCGGCGTCGACTGCCGGCTTCGGCCCACTTCCGTCGAGCCATGCGAACAGCGAGGCGTAGGGCGGGGCGAGGCCGGGCCAGATTTCCTCGATCTCGCCGGCGTCCTTGCGGCCGTGTGCCGCGAGGGCGGATTTGACGAGCCGGGCGGAAACGCCCGCGCGCATGCCGCCGAGGATGGATTTGAGCAGGGCGAGCCTTCCGTCGACATCAAGCCGGTCGAGCAGGCCGGCGACGGTCGCCGGAAGGTCGGTCTTCGCGCTATCCCGCAGAAGCGCCACCGTCTCGGGCAGCGTCGGCGCTGTGGCATGCGGGGGCGGTTCCGGCCAGGCCAGCGCCACCGTTTCGGCAAGGTCGCCGACGAAGTCGCGCGACAGGCCGAACAGCACCGGATCGATGCGCGTCGCCGCGATCCCGGCAAGCAGGGCCGGGCGCACGCGGGCCGGCGCGATGGCGCCGGTCAGCAGGCCAAGCCCGGTTCCGCGTGCGGGATCGCCTGCTTGCGCGAAATAGTCGCGCAGCAGCGCCGTCTTCGCCGCGTCGGTGGGGGCATGCGGCAGGCCGGCAAGCAGGCGCGCGAAATCCTTCACGAGCCTTCCTCCTCGAACCCGACCATGTTCAACGCGCGCGCGTCGAAGCCGCGTTTGCGCGCTTCGTGGACCAGTGCTTCCTCGCGCCCGTGCGTGACCCAGATTTCGGGCGCGGCCACGTCGGCGAAGGTTTCGAGCAGTTCGTCCCAGTCGGCATGGTCGGAAACGATCAGCGGCAGTTCGAGCCCGCCCTGCAGCGCGCGCTGGCGCACGCGGTTCCAGCCCGACGCGCCGGCCAGCACGGGATCGCGCATCTGCTTCGACCAGCCGTCGGCGAAGCTCGACGGCGGGCACAGGACGAGGGCACCCGCAAGGTCGCCCGCACCGGCGAGCGGGCGAAGCTCGCCCAGTTCCACGCCATGTGCGGCGTAGACGTCGCAAAGCCCGGCATGGGCCGCGTGCAGATATATCGGCCGGTCGTAACCCGCCCGGCGCAGCTCGGCGATCACGCGCTGGCACTTGCCCAGCGAGTAGACGCCGACCAGATGCGTGCGCGCCGGGTGGCGCGTGAGCGAGGCAAGGAGACGGGCGATCTCCGCCTCGACCGGCGGATGGCGGAACACCGGCAGGCCGAACGTGGCTTCCGTCACGAACACGTCGCAGGCCAGCGGCTCGAACGGCGGGCAGGTCGGGTCGGGCCGGCGCTTGTAATCGCCCGAGACGACGATCCGTGCGCCCTTGTACGTAAGGCGGATCTGTGCGGAACCCAGCACATGGCCGGCGGGGGCGAACTCGACCGTCACGCCGCCGATCTCGATGCGTTCGCCGTAGGCGGCCGGCTGCATCGTGCCGCCCGCCGCCGTGCCCAGCCGCTCGCGCATGATCGAAAGCGTGGGTGCCGTCGCCAGCACGTGCGCGTTGCCCGGCCGCGCGTGGTCGGAATGGCCGTGCGTGACGAGCGCACGCGCCACGCGGCGCATCGGGTCGATATGGAAATCGCCCGGCGCGCAATAGAGGCCCGCCGGCGTGACGCTGATCCAGTGGCGCGGATGCATGGGGGCAGAGTATTTCGCCAGTCCGTGTAAATTGTCGAGGCATGGACTCGCTCCCCCAGCCCTTCTCCGGATGGCTTGCCGCGCGCGGCTGGCGGCTGCGTGCACACCAGGCGGAACTGCTGGCGCTGGCGGGGCAGGGGCGTTCGGCTCTCCTCGTCGCCCCCACCGGGGCGGGCAAGACGCTGGCGGGCTTCCTGCCCAGCCTCGTCGATATCGCGCGCGATCCGCGACCGGGGCTGCACACCCTCTATATCTCGCCCCTGAAGGCGCTGGCGGTCGACGTGCACCGCAACGTCGAGGTGCCCGTCGCCGAGATGGAACTGCCCGTGCGCGCCGAGACGCGCACCGGTGACACGCCGTCGGCCAAGCGCGTGCGCCAGCGCAAGTCGCCGCCGCACATCCTGATGACCACGCCGGAATCGCTGGCGCTGATGCTGTCCTATCCCGACGCCGACGCGTTCTTCGGGCGGCTCTCGTGCCTGATCGTCGACGAGATCCATGCGCTTGCCGGCACCAAGCGCGGCGACCTGCTGTCGCTATGTCTTGCGCGTCTCGCGGCACTGGCGCCAGCCGCGCGCCGGGTCGGCCTGTCGGCGACCGTCGCCGATCCGCCCGCACTGGCGCGCTGGCTGGGGGCGGGGCAGGCGGGGGCACCCGCGATCGTCGAGGGCGAGCGCGGGACCGCGGCCGATATTTCCGTCCTCGTACCCGCCGCGCGCATCCCGTGGTCGGGCCACATGGCGATCCACGCGCTGCCGGAAGTCTACATGGCGCTCAAATCCGCGCGCAGCGCCATCGTGTTCGTCAACACACGCGCGCAGGCCGAGATCTGTTTTCGCGAGCTGTGGAAGCTCAACGACGACAATCTCGAAATCGCCCTCCACCACGGCAGTCTCGCCCCCGAACAGCGGCGCAAGGTCGAGGCGGCGATGGCGGCGGGCAAGTTGCGTGCGGTCGTCGCCACGTCGTCGCTGGATCTGGGCATCGACTGGGGCGACGTCGATCTCGTCGTGCAGATCGGTTCGCCCAAGGGGGCGGCGCGCCTCATCCAGCGCACGGGGCGCGCCAACCATCGGCTCGACCAGGCATCGCGCGCGTTGCTGGTCCCCGGCAACCGGTTCGAGGTGCTGGAATGCCGGGCCGCCCTCGATGCGGTCGCCGCGCGCGAAATCGAGGCGCTTGCGAACCCGCCGGGTGCGCTCGACGTGCTGGCCCAGCACCTGCTGGGGATCGCGTGCGGCACGCCGTTCGACGCCGACGCGATGTTCGCCGAAGTGCGCGCGACCGTGCCCTATGCGGAGCTGCCCCGCGCCACGTTCGACGCGGTGCTCGATTTCGTCGCGACCGGCGGCTACGCGCTGCAGGCCTACGAGCGCTACCGGCGGCTGATGCGCGACGAGGACGGCAAGTGGCGCGTGGCGACACCGCTTGCCGTGCGCCAGTACCGGATGAACGTGGGCACCATCGTGGAAGAGCCGATGCTGCATGTCGCGTTCCGGCGCGGCAAGCGGCTGGGCTCGGTCGAGGAATATTTCGTCATGGGCCTCGAACCCGGCGACACGTTCGCCTTCGCGGGCCAGACGCTGCGCTACGAAGGCATGCGCGAGACGACGGTCGAGGTGACGCGCGCGAAATCCGACGAGGCGAAAGTACCCGCCTATGCCGGCGGCCGCATGCCCTTCACCAGCGAGGTGGCGCTGCGCGTGCGCGGCCTGCTGGAGGATTCCTCGACATGGGACGCGTTCCCCGCCGACGTGCGCGAATGGCTGCGCATCCAGCGGCGCAAGTCGGAGATGCCGCGCCGCGACGGGCTGCTGGTCGAGACCTTCCCGCATCGCGGGCGCTGGTTTCTGGTCGCCTACTGCTTCGCCGGGCGCAACGCGCACCAGACGCTGGGCATGCTGCTGACCAAGCGCATGGCGCGCGCCGACCTGCGCCCCGTCGGGTTCGTCGCGTCCGACTATTCGATCGCGATCTGGTCGGCGAAGCCGGCGACACGCATCGCCGAACTGTTCGACGAGGACATGCTGGGCGACGACCTGGAAGCCTGGCTTGCCGACAGTTCGATGCTGAAGCGCTGCTTTCGCAACGTCGCGGTCATCGCCGGCCTGATCGAGCGGCGCCATCCGGGGCAGGAGAAGACCGGCCGGCAGGTCACGTTCTCGTCCGACCTGATCTACGACGTGCTGCGCAAGCACCAGCCCGATCACGTCCTTCTCGCCGCCACGCGGGCCGATGCGGCCGCCGGTCTCGTCGATCTTTCGCGGCTCGCGGCGATGCTCAAACGCGCGCGCGGGCGCATTTCGCACCGGCAGTTGAAGCGCGTCTCGCCGCTGGCGGTACCGGTCCTGCTGGAAGTCGGCAAGGAATCGGTCTATGGCGCGCAGGTCGACGATCTGCTCGCCGACGCGGCCGCCGCCGAAGCGCTGATCGCCGAGGCGACCGCCGAGGACGACGAACGCCAGCCGAGCCTGCTCTAGGAACGCCC
>JAEUKY010000103.1 GCA_016794005.1 Rhodospirillales bacterium
TCGGCGGCCATGTCGGCCCAGCCGCGCGCGCGCTGGCGCGAGAGGCACGCCCGGTGCTGGGCAAGCCACAACGCGTCGTCGGTCAGCAGACGGACGGCGGCGGCGGCGAACGCATCCTCGTCGGCCGCGACGAAGCCGGTCTCCCCGTCGATCACGCGTTCGGGAAGCGCGCCGCGCGAAAGGACGACGCACGGCACGCCCATCGCCTGCGCTTCGGCGACCGACAGGCAGAACGTCTCGGTCGGATCGCCGGGATAGAGGAAGACGCGCGCCCGGCGCAGCAGATCCGGCAGTTCGGCGCGCGGCACGAACCCGTCGATCGAGAGGCGTCCGTCCGCCGCCGCGCGCGCGGCATCGAGAGCGGCCTGCATGCGTGCCTGCGTGCGCGACTTCGCCGCCGCACCGTAAAGACCGGTCCCGCTGCGCAGATCGAGCTTGGCGGCAGGTACCGCCGGTGCGATGCGCCGCTTCCACAGCCGCACGAGTTCGTCGAGGCCGCGCAACGGATTGGCCGCGAACAGCGCCACGGGCGGCGGTGCCACGCGTTCCGCCTCGCCGCGGAAAGTATCGTCGAGCCCGAGCGGGATCACCGCCCGTCCGCCGTCGGGAACCCAGCGCGGCGCCGAGGCCGCATGCGCGCGGCTGACGAAAACCAGCGTCGGCCGGCGCCGCCACAGCCGCGCGAGATAGCGGAATTTCAGCAGGTAGCGCGCGTCGTTGTGCAGCCAGAACAGCGTGCGCCGCGCGCGCGGCACCGGATCGAGCAGGCGGTGGCCGCGATTGGCGACGTAGAGGTCGGCGTCGTCCGGCAGGCCCGCCGCAAGGTCGGCCCACGCCACGCCGCGATGCGCGAACGTGCCGCCGCCGCGCGTGAAGGCGCGCACCTCGTGGCTTTTCGCCAGTTCCTCGGCCAGCCGGACGAACGCCGTCTCGGCCCCGCCTGCGGTCCCGGTTTCGGCCGACTTCCCGTCGAACGCGAGGCCGTCGTCGGCGAGGACGATGCGGGCCATGGGGTGCCGCTAGCCTTTCGCGTCCGCGCCGGTCTCGTATCGCGCCTTCAGGTGCGACACGAGCGGGAACAGGCCCGCGAGGGCCGCGATGACCAGACCGTAGCCGCCCTCGCGATAGCCCCTGCGCGCGACATAGCACTTCCAGAAGCGCGAGAAGAAACGGCGCACATAACGCGACGTCGGATCGGGATCGCCGTGCTCGCGCAGATCGGCGGCACGCGCCGAACTGTAGCGGTCGAGCCGGCGGATCGTCTCGGAGAGGTTGCGGTCCACTTCGTGGCGCAGCCGCGCCTCGAGCGGGGCGCCCGCCTCGCCCGTCAGCGTCAGGCGCGGATGCACGCGCTCGCGGCCCCACTCCTTCGTGCCCTTGCGGAACAGGCCCCAGTAGGCCGACTTGCCGAACGAAGCGCCCCAGCCGTAGCGCACGAGATGCGTGCCGATATGGTTGTCGACCGGGATCGAATGGCGTGCGGCCGTGCTCGTCGCCACGACCTTGCGGATCTCGGCGGCAAGCTCCGGGCTGACCGTTTCGTCGGCATCGATCTCGAGGATCCAGTCGCCGCCGCAGAAGCCGATGCCCGCATTGCGCCGGTCGCCCTCGCGCTCCCACCCGCCCTCGAGCACGCGCGCACCCGCGTTCTCGGCCGCCGCACGGCTGCCGTCCGTCGTGCGATCGAGTACGACGACGATCTCGTCGGCGAACGACAGCGCCGACAGGCACCCGGGCAGGCGCGCCTCCTCGTTGCGGGCGACGACGAGGGCGGAAAGGCGGGGCGCGGTCATGCCGCGCTCCTCGCGCGGCGCGCGTAGACGTCGCAGGCCGCCGCGACCGCCGCATCGACCGGGATCGATTCCATCAGCGACTGCGCGCCGCGCGGCTGGTAGTCGATGCGCGCGAACAGCTCGTCCTTGCTTTCGGCCGTGCGCAGGAACGCGGCGTTGGGGCCCCAGGGGCGGAAATGCCGCTCGTCCGACGGGCCGAACAGGCCGAGCGTGGGCACGCCCGACGCGGCCGCGACATGCATCAGGCCCGAATCGTTGCCGACATAGAGTGCCGCCTGCGCGATCGCTGCAGCGACGAAACCCAATGGCTTCGTCCCGACCAGATCGATCGCCGCGCTGCCGAGGCGCGCGAGCAGCGGGGCTGCCCCGTCGCGCTCCGCCGGGCCGCCGACGACCGCGACCCGTGCGCCGGCCAGCGGTGCGCCCGGTGCGATCATCGCTTCGGCCAGTGCGGCATAGCGGTCGACCGGCCACATCTTTCCCGACCAGTTGGCGGTGGCGCCGAGAACCAGCACCGGCCCGCCGCCGAGGAACACGCGCGCGGCCGCACGCTCGCCGTCGTCGAGCCACAGGCGCGGTGCGGGTGCCGGGGAAAGGTCCAGCACCTTCGCCGCCGCTTCGACGCGGTGCACGGACGGATCGCGCGCGGCGAGGATCGCGCGGCGGCGCGCGGCGAGAAACCAGGCGAGGCCCGATCCGCGCATGTCGACGACGAGATCCCAGAACGTTCCGACCGTTCGCGCCCACAGCGAAAGCCAATGCAGCTTGGCAGGGCCCTTGCGCAGCTCGATCGTCGCGTCGCGCCGCGGCAGGGCGGCGAAAAGCGGGGCGGCCAGCGGGCCGCAGGCGACGGTGAAGCGCGCCGCCGGCATCGTATCGACCAGATGGGCGAGCACGCCCGTCGTCAGCATCGCGTCGCCAATCCGGTTGGATGTGACGAACAGGACGTTCACGCGAACTTCTCTTCCCATTCCGCCGCGGCGACCGCCCAGCTGCGGCCGCGCTGCAGCTCGCGCGCACTGGCCGCCATCGCGCGCCAGGCTTCTTCCTGCGTCATCAGCTCGACGCAGGCCATCGCATAGGCCGTATCGTCGTCGCAGATGCGGCCGGTCTGGCCGTCCACGATGCGCTCGCGCGCCAGCGAGCCGCTGGCGAAGGACACGGCCGGCAACCCCGTCGCCTGCGCTTCCATGAGGTTGAGGGCGAGCGTCTCGTCGAGCACGCCCGGGTGCAGGAAAAGGCGCGCGGCACGGTAGGCGTCGGCGAGCTGCGGGTCGGGCAGCGGTCGCTGCACGATCACGCCGGCGTTGGCTCGGGCAAGATCGTGAATCGCGCGCAGGTCGGCCGGCACGTCGCCGCTGAGGATCGCCTTGTCGAGCCGCGCGGAATAGACGTGCAGCTCCGCCGTGGGCAGCGTCACGCGCACGCGTTCGGTCCACAGGCGGATCAGCCGCTCGAGCCCGCGCAGCGGATGGCACACGGCGATCGCGCGCGGCGGGTTCGACGGCACCGCGGTCAGGTCCTCGAGATACGAAGACGCGATGCCGGGTGCCACGACCTGCGTGGCGAGGCCTTCGACGTTCGACCAGCGCTCGCGCTGGGCGTGGGTGTGGAACACCACGTCGGGGCGCAGGCGCGCCAGCACGGCCGAGCGCGCACCCTGCGCGATCTCGGCCGGATCGCCCGGCACCCACAGCAGGCGGCGCCTGGCGGTGGTCACCAGATCGAACAGCGTGGCGTCGCCGACCGCGACCAGCAGGTCGGTCTCGATGGGCCGTTCGCCCGCCCAGCCCGGCCACGACACGCCGTCGCAGGTGATCGGGTGGGCCGCCCGGTTGAGGACGGTGACCTGATGGCCGCGCTGGGCAAGCGAACCGGCCAGATAGGCCAACGCCTTCTGCGGCCCGTCCAGCGGGCGGCTCGTCGGGCTGTAGCCGTCGAATTCGATCGAATCTTCGAGGAAGCAGATGCGCATTGCCATATCCGGCGTTATAGGCCCCGCCCCGGCCCTTGCCAAGCGCGGGCAAGGTGCTTAACTGCTGGAACGACGCCGATTTTTCCCCCGGACCGGACCATGCCCGAACGCTTCCACACGCTGCTGCCCGCCCGTGCCGCGCTCTGCGTGGCCGGCGAGGACCGGCGCACCTTCCTGCAGGGCCTCGTGTCGAGCGACGCCACGAAGGTCGATGCGACGCATGCCCGCCACGCGGCCTTCCTGTCCGCGCAGGGCCGCTTCCTGCACGAGTTCTTCATGCTCGCCGTCGGCGAGGCGATCCATCTGGATGCCGAGGCGGCCCGCCTCGACGATCTCGCCCGCCGGCTCAAGCTGTACAAGCTGCGCGCCAAGGTCACGCTGGCCCCCTCCGCCGGGCTCGTTGTCGCCGCCTTCTGGGGCGAAAATGCGGCGGCCGCGTTCGGCCTGCCGGACGAGGCCGGGGCGGCCAAGGAACTGGCCGGCGGGGCCGTCTATGCCGATCCGCGCCTGCCGGCCCTGGGCGTGCGCGCCCTGCTGCCCGAGGCCGGGGTCGCCGCCCTCGCGGCCGAGCATGGTTTTGCCGCCGCGACACCCGAGGCCTACGACCGGCTGCGCCTGTCGCTGGGCGTGCCCGACGGCAGCCGCGACCTGCCGGTCGACGGCGCACTGCTGCTGGAGAACGGCTTCGACGAACTGGGCGGGGTCGACTGGAAGAAGGGCTGCTATGTCGGCCAGGAAGTGACGGCGCGCATGAAGTACCGCGCCCTCGTGCGCAAGCGCCTGATGCCGGTGCGCATCGACGGCCCGGCCCCGCCGGCGGGCACGCGCGTGATGCTGGGCGACGCGGAGGCCGGCGAGATGCGCTCGGCCGCCGGCGACCTGGGGCTTGCCCTGCTGCGCATCGAATCGGTCGAGAAGGCCGCCGCCGACGGCACGGCGCTGGTCGCGGGCGAAGCGAAGCTCGTCCCGCACAAGCCCGGCTGGGCGAACTTCTAGAGGGCCGCGCGGATCTCGGCGGCGAGGGCCGCCAGGTCCTTGTGGTCGCCGGGGACGAGGCCCCAGTTCATCATCAGCCCGTCGCCCAGCTTGCGCGGCACGATGTGCATGTGGAAATGCATCACCGACTGTGCGGCACCGGGCCCGTTGGCCTGAAGCAGGTTGAAGCCGTCCGGCTTCACGACCTTCTCGATCGCCGCCGCCACGCGGCGCACCGTCGCCATCACGGCCGCGAGATCGGCATCGTCGCTGGCGACGAGGTTGGGCGCATGCGCCTTCGGGATCACCAGCGCATGCCCGCGATTGGCCGGATTGATGTCGAGGAAGGCGAAGCTGCGCGAATCCTCGCAGATCTTATGGCTCGGGATCGCCCCAGCCACGATCTTGCAGAAGACGCAGGAAGGATCGGCGCTCACTTGCGCTTGCCCTTCTTCGACGCCTTCTTCTTCGGCTTCACATTGCGCACGGGCTTCTTGGCGACGGGCTTCTTCTTCGCGGCCGGCTTCGCCTTCTTCGCGGGCTTCTTCGCCGCGACGGGCTTGGCCGGCTTCTTCACGCCGAGACGGGCCGACGGCGCCGAGAAGCCGCGACCGGCCGACACGCGGGCCGAAGCCGCACGGCGCCCCGCCCCCAGCCGCACACGCGCATGGCGGTCCGTGATCGAAGCGCCCGCCTTCTTGGCATGGTGCTTGGGCTTGGCGGGTGCCGCGTCGGCGGCAAGGGCCGCCTGTGCCGCCGCCAGCCGCGCGATGGGAACGCGATAGGGCGAGCACGAGACGTAGTCGAGCCCCGCCCCTTCGCAGAAATGGATCGAGGCGGGATCGCCGCCATGCTCGCCGCAGATGCCGAGCTTGATGTCGCCGCGCGTCGCCCGGCCGCGCTCGCACGCGATCTTCACGAGCTCGCCCACGCCGTCCTGGTCGAGCGTGACGAACGGGTCGCGCGCGAGGATCTTCTGGGACTCGTAGGCGCCAAGGAAACTCGCCGCATCGTCGCGCGACAGGCCGAACGTCGTCTGCGTCAGGTCGTTGGTGCCGAACGAGAAAAACTCGGCCGTCCCGGCGATCTCGCCCGCGCGCAGCGCCGCGCGCGGCAGCTCGATCATCGTGCCCAGCGAATACTCGATCTTCGCACCCGTCGCCGCCTCGACCTCGCCGTGGACCTTGGCGATGTGGTCGCGCATCACGTCGAGCTCGCGCTTCGTCGCGACGAGCGGGATCATGATCTCGGGCACGACCGTCGTGCCCTTCGACTTCGCGACGGACACGGCCGCCTCGAAGATCGCCTGCGCCTGCATCTTGTAGATTTCCGGATAGGTCACCGCGAGGCGGCAGCCGCGGTGGCCGAGCATCGGGTTGCTCTCGGTCAGCTTCTCGGCGCGCGCGCGGACCTCGGCGACCGGCTTGCCGGTCACGCGGGCGAGTTCGGCGAAGTCCGCGTCGTGGTGCGGCAGGAACTCGTGCAGCGGCGGATCGAGCAGGCGGATCGTCACCGGCAGGCCCGCCATGATGTCGAACAGCTCGACGAAGTCCGCGCGCTGGAACGGCATGATCTTGGCAAGTGCGGCCGCGCGCGCGGTCGCGTCGTCGGCCACGATCATCTCGCGCACCGCGAGGATGCGCGAAGGCTCGAAGAACATGTGCTCGGTCCGGCACAGGCCGATGCCCTCGGCGCCGAAACGGCGCGCTGCGCGCGCGTCGAGCGGCGTCTCGGCGTTCGTGCGCACCTTCATGCGCCGGAAGCCGTCGGCCCACTCCATGATGCGCGCGAAATGGCCCGACAGTTCGGGCTGCACGGTGGGCACTTCGCCCAGGAACACCTCGCCCGTACCGCCGTCGATCGTCAGCGCCTCGCCCGCCTTGATCGTCTGGCCCTTAACGACCATCGTGCGCTGCGAATAGTCGATGCGGATCTCGCCCGCACCCGCCACGCACGCGCGGCCCATGCCGCGCGCCACGACGGCGGCGTGGCTGGTCATGCCGCCGCGGGTGGTCAGGATGCCGCGCGCGGCGTGCATGCCGTGGATGTCTTCCGGGCTCGTCTCGATGCGCACGAGGATGACCGCCTTGCCGGCGGCGGCGAGCTGTTCGGCCTCGTCGGCCGAGAACGACACGATGCCCGACGCCGCCCCCGGCGAGGCAGGCAGGGCGCGCGTCAGCAGCTTGCGCGGCGCCTTGGGATCGAGCGTGGGATGCAGGAGCTGGTCGAGCGAGGCCGGATCGATGCGGCCCACGGCGGTCTTCCGGTCGATCAGGCCTTCCTCGGCCATCTCGACGGCGATGCGCAGGGCGGCGGCGGCGGTGCGCTTGCCGTTGCGCGTCTGCAGCATCCACAGCTTGCCCTTCTCGACCGTGAACTCGATATCCTGGATCTCGCGGTAGTGGCGCTCCAGCCGCTCGCGGATCGCGCAGAGCTGGCCGTAGGTGTCGGGCATCGCCTCTTCCATCGAAGGAAGCTTGGCCCCCTGCTTCTCGCGGCCGGCGACCGTCAGCTGCTGGGGCGTGCGAATGCCCGCGACGACGTCCTCGCCCTGCGCGTTGATCAGGAACTCGCCGTAGAACGCGTTCTCGCCGGTCGACGGATCGCGCGTGAAGGCCACGCCCGTGGCGCAGTCCTCGCCCATGTTGCCGAAGACCATCGCCTGCACGTTGACGGCCGTCCCCCATTCCTCGGGGATCTGGTGCAGCCGGCGATAGGTGATGGCGCGCTGGTTCATCCAGCTTGCGAACACCGCACCGACGGCACCCCAGAGCTGCTCGTGCGGGTCCTGCGGGAAAGGCCGGCCGATCTCGCGCTCGACCATCGCCTTGTAATCCGCGACCAGCGACTTCCAGTCGGCGGCCGACATCTCGGTATCCAGCACGAAGCCGCGGTCGGACTTGGCGGTCTCCAGCAGCTCCTCGAAATGGTGGTGGTCGACCTCGAGCACGACGTCGCCGTACATCTGGATGAAGCGGCGGTAGGAATCGTAGGCGAAGCGCGCGTCGCCGCTTTCCTTCGCCAGCCCTTCGACCGTCGCGTCGTTGAGGCCGAGATTGAGCACCGTGTCCATCATGCCCGGCATCGAGGCGCGGGCACCCGAGCGCACCGAGACGAGCAGCGGCTTTGCCGGATCGCCGAAGCGGCGGCCGACCGTCTTCTCGATCTGGCCCAGTGCGGTCGCCACCTGCGCCTTGAGTTCGCCCGGATAGGCGCGGCCGTTGGCGTAGTAGTAGACGCAGACCTCGGTCGTGACCGTGAAGCCGGGGGGGACCGGCAGGCCGAGATTGCTCATCTCGGCGAGGTTCGCCCCCTTGCCGCCGAGGAGATTGCGCATCTCCGACTTGCCCTCGGCCTTGCCGTTTCCGAACGTGTAGACCCACTTGGCCATGGTCGGTTCCCTTATCCTTCGATGCGCGCGAAATCCGCCACCTGCGCAAGCGTGCGGCGGATCTGCGAAAGAAGCCTGAGGCGGTTGGCGCGGAGATCGCGGTCGTCGGCGTTCACCGTCACCTTGTCGAAGAACGCGTCGAGCGGTGCGCGCAGGCCCGCGAGGGCCGCCATGGCGCCGACGAAGTCTTCTTTGGCGAGTGCGGCCCCGGCCGTTTTCTCCACGGCGGACAAACGCGCGGCGAGGTCCTTTTCTTCCGGCTGGGCGAGCAGTGCCGGCACGACTTGGCCGCCGAATACGTCGCCGTCCTTCTTCGTCTCGATGGCGAGGATGTTCGAAGCGCGCTTGGCCGCGGCCAGCAGGTTCGCCCCGTCGTCGGTCTTCAGGAATGCGGCGAGCGCATCCACGCGCGCCAGCAGGCGCACCAGATCGTCCTCGCCGCCGAGTGCAAACACCGCGTCGATCAGGTCGTGGCGCACGCCCTTTTCCTTGAGCGTGACCTTGAGCCGGTCGGCGAAGAAGGCGAGCAGGTCGGCGACGAAAGCGAGGAGATTGCCCTCTAGCCCGACGCGCGCCGCCTCGCCCAATACCGATCGAGCTGCAGTGAATACTCCCAGCAACGGCAAGCGCAGGCGGTTCTCGACAATTAATCGGATCACCCCAAGTGCAGAACGTCGAAGTGCGAATGGGTCCTTAGAGCCCGTCGGCTTTTCGTCGATTGTCCAAAAGCCGACCAGTGTGTCGATCTTATCGGCAAGTGCCACTGCGATAGAAACCGGAGCATTCGGGCATGCATCGCCCGGCCCTAAAGGCTGATAGTGTTCGCGGATCGCGTTCGCGACCGTCTCGCTCTCGCCGTCGTGGCGCGCGTAATAGCGGCCCATCACGCCTTGAAGTTCGGGGAATTCGCCCACCATGCCGGATGACAAATCGGCCTTGGCGAGTTCCGCCGCACGCCGCGTAGCAGCGACATCCGCGCCGATAATGCCAGCAATACGCGGCGCGAGATCATGCAAGCGGATTACCTTGTCGCCCATCGTCCCGAGCTTGGCGTGAAACACGCGTTCAGCAAGTGCGGGCAGGCGCGCCTCAAGGCGGACTTTCCGGTCCTGATCCCAGAAGAACTTGGCGTCCGACAGGCGGGCGCGCAGCACGCGCTCGTTGCCGGCCACGACCATCCTGCCGCCGTCGGTCGTTTCCATGTTGGCGACGACGACGAAGTGGCGCGCGAGCGAACCGTCGGCATCGAGCGTGGCGAAGTATTTCTGGTGCGAACGCATCGACGTGACGAGCACTTCGGCGGGCACGTCCATGAACTTTTCGTCGATGGCGCCGGCATAGACGACCGGCCATTCGACGAGGCCGGTCACCTCGTCGAGCAGGCCCGGATCGTCGCGCAGCTTCACGCCCAGCTTC
>JAEUKY010000164.1 GCA_016794005.1 Rhodospirillales bacterium
AAGAAGTGGCTGCTGCGCTATCCCGACGGGCAGGAGATCGAGACCGTCCACATCCCCGAGGAAGACCGCGGGACGCTGTGCGTGTCGAGCCAGGTCGGCTGCACGCTGACCTGCAAGTTCTGCCACACCGGCACGCAGCGCCTGGTGCGCGACCTGACGGTCGAGGAGATCGTGGGCCAGGTCATGCTCGCCAAGGACACGTTCAACGAGTGGCCCGCGCCGGAATCGAGCCGCAAGCTCACCAACATCGTCATGATGGGACTGGGCGAGCCGCTGTTCAACTACGAGAACGTCGCCAAGGCGCTGAAGATCGTCATGGACCCCGACGGCATCGCGATCTCGCGGCGCAAGATCACGCTGTCGACGTCGGGCGTGGCGCCGATGATCAGGCGCTGCGGCGAGGAGCTGCGCGTGATGCTGGCGATCTCGCTGCACGCCGTCACCGACGAGCTGCGCGACGTGATCGTGCCGCTCAACAAGAAATACCCGATCGCCGAGCTTCTCGACGCGTGCCGGTCCTATCCCACGCTGTCGAACGCGCGGCGCATCACGTTCGAATACGTCATGCTGAAGGGCGTGAACGACAGCCCGGCCGATGCGCGGGCACTGGTCAAGCTCATCGCCGGCATCCCCGCCAAGATCAACCTGATCCCGTTCAACGCCTGGCCGGGCGCGCCGTTCGAGTGTTCGAGCGAAGAGGCGATCGCGAAGTTCGCGCAGATCGTCAACGACGCGGGCTACCCCAGCCCGGTGCGCAAGCCGCGCGGCAGCGACATCTTCGCCGCGTGCGGCCAGCTTAAAAGCGCGAGCGAGCGGGTGCGGAAATCCCGCCCCGCGGAAGCTCAGACCGGGACGACGCCGAACGGATCGGAATAGGCGTCGAGAACGCGGTCGAGTGCGGGCAGCTTGCCGTGCGGCACGAGGATGCCCATGCCCGAGGCCGTGCGCGTCAGGATGCGCGGCTTGTGGCCCGGCATCTTCGCGGCGATCGCCTTGAACGAATCCAGCATCTGGCAGACGACCACGTCGTGGAACACGAACACGGCGTCGGGCGCGCAGAAGGGCAGAATACCCTCGAAGTCGGCCGTCTGCGCCTCGTTCGAATGGTCGGCGTCGATGAAGACCATGTCGACCGGCCCGTCGAGATGGGCCTTCACCGTCGCCGGCACGTCGGTCGGCGAAGCGCCCAGCACGCCGGTCACGTTGAAGCCGTTCTCGCGCGCGATGCGGTTGGTCAGTTCCAGCCCCTCGCGCCCCATGCCGAGGCCGATGTCGATCGCGACGATCTTGGCCGCCGGCATCGCCTTGGCCAGCGCCAGCGTGCTCCACCCGAACGAGCAGCCGATCGCGAAGATGCGCTTCGGCGCGTAGACCTCGCCGATATTCTCGACCAGCGAGACCTCCGACAGGCTGATGCCGCCGCCCGAATGGCCGATATTGACGCCGTCCTTGATCGCGTAGGTGAAGGTGCCGTCGTCGGCCGGGCTGTTCGAGATCTTCGTCAGCATGAAGGGCGAGATGCTGGACCGGATCTGGAAGCCGTAGCGCGCATAGAGTTCGACGAGTTCGACGAACAGCATTGGGTGTCTCCTACCGCTTTGCGTACTGGGTTGCGCCGAACAGGACTTCCTTCTGCCTGTCGTCCATCGGGCCGACGCGCCGGCGATCGGCCAGCAGCTTGAGCCCGCGCACGACGGCCGGCCGCGCGTCGATCGCGTCGAACCAGCGCTTCACGTTGGGGAAGTCGGCGAGATTCTGGCCCTGGCGCTCGTAGCTGCGCGTCCACGGGAACACGGCGATGTCGGCGATGGAATACTCGCCGGCGAGATACGGCACCTCGGCCAGGCGCCGGTCGAGCACGCCGTAGAGGCGCGCCGTCTCGTTCGTGTAGCGGTCGACCGCGTACTTGATCGGTTCGGGCGCGTACCGGCGGAAATGGTGGGCCTGCCCGAACATGGGCCCGATGCCGCCCATCTGGAACATCAGCCACTGGATGACGTCGTAGCGCTTTCGCATGTCGGCGGGCAGGAAGCGCGCGCCCTGGGTGCCCGGCTTGTCGCAGAGGTACATCAGGATCGCGCCGGACTCGAAAACCGCATAGGGCGTGCCGCCCGGTCCGTCGCTGTCGACGAGGGCGGGCATCTTGTTGTTGGGGCTGATCTTGAGGAAATCGGGCTTGAACTGGTCGCCCTTGCCGATATCGACGGCGTGCACGTCGTAGGAAAGGCCGAGTTCTTCCAGCAGGATCGAAACCTTGTAGGCGTTCGGCGTCGGCCAGACATAGAGGTCGAGCATCGGGTGGAGCCTTGTCTGATTCTGTCGAGTCGCCAATGTAGCAGGAACGGGTCCGGCTTGGCTCGGCTTGACACCGGCCGACGCGCAACTGAAGCTGCAACGTCGACGCGATTCGCGGCGACTCCGCGAGGGAAATCGAGGCGCGCCAAGCCCTTGGCCCCGTTCTGGGCAGCGCCCCGCCATCGGACAGACGCCATGTCGCACGTCGCCACCTATTTCGAGGAAGCCGCGCGCATCTGCGAGCGGATCGACCGCGACGCGATCGAGCGGCTGGCGGGCGAACTGGCGGCACTGCGGACGCGCGGCGGGCGGCTTTTCGTGCTCGGCGTCGGCGGCTCGGCGGCCAACGCGGCGCATGCGGTCAACGATTTCCGCAAGCTGTGCGGGATCGAGGCCTATGCGCCCACCGACAACGTCGCCGAGCTGACCGCGCGCACGAACGACGAAGGCTGGGAGACCGCGTTCGCGGGCTATCTCGCCGTCAGCCGGATTTCGGCCGCCGACGCCGTGCTCGTGCTGTCGGTCGGCGGTGGCGATGCCGCGCGCGGCGTCAGCGTCAATCTCGTGCGCGCGATCGACGCGGCGAAGGCGGCGGGTGCCGCCGTGTTCGGCATCGTCGGCCGGGCGGAAGGCGACGCCGCGCGGCGCGGCGACATCGTCGTGACGGTCCCGGCCGTTTCGGCCGCGCGCACGACGCCGCATGCCGAGGCGTTCCAGGCGGTCGTCTGGCACTGCCTGGTCTCGCATCCCGTCCTCCAGCGCCAGGCCACCAAATGGTAGGCCGGCGCGCCGCCTTCCTCGACCGCGACGGCGTGCTCGCGGTGCCGGAGTTCCGCGACGGGCGCAGCTTCGCGGTGCGCCGGCTCGCGGATTTCCGCATCTACGACGGGGCGGCCGAAGCGGTGCGTGCGCTGGACGCCGCCGGCTGGGCCGTCGTCGTCGCGACGAACCAGCCCGACATCGCCAACGGCCAAGTCGCGGCCGAAACGGTCGAGGCGATGCACGACGTGCTGCGCCGCGCGATGCCGCTTGCCGCCATCGAGACATGCCCGCATGCGCAGGACGCCGGATGCGATTGCCGCAAGCCGCGCCCCGGGATGCTGACGCGCGCGGCCGCGCGTCTCGGCCTCGACCTTTCCGCCAGCGTCATGGTCGGCGACCGGGCAAGCGACATCGCGGCGGGAATCGCGGCCGGCTGCCGCACCGTGTTCGTCGACCGCGGCTACGATCCGCCGCAAGCGCGGCCCGACGCGCGCGTCGACGGGATCGCGGCCGCCGCGCGCTGGATCCTGTCGCCGCAGGCGGCGACGGCATGACGCCCCTGCGCATCAAGATTTTCGCCGACGGCGCCGATCTCGACGCGATGCTGCTTCTCGCCGCCGATCCGCGCATCAAGGGCTTCACGACGAACCCGACGTTGATGCGCAAGGCCGGCATCGCCGACTACGAGTCGTTCGGCCGGCGCGTGCTGCAGGCGATCCCCGACCGGCCCGTCTCGCTCGAGGTTTTTGCCGACGATTTCCCGACGATGGAACGCCAGGCGCGCGCGATCGCGTCGTGGGGACCGAACGTCTACGTGAAGATTCCCGTCACCGACACGGCCGGCAACAGTTCGGCCCCGCTCGTGGCGCGCCTGTCGGCGGACGGGATCGCCGTCAACGTCACGGCCGTGCTGACGCTGGCGCAGGTACGCGCATGCGCCGCGGCACTCGCGCCCGCCGCGCCGGCCATCGTCTCGGTCTTCGCGGGGCGCATCGCCGATACCGGCGTCGACCCGGTGCCGGTCATGGCCGAAGCGCTGAAGATCCTCGCGGTACGCCCGCGCGCCGAACTGCTGTGGGCAAGCCCGCGCGAGCTTCTCAACATCGTGCAGGCCGACGCGATCGGCTGTCCCATCGTGACGGTCACGTCCGACCTGCTGGCCAAGCTGCCGCTGATCGGGCGCGACCTTGCCGCCTATTCGCGCGAGACGGTCGAGATGTTCCGGCGCGACGCGCTGGCGGCCGGCTACACGATCCGCACCGAAGCAACCCCAGCCCGACCGGCCGCCTCATGACCCAGCCGCGCTTCCCCAAGATCCTCGTCACCGGCGGGGCCGGCTATGTCG
>JAEUKY010000189.1 GCA_016794005.1 Rhodospirillales bacterium
CGATCCCGCCGCCGGCCGCTGGACGATCAATGTCGGCAGCCAGGGCGTGTTCGGCCTGCGCAACTCGATCGCCACCGACATCCTGAAGGTGCCTGCCGACAAGGTGCGCGTGCTGACCGGCAATGTCGGCGGCTCGTTCGGCATGAAGGCGCAGGTCTACCCGGAATATGTGTGCCTGTTCCATGCGGCGCGTGCGCTCGGCCTGCCGGTCAAATGGACCGACGAACGGTCGGAGAGCTTCCTGTCCGACCAGCACGGCCGCGACGGCGAGGTGACGGGCGAACTCGCCCTCGACAAGGACGGCAACTTCCTTGCCGCGCGCGTCACGGGCTTCGGCAACCACGGCGCCTACCTCACGCAGGTCGGGCCGATCCCGCTGACGCTCAACATCGCCAAGAACATGGTCGGGCCGTACCGCACCCCGCTGATCGAGGTCGCGGTGCGCACGATGTTCACGAACACCACGCCGGTCGGTCCCTATCGCGGGGCGGGCCGTCCGGAAGGAAACTACTTCATGGAGCGGCTCATCGACGCCGCGGCCGCCGGCATGGGCATCGACCGGGTCGAACTGCGCCGGCGCAACCACATCAAGCCCGCCGAGATGCCGTGGTCCGCACCCTCGGGCATGGTCTACGACAGCGGCGATTTCACGACCCTGCTCGACAAGGCGCTGGCACTCGCCGACTGGAACGGCTTCGAGGCGCGCAAGGCCGAAAGCAAGGCGAAGGGGAAGCTTCGCGGGCGCGGTATCGGCGCGTTCCTCGAAGTGACGGCACCGCCGACCAAGGAGATGGGCGGCATCCGCTTCGGTGCCGACGGTACCGTCACCATCGTGACCGGCACGCTCGACTACGGCCAGGGCCACGCCACGCCCTTCGCGCAGGTGCTGGTGGAAAAGCTCGGCGTGCCTTTCGAGAGCGTGCGCCTGTTCCAGGGCGACAGCGACGCGCTGGTCGCCGGCGGCGGCACGGGCGGGTCGAAGTCGATGATGGCGAGCGGTGCGGCCATCGTCGAGGCAAGCGACAAGGTGATCGAAGCGGGCCGCAAGATCGCGGCCGTGGCGCTGGAAGCGGCGGAAGCCGACATCGAGTTCGCGCAAGGCCGCTTCGTCATCGCGGGCACGGACCGCGCCGTCGGCATCATGGAGCTGGCGGCGAAACTGCGCGGCGGCCTGAAGCTGCCCGAAGGCGTGCCGGCCACGCTCGACGTGACGCACGTGTTCCAGGAGGCGCCGTCGGCGTTTCCCAACGGCTGCCACGTGGCCGAGGTCGAGGTCGATCCCGAGACCGGAATCGTCGACGTCGTGAAATACTCGGCCGTCAACGATTTCGGCACCGTCATCAACCCGATGCTGGTCGAAGGCCAGGTGCATGGCGGCGTGGTGCAGGGCATCGGGCAGGCGCTGATGGAAAGCGTGCGCTACGACGAGCACGGCAGCGTGCTGACCGGCTCGTTCATGGACTATGCGATGCCGCGCGCGGCCGACGTGCCGGGCTTCGTCTTCGCGGCCCACTCGGTGCCGGCGAAGACGAACCCGCTGGGGGCCAAGGGCTGCGGCGAGGCAGGCTGTGCGGGCGCCTTGCCCAGCGTCATGAACGCGCTCGTCGATGCGCTGTCGCCGCTCGGCATCCGGCATGTCGACATGCCGGCCACGCCGTCGCGCGTATGGGCGGCGATCCAGGCCGCGAGGCGATGACGGGAACCGCACCGACGGTCTACGACACGCCCTATTCCTGGTACCGGCTGGCCGTCTGCGTGGTGCTCGGCTCGCTGGGCGGCATCGGCATGTGGTCGCCGGTCATCATCATGCCCGCACTCCAGGCCGATTTCGGCGTCTCGCGCGGGGCCGTGGCGTTCGCCAGCACCGCCACGCTGCTGGGCTTCGCGGGCGGCGGCATCGTCATGGGCTGGCTCACCGACCGGTTCGGCGCGATGGTGCCCGTCCTGCTCGGTTCGGCGACGATGGCGGCGGGCTTCGCGCTCGCCTCGCTCGCACCCGACGTGTGGACCTTCTCGCTGATCCAGGGTGTCGCCATCGCGATGTTCGGCAGCTCGGCGACCTTCGCGCCGCTGATGGCCGACGTGTCGCGCTGGTTCGACCGGCGGCGCGGCATCGCGACGGCGCTGTGTGCGTCGGGCAATTATTTCGCCGGCGCGCTGTGGCCGCCGCTGATGCAGCCCTTCCTCGACGAGTTCGGCTGGCGGCAGACGTATCTGGGCATCGCGATCGCGTGCGCGGCGACGATGCTGCCGCTCGCCCTGCTGCTGCGCCGCCGGCCGGTGGCGCCGTCGGTTCCCAGCGTGCGCGACGGGCGGCTGTCGCTCGACGTGCCGCGCCCGCTGCTGACGTTCCTTCTGGCGACGGCGGCGCTGATGTGCTGCGTGGCGATGGCGATGCCGCAGGTCCACCTCGTCGCCTACTGCACCGATCTGGGTTTCGGGGCCGCGCGCGGGGCCGAGATGCTGTCGGTAATGCTCGCCATCGGCATCCTCAGCCGCATGCTGTTCGGCTTCGTCGCCGACCGGATCGGCGGGCTCGCCAACCTGCTGCTCGGCTCGTTCCTGCAGATGGCCTCGCTCGCCCTCTATCTTTTCTTCGACGGCCTCGCCTCGCTCTACATCGTGTCGGCGCTGTTCGGGCTCGTGCAGGGCGGCATCGTCCCGAGCTACGCGCTGGTCGTGCGCGAGTATTTCCCGGCGGCGGAGGCGGGCACGCGCGTGGGCATCGTGCTGATGGCCTCGCTCGCCGGCATGGGGCTGGGCGGCTGGCTTGCCGGCGCCATCTTCGATCTCTCGGGCAGCTATTCTGCCGCATTCCTCAACGGCGTCGTCTGGAACGCCGGCAACGTCGCCATCGTGCTGTGGCTGCTGGGACGGCGGCGGGCAGCGCCCGCGACGGCCTAGACGGGCGCCACGCGCGCGGCGGTGTATTTGAATTCCGGGATCTTGCCGAATGGGTCGAGTTCGGCGTTCGTCAGCCGGTTCGCGGGCGCCTCGACGAAGCAGAACGGCATGTAGACCATCCCGTCGGGCACGTCGGGATCGGCGCGCAGCGTGGCCTCGATGCGGCCGTGGCGCGTCTCGATGCGCACGAAGCCGCCGTCGGCGAGGCCGCGCGTCGCGATCTCGCGCCGGTTCATCGACGCGACGGCGACGGGTTCGAGGCTGTCGAGCGTGGCCGCCCGGCGCGTCATGGCACCGGTGTGCCAATGCTCCAGCAGGCGCCCGGTGCTCAGCACCAGCGGATAGCTCGCGTCGGTTTCCTCGCCCGGCGGCAGGAAATCGACGGGGACCAGGCGCGCGCGCCGCGTCTTCGTCGGGAAGCCGTCGCCGAACAGGATGTCGTGGCCGGCATGCGCCGCGTCGTCGGCGGGGTAGGTGACGGCCCCCTCGCGCTGCAGCCGGTCCCACGGCAG
>JAEUKY010000218.1 GCA_016794005.1 Rhodospirillales bacterium
GTCGAGGGCGCGCGACGCGATCCATTCGGCGATCCAGCCGGCCGCGAGCACGGCGACGAGCTTCCACAGGATCTCGACCAGCCGGTCGCGGTTCTGCGTATCGCCGATCTGGCTGTCGAACCACGACAGGAACTTCGGCGCATCGGCGACGAAGGCGGCGGCCTGCAGCACGGCCTTCGTCACTTCCTCGATCTGGTCGGAAAGCTGCTCGGCGAACGTGTTGGCCACGCGCGCGATCTGCTCGACGGGTTGGTCGGCCGGTGCCGCGATGGCGGGCACTTCGCCCGACTGCCGCAGGCGCAGCAGCGTCTTGAGCTGGTCGAGAAACTCGGTCCGGCTTTCCTCGTTCTCGATCGTGCGTATCAGTTTCTCGATCTCGTCGGGCGTGCCGGTGTCCTGCGCCGTTGCAGGCAATGCGGCGAAGACCGAGACGAAGACGAAGAGGATGCGCAGCAGTTTCATCGGTTCCCGTCCGCTTGTTTCCAGTCCGCGTAGCCGTCGTCGCGATGGCCATAGTCGCAGATCTCCGGATGCAGGATTTCGGCGAGGATTTCCAGCGATTCGACCAGCCGCGGCCCCGGCCGGTTGAAATAGCGGTTGCCGTCGGCAAGGACGATGCGCCCGCGCAGCGCGCGCAGCCAAGGCCTGTCGGCGAGGGCGTCGAGTTCCGTGCGCGTGCGCGCGATGCCGAATCCGCAGGGCACGACGAGCACGATGTCGGGATCGGCGGCGGCAAGCGCCTCCGGATCGAGCCACGGCGAATGTGCGCCGGGCGCGCCGAACAGGTTCCTGCCGCCGGCCATCCCGACAAGCTCGGGCATCCAGTTTCCGCCTGCCATCGGCGGATCGAGCCATTCGATTGTGGCGACACTCGGGCGCGCGTTGGCGCCCGCACAGCGTGCCGCGATCTCGTCCATCTGCGTGCGCATCTGCGCGGCGAGCGAAGCGCCGGCCTCCGCGCGGCCCAGTGCCGCGGCCACGCGCCCGATGTCGCCGAGTACGTCGGCGAGCGTGGCGGGGGCGAGCGCCACGATCCGCGGACGTGCACCGGTCCACTCGGCGAGTGCGGCTTCGACGTCGGCGGGACTGACGGCGCAGACGTCGCACATCGTCTGCGTGACGATCAGGTCGGGCCGGGCGTCGCGCAGGGCGGTGGCGTCGATGCGGTAAATCGACAGGGCGGCTTCGAGACGGGCGCGGACATCGGCCTCGATCGCGGCCGACGGCCGCGCGGGGTCGATCCGCGGGGCCGACACGGCGGGCAGGTCGCCGACCGAAGCGGGAAAGTCGCATTCGTGGCTGCGGGCGACCAGTTCGCCCGCCGCACCCAGTGCCGCGACGATCTCGGTGGCGGCGGGAAGAAGCGAAACCACGCGCCGGACGGCCTGCGTCGGTCCTGCCATCGTCGGTTCCGCCCCCTTTGACAGCCGTCCGCCGTCCCGTTCATATACACCCACAAATCCCGAAGTGCCGCAAGGCGCCCCCGCCCATCGTCCACGAGGAACGCCAACATGATCCGCATCACGCGCCGCGCCGCACTTGCCGGGGCCGTCGCCGGCCTCGCCGCACCTTCGCTTGCGCGCGCGCAGAACCTGACGAAGACGTCGGTCGGCGTGCTGCGCCTGTCGTCCTCCGGGCCCGTCTTCATCGCGGCCGAACGCGGCTACTGGCGCGAGGCCGGCCTCGACGTCGAGCTCAAGTACTTCACCGCCGCCCAGCAGGTGCCCGTCGCGGTCACGTCGGGCGATGCCGACTTCGGCGTGACCGGCCTGACGGCCGCATTCTTCAATCTCGCGGGCAAGGGCGCGCTCAAGATCGTCGCGGCGCAGAGCCGCGAGGAGAAGGGTTTCGAGCTCAACGCCTACATGGCGACCAACGCGGCGATCGAGAAGGGGTTCCGCTCGATCAGGGATTTCCCCGGCAAACGCCTGGGCATCACGACGGCGGGTTCAACCTTCCACTACGCGCTCGGTCTGATCGCGCGCAAGTACGGGTTCGATCCGGCGAGCGTCACGCTCGTGCCGCTGCAGACGCTGCCGAACATGCAAGCCGCCTTCAAGGGCGGTCAGGTCGACGCGGTGATCGTGCCCGTCACGCTGGCGCGTGCGCTCGAAGCCGACAAGGCCGGCAAGATCCTCGCCTGGGTCGGCGACGAGACGCCGTGGCAGCTCGGCGCGCTCTTCACCAGCCCGCGCGCGATTTCGGAGAAGCGCGATCTGGTCGAGCGCTTCATCCGCGGCTATCTGCGCGGCGCCGCCGACTTCAATGCCGCCTTCAACCAGCGCGACGCCGCCGGGAAAGAGGTGCGCGGCACCAATTTCGCCGAGACGATCGGCGTGGTCGCGCGCGCCGTACAGCAGTCGCCCGAGCTCGTCACGATCGGGCTTCCGTTCGTGGATGCGCAGGGCCGCCTCGACGTGGGCGACATCTACAACCAGATCGCCTTCTGGCAGCAGGCCGGGCTCGTCGCGCGCGACGTCAACGGCAAGGACATCGTCGATCTCTCGTTCGTGCGCGGACACATGAACGTGCCGCGGAGCTGAGGTGGAACTCGTCTGCGAGGGGATCTCGCACCGCTACGGCGCGCTCGAGGTCCTCGACGGCATCGACCTCACCGTCCGCGCCGGCGAGTGTCTGGCTCTGCTCGGGCCGTCGGGCTGCGGCAAGTCGACTTTGCTCGGCATCATGGGCGGCATCCTCAAGCCGTCGGCGGGCCGCGTGTCGGTCGCGGGGAATCCACCGGCCGGGTCGCTCAATCCGATCACGTACATCTTCCAGGATTTCGCGCTGCTGCCGTGGCGCACGGTGGAAGGCAACGTGGCGCTGGCGCTTGAACACCGGAACCTTGCGGCGGGTGAACTGCGCGCGCGCGTGGGCGAAGCGCTTGCGCGCACGAACCTGACGGAATTCAGCACCGCGTTCCCCCGCCAGCTTTCAGGCGGCATGCGCCAGCGCGTCGGGATCGCGCGCGCACTCGCCGTCGATCCGGCCATCCTGCTGATGGACGAACCGCTTTCGGCACTCGACGCGCAGACGCGCGACCTGCTGATGGAAGATTTCCTCAAGCTCTGGCTCGCCACGCGCACGACGTCGGTTTACGTCACGCATAACCTGCACGAGGCGATCCGGCTCGCCGACCGGATCTGCGTGCTGTCGCGCCGGCCCGGCCGCATCAAGGAAATCGTCGCCGTCGACCTGCCGCAGGCCGATCGCGCCATGCCGGTCGCCGCGCGGGCGATGGCCGAACTCGGCGAGCGCCTGTGGGACGCGATCCGTGCGGAAGCCCAGGTCGCCGAACGCGAGATCGCCGATGGCTGAGCGTCGTCCGGTCGCGTTCCGCGGCGGAGGCTTCGCGCACGTGCCGGTCCGCGGGGCCGCACTCGTCGCGTTCGTCGGTCTGGTGGCATTTTGGGAATTCGCGGTCGCGCGCGGCTATGTGTCGCCGATCTTCCTGCCTGCACCCAGCTCGGTGCTTCTTGCGCTCGGCGAACTCTGGAACGCCGGCACGCTCTGGCGGCACGTTTCGGAAAGCCTCGTGCGTCTTGCCGGCGGCTGGACCGTCGGCACGGGCTGCGGGCTTGCGGCGGGCTTCGCCATCGGCGTGTGGTCGCTGGGCCGGGCCGTCGGCGTGCCGTTCGTCTCGGCCCTGTTCCCGATCCCGAAAATCTCGCTGCTGCCGCTGCTGATCCTGTGGCTGGGGATCGGCGAGGCTTCGAAAATCGCGACGATCGCGCTGGGCGTCTTCTTCCCGACGGCAATCGCGACCTATGCGGCGATCGACGCGGTACCGCGCAACCTGATCCGAATGGCCCAGAGCTTCGACCTGCCGGCCGCCGACGTCTTGCGCAAGGTCGTGCTGCCCGGTGCCCTGCCGGGCATTCTTGCGGGCTTCCGCATCAGTACGTCCATCGCCTTGATCCTGCTGGTGTCGGCCGAGATGATCGGCGCCCAGTACGGTATCGGGGCCTTCATCCTGCAGGCCGGCAACCTGATGCTGACCGACCAACTGCTTGCAGGCGTGCTTCTGATCTCGATCCTCGGGCTTGCGCTGGGGACAGCCCTGACCCGCATCGAACGACGGTTGCTGCGCTGGCGCTGATCCGCCTTCATTCCGGCCCGGTTTGGGAGTATCGAGGCGCGTGACTCCGCCGCGACTCGGGGGGTGCGGAGTCGGAATCGAGACGTAGCGCATATGATCGAAGTAGGAATCGTCGGGGGTGGGCCCGGCGGCCTGATGGCGGCAAGACACTTCAAGGCCAAGTGCACCGACCGCGTCCGCCTGACCGTCATCGAATCGACGGACAGGCTCGGCGGCAAGCTCCTGTCCCGGAGATTTCCCGAAAGCGGCGTCGCCTATGACGCGGGCGTGGCGGAGATCTACGACTATACGGCGCTGGGTGCGGACCCGCTCGCCGATCTCGTCGCCGCACTCGGACTGAAAAGCCGGCCGATCGATTCCAACACGTTCGTCGTCGGCGACCGCATTCTCGACGGGCTGGCGGCACTCGACCTCGCGACGCGCAGCGAGGTCGAGGCGTTCCACCGTTTCTGCGCCGAAACGATCTCGACGGCCGAATACTACGACGGCCGCGGCGATGCGCCGGCGTTGCGTGCACTCGGCCGGACCAACGGTCTCGACCTGATCCATTCGCGCGTGCAGGGCGACGCGGCGCGGCGCTTCGTCCGTTCGGCCGTGCACAGCGATGTCGCGGCACCGCCGCATCTCACGAATGCGCTCAACGTCATGCGCAACGTGCTGATGGACGTCGACGGATACATCAAGCTCGTCAAGGTGCAGGGCGGGGCGCAGGCGATCACGGACGCGCTCGCCGCCGAACTCGCGCGCGCGAATGCGGCCGAATTCGTCATGGACACGCGCGTTTCGCGCGTCGGCCGCACCGACGAAGGCCGTTACCGGGTGGCGCTTCGCGGTCCGCAGGGCGACGCGGCGCGCGACTTCGACGTGCTGGTCGTGGCCCTGCCGCTGAGCGCGCTCGCCCAGCTCGAATGGGAAGGCGGCCTGCTCGATGCGGCGATGGCGCGCCATGTCCGCTATTTCGACCGGCCCGGCCATTACCTGCGCGTCTCGGTCCTGTTCGAGAAGCCGTTCTGGCGCGACCGGATCAAGGACGACTGGTGGATCAGCGACGCTTTCGGCGGCTGTTGCGTCTACGACGAAAGTTCGCGCGGCGACAGCGGCGGGGCCGGCATCCTCGGCTGGCTCGTCGCCGGCAACGCGGCGCTCGAGATGGCCAATCTCGACGACGCGACGATCGTGGCCCGCGTGCTCGACAGTCTGCCGGCGGATCTTCGGCAGGGTGCTGCGACCAAGCGCGAGGCGGCCGTGCATCGCTGGCTTTCGTCGGTCAACGCGCTGCCGGGCGGCGCGCCGGAGCGCGACCTTTTCACCAACCACGTACCGGAGCCGTCGCGCCACCCCGGACTCTATCTTGTCGGCGATTACCTGTTCGATTCGACGATCAATGCGGTCGCGGATTCGGCCGACGCGGCAAGCGACCTTGCGCTCGACGCCGTCGTTCGCCTGCTCCCGCGTCGCAGGAAGCCGGCCAGACGCATCGGTCCGGCGCATTTCGCGGATTATCGCGGGCTTGGCGAGTATGTGCGGGCGCGCAAGCGGTTCCTCGACGCGGGCACGATCGTTTCGCTGGCGCGCTCGGTCTGGGGCCTTGGCGAGCGCTTCTCGGTCCTCGTGGCGGGTTCGGCGAGCGGTGAGCTTGTCGGCGAACTGCGCGCGGCCGGGCTCGATGCCGTCGGGATCGAGAACAACCGCGCGATCCACGGCCGCACGCCGGCCGATCTCGCCGCGCACAACGTCTGCGGCGACGCGCGCGACCTGCCGTTCGAGGATGGCCGGTTCGACCTCGTTTACGAGACATGCCTCGCGCATGTATCCGACGCCGGCCTTGCCGATGCGCTCGCCGAACTCCGTCGCGTCGCGCGGCGCGGGCTGTTCTTCGGCTCGGCGACGGCGGAACTCGCCCTCCACCATGCCGGGCGCTACGACCTGGTCGACGGCGTGCCGCGCCTTCGTGCCTGTTGGGAATGGTCCGAACATCTGCGCGACGCCGGCTTCGTCCCGGCGGTCGGCGATCCGGCGAAGCTCGCGTCGCTCTGGCAGGCGGTCCTTGCCGCCGGCTTCGGTCCGGATACGTGGTTCGACGACATCGACAGCCTGCGCCTCTGCTTCCAGTCGAAGGAAGGCTGACGGCACGATGGAAAGGCAACCCGACGGGATCGACGACGAAGAGGACGACGAACTGGAGGATTCCGGCGAAGCGGAAATCCGCCAGTTCACGTTCGCCGACGTCCGCGCGTCGCTCGCCGCCCTCTGGCGTTTCCTCAGCCCCTATCTGCTGCGCCGGCCGCGCGCGCTGTGGGCGCTGGGCGCATGCATCGCGGTCGAGACGGCGTTCAATGTCGCCTTCCC
>JAEUKY010000234.1 GCA_016794005.1 Rhodospirillales bacterium
CATGCGGACGGGAGTTATCGCGCGCAAGATCGGCATGACCCGCCTCTTCTCGGAGGAGGGCAGCCACGTCCCCGTGACGGTGCTGAAGCTCGATCATTGCCAGGTCGTCGCTGTGCGCACGCAGGAGAAGGATGGCTACACCGCCCTCCAGCTCGGCGTCGGCAAGGCGAAGGTCAAGAATGTCGGCAAGCCGCTGCGCGGCCACTACGCCAAGGCGAAGGTGGAGCCCAAGCGCAAGCTCGCCGAGTTCCGGGTGCCGAAGGACAAGCTGCTCGAGGTGGGCGCGGAGATCTCCGCCGACCATTTCATCGCCGGCCAGTTCGTCGACGTCGCCGGCTCGACCACGGGCAAGGGCTTCCAGGGCGTCATGAAGCGCTGGAACTTCGCCGGTCTCGAAGCTTCGCACGGCGTGTCGGTGGCGCACCGCAGCCACGGCTCGACCGGCCAGCGCCAGGATCCGGGCCGCACGTTCAAGGGCAAGAAGATGGCCGGCCACATGGGCACCGCGAACATCACGGTGCAGAATCTGAAGATCGTCGCGACGGACGCCGACAAGGGCCTGATCATGGTGCGGGGCGCTGTCCCGGGCCAGGCGGGTTCGTTCGTTCTCGTCAGCGATGCGGTCAAGCGCAAGCTGCCCAAGGAAGCGCCGCAGCCCGCGTCGCTCCGCAAAGCGGCTGCGGCCTGAAACGAGGAACGCGGATTATGAAGATCGCGGTCAAGACGCTGGATAACGGGACGGCAGGCGAGATCGATCTCGCCGAGGAGATCTTCGGTCTCCCCTCGCGCCCGGACATCCTCGCGCGCATGGTGCGCTACCAGCTCGCCAAGCGCCGTGCCGGCACGCACGACACCAAGGAAATCGGCGAAGTCTCGGGTCGCGGCCAGCGCCCGTGGGCGCAGAAGGGCTCGGGGCGCGCGCGCCAGGGCTCGACGCGTTCGCCGCAGTGGCGCCACGGCGCCATCATCTTCGGCCCGACGCCGCGCAGCCACGCGCACGACCTTCCCAAGAAGGTCCGCAAGCTGGCGCTGAAGTCGGCGCTCTCGGCCAAGCAGGCCGAAGGCAAGCTGATCGTGCTCGACACGACCAAGCTCGGCGCGCCGAAGACCAAGGATCTCGCCCAGCGCTTCAAGAAGCTGGGCATCGCTTCGGCCCTGTTCGTCGACGGCCCGGCCGTGGACGAGAACTTCGCCAAGGCCGCGCGCAACATCCCGCACATCGACGTCCTGCCGATGCAGGGCGCCAACGTGTACGACATCCTCCGCCGCGACACGCTCGTGCTGACGCGCGAAGCCGTCGCCGCCCTGCAGGAGCGCCTGAAGTGAGCAAGGCCGTCGCATATCCGAAGGAGACGCTCTACGGCGTCATCCTCGCCCCCGTGATCACCGAGAAGGCGACGCGCGGGTCCGAGTACAACCAGGTGACCTTCAAGGTCCGCGAAGACGCCTCCAAGCCGCTGATCAAGGCGGCCGTCGAGACGCTGTTCTCGGTCAAGGTGAAGGCCGTCAACACGATCGTCGTCCAGGGCAAGACGAAGCGCTTCAAGGGGATCCCCGGCAAGCGCTCGGACTGGAAGAAGGCGATCGTGACGCTGGCCGCCGGCCAGACCATCGACGTCACTGCGACCCTCTGAGCGGAGAGATCGGGCAATGGCTCTCAAGAGTTTCAAACCCAAGACCCCCGGCCTGCGCCAGCTGGTGCTCGTCGACCGTACGGGTCTGTGGAAGGGCGAGCCGCACAAGCCGCTCGTCGAGGGTAGCGCGAAGACCGGCGGCCGCAACAATCTCGGCCGCATCACGACGCGCCATCACGGCGGCGGCGCGCGCAAGAAGTACCGCATCGTCGACTTCAAGCGGAAGAAGCACGACGTCGAAGCGACGGTCGAGCGCATCGAGTACGATCCGAACCGTTCGGCGTACATCGCGCTGGTGACCTATGCCGACGGCGAGAAGGCCTACATCCTGGCGCCGCAGCGTCTGGCCGCCGGCGACAAGGTCGTCTCGGGCGAGAAGGCCGACATCAAGCCGGGCAACGCGCTGCCGCTGCGCGGCATTCCGGTCGGCACGATCGTGCACAACGTCGAGCTCAAGACGGGTCGCGGCGGCCAGATGGCCCGCGCCGCCGGCACCTACGTCCAGCTCGTCGGCAAGGACGCCGGTTACGCGATCCTGCGCCTCTCGTCGGGCGAACTGCGCAAGGTCTCGGCCGAGTGCTGGGCCTCGATCGGCGCGGTCTCGAACCCCGACCAGCAGAACGTCAAGATCGGTAAGGCCGGCCGCAGCCGCTGGATGGGCATCCGCCCGACGGTGCGCGGCACGGCAATGAACCCGATCGACCATCCGCACGGCGGCGGCGAAGGCCGCACCAAGGGCGGCCGTCATCCGGTGACCCCGTGGGGCCAGCCGACCAAGGGTTTCAAGACCCGCCACAACAAGTCGACGGACAAGATGATCGTCCGCCGGCGCAACGCGAAATAGCGGAGGCAACCGGTGTCTCGCTCAGTCTGGAAGGGCCCGTTCGTCGACGGGTACCTCCTCAAGAAGGCAGAAAAATCCCGCGCGTCGGGCCGCAACGAGATCATCAAGATCTGGGCGCGCCGCTCGACGATCCTGCCGCAGTTCGTCGGCCTCACGTTCGGCGTTTACAACGGGCACAAGTTCCTGCCCGTTCTCGTGACCGAGAACATGGTCGGCCACAAATTCGGCGAGTTCTCGCCCACGCGCACCTTCGCCGGTCACACGGCGACGGGCGGCGGCGGCGGCGACAAGGCCGCGGAGAGGAAGTGACATGAGCAAGCCCGCTCGCCCCCGTTCGCTGAAGGACACGGAAGCGCGCGCCATCCTGCGCTCGATCCGCATCTCGCCGCGCAAGCTCGGCCTCGTCGCCGACGCGATCCGCGGCAAGACGGCGCAGACGGCGCTTGCCGAGCTGACCTTCTCGAAGCGCCGCATCGCCGGCACGGTCAAGAAGGTGCTCGAGTCCGCGATCGCGAACGCCGAGAACAACCACCAGCTCGACGTCGACCGCCTGGTCGTCGCCGAAGCCTTCGTCGGCAAGTCGTTCCAGCTGCGCCGCTTCCATGCGCGCGGCCGCGGCAAGTCGGCGTCGGTCACCAAGCCGTTCAGCCATCTCACCGTCGTCGTGCGCGAGCGCGAAGACAAGAAGGCCGCCAAGGCCGACGCGAAGAAAGCGGCCTGAGGAGCAATCGATGGGTCAGAAAATCAATCCGATCGGGCTGCGCCTCGGCATCAACCGCACGTGGGACTCCCGCTGGTTCGCCGACGTGGCGTACTCGCGCCTCCTGCACGAGGACCTGCGCCTGCGCGCCTGGCTGCAGGACAAGCTCCTGCAGGCCGGTCTCGCCCGCGTCGTCATCGAGCGTCCGGCCAAGAAGGCCCGCATCACGCTGCACACCGCCCGTCCGGGCGTGGTGATCGGCAAGAAGGGCGCGGACATCGAGAAGCTGCGCTCGGAAGTCGCGAAGCTCACGAAGGCCGAGGTCAGCCTCAACATCGTCGAGATCCGCAAGCCCGAGATCGACGCCAAGCTGATCGCCGAGAACATCGCCCAGCAGCTCGAGCGCCGCGTGGCGTTCCGCCGCGCGATGAAGCGCTCGGTCCAG
>JAEUKY010000251.1 GCA_016794005.1 Rhodospirillales bacterium
AAGCGCCTGTCGGGCGTGTTCGCGCGGCTGGAGAAGCCGATCGATTTCGAATCGATCGACGAGCAGCCGGTCGACCTGATCTTCCTGCTGCTCGCACCCGAGGGTGCGGGTGCCGATCACCTGAAGGCGCTGGCGCGCGTGTCGCGCCTGCTGCGCGACCGGCGCGTGTGCGAGAAGCTGCGCGGCTCGGATCGCGCGGACGCGCTGTTCGCGCTGCTGAGCGAGCACGCGGCAAGCCACGCCGCCTGACGGCGGCTCAGTTCGCGTCGATGGGTTCCAGCCCGTGCTGGCGGATCGCCGCGAAGGCGAGATCGCGCGACGGGGCGCCGCCGATGCGCTCGCCGTTCGCCGCGTGGATCGCGTAGACGACGATCGGCTCGCCGCCCTTCCTTTCGGCGGCTTCGAGGATGCGGCGGACATAGGCCACGCCCTCGACGCCGAGCGTCGCGAACGCCTCGGGCGTCATCGAATTGGTGTTCGAGGGATCGGGGCGCATGGTCAGCCTTCCCTGCCGCCGTGTTCGATCGTCTTGCGCGCGGCCCCGCCGGCGCCGGGACGGATCGGGATCGAGCGCGCCTTGGGTTCGGGATTGGGCCGCACCAGGTCGATATGCAGCAGGCCGTTGTCGAGCGTCGAGCCGACGACCTCGATGCCGTCGGCCAGCACGAAGCTGCGCTGGAACTGGCGCGCCGCAATGCCGCGATGGATGAACACGCGGCCCGGCTCGTCGGTCTGCTTGCCGCGCACGGCGAGCTGGTTGTTCTCGACCAGGATCGACAGGTCGTCGAGCGTGAAGCCCGCGACGGCCAGCGTGATGCGCAGGCCGTTCTCGCCGATCTGCTCGATGTTGTAGGGCGGGTAGCCTTCGCCCGAGTGCTTGGCGATGCGGTCGAGCGTGCGCTCGAACTCGTCGAACCCCAGCAGCAGCGGGTTGTTGAAAAGCGAAAGACGCGACATAGGCTGGCACCCTCCCGTCGAGCAATGCCGGTTGCGAGAATTCCGGGGCCCCCGCGACGGAGCGACCCCGCGATCAATATGGCCATGCGCCGGGCGGGCATCAAGCCCCCGGGCGCTAAGTCCCCGGACGGCGGGTGTATTTGGCCGAGCGCGGCTTCATGCGGCCGGGTGCCGGCGTCGCCGCGGGGCGCGCCGTGGCGGCCTTTCCGGCCGCGTAGCGCTGGGCGTTGGCAAGGAAACGGGCCGTCGCGTCCTCGCCGGGCGGGGCCTTGCCGTCGCGGATCGCGCGCACGCGGGCAAGCTCGCCTTCCACCTCGAAATCGGCCCCGCCGGCCATGCGTTCGAGCTGGCGGGCCGCCCCTTCGAGATTGGTGACCATCTGCTCGAGCTCGAGCCGGTGGGCGCGCATCAGGTCGTCGCGCGCGAGCGTGTGCCGGAAGCCGAGCGCGCGCTGGCGGAAGCGCTTGGCCTTGGCGAGGTACATGTCGGCTTTGGGATCTGGCGGCTGCTTCTTCATCGCCTACCGGTTCGACTCGGGCGGACGAAAAGTATACGTCCGCGCGGCGGCGCCTCAATCGAGTTCGAAGGCGTCCTTGTAATCGAGCTTCAGGGCCGGGTCCTGCACGTCCTTGACGAGATAGCAGTTTCCGACGGCCAGGCGCTCGATCTCCGAGCCCATGAAGCAGCGGAACGCGTCTTCCGGCGCGCCCACGATCGGCTCGCCGCGAACGTTGAAGCTGGTATTGACGATCACGGGGCAGCCCGTGGCCGCCTTGAAGGCCGAAATCAGCGCGTGGTAGCGCGGGTTCGTGTCGGCATGGACGGTCTGGATGCGCGCCGAATAGTCCACGTGCGTGACCGCCGGGATGTCCGAGCGCGGCACGTTCAGCTTGTCGATGCCGAACAGCGCCTGCTCGGCCGGCGTCATCGCGCGGCGGCGCGCCTTCTGCACGTCGGCGACCAGCAGCATGTAGGGCGAATCGCAGTCGATCTCGAACCAGTCGGCGACGTCCTCGCGCAGCACCGAGGGCGCGAAGGGCCGGAAGCTCTCGCGGTACTTGACCTTGAGATTGAGCAGCTTCTGCATCGCCGGGCTGCGCGCGTCGCCCAGGATCGAACGGCCGCCCAGCGCACGCGGCCCGAATTCCATGCGGCCCTGGAACCAGCCCAGCGCCAGCCCGTCGGCGAGATCGGCCGACGCGCGGCGGATGATCTCGTCGTCGGACAGCACTTCGAACCTAGCACCGGCCGCCGTCAGGCGCTTCTCGATGTCGGCCTGCGCGAATTCGGGGCCGAGATACGCACCCTGCATCGAGTCCTTCTTGCCGTCGGCCTTGCGCGCCCCGCCCCTGAACAAATGGTAGCCGGCAAGGGCCGCACCCAGCGCGCCGCCCGCATCGCCCGACGCGGGCTGGATCCAGATATCGTCCCACTTGCCGTCGCGCAGGACCTTGCCGTTGGCCACGCAGTTGAGCGCCACGCCGCCGGCAAGGCAGAGATTCTTCATGCCGGTCTCGGCCTGCAGCGAGCGCGTCAGGCGCAGGACCATTTCTTCGAGCGCCGCCTGCACCGAAGCGGCGAGATCCATGTGGCGCTGGTCGAGGCGCTGCTCGGGGCTCCGCGGCGGCGAGCCGAAGAGCGCGTCGAACTTCGCGTTCGTCATCGTCAGGCCGGTGCAGTAGTCGAAATAGTCCATGTTGAGCCGGAACGAACCGTCGGGCTTGAGGTCGACCAGATGGTCGAAGATCGTCTTGACGTATTTGGGTTCGCCGTAGGGTGCGAGGCCCATCACCTTGTACTCGCCCGAATTGACCTTGAAGCCCGTGTAGTAGGTGAAGGCCGAATAGAGCAGGCCCATCGAATGCGGGAAGTGGATCTCGCGCACCATCTCCAGCGAGTTGCCCCGCCCGATGCCGACCGACGTGGTCGCCCATTCGCCCACGCCGTCCATCGTCAGCACGAGCGCTTCCTCGAACGGCGACGGGAAGAACGCGGAGGCCGCGTGGCTCTGGTGGTGTTCGGCGAAGAGCAGGCGGTTCTCCCAGTCGAACTCGGGTGCCGCCGCGAGCAGCTCGTCGCCGAGCAGCTTCTTCTGGAAGAGCTTCTCCTTGAGCCACACCGGGATCGCCATGCGGAACGAGCGGAAGCCGCGGGGCGCGAACGCCAGATACGTCTCGAGCAGCCGCTCGAACTTCAGGAACGGCTTGTCGTAGAACACGACGTTGTCGATGTCGGACGCCGCGATGCCGCCGGCTTCCAGGCAGTACGCGATCGCGTTCGACGGGTAGCGGCTGTCGTGCTTCTTGCGCGTGAAGCGTTCTTCCTGGGCGGCCGCGACGATGCGCCCGTCGACGACGAGGGCGGCGGCGGAGTCGTGGTAGTAGGCGGAAATCCCGAGGATGCGCATCGGCGGCTAGAAGATCGTGTAGATGAAGGGCGCTATCGCGCTGCCCTTCGTGAGCACGATCAGCCCGCCGAAGATCCCCATCATCAGCAGGATGGGCAGCAGCCAGAATTTCTTGCGAACCTTCATGAATTCCCAGAGCTCGCGGGCGAGAGAAAGCATCCGTCGGCGTCCTTCAGAATTGCCGCTTCATCGTTTCGGGGGCGGGACCCGGCGGATCGCGACGCACCCAGTAGCTTGCGGCAGACGCGTCGGCGCGCCGCTTCAGGAAGTCCTTGCCGAAAAGGCGCATGACCACGCCCATCGGCGTGATCATGAAAAAGAAGAGCAGCCCCATCGTGACCGGGTTCATGATCTTGTAGAGAACCAGCGCGAAACGCATCCACAGCCGGTTGAGCGGCGCGAGAAGGCCGGGGGCCAGCAGGGCGGCGGCAAGGAACGCCGCCGCCGCCACGAACCAGTATTCGACGCCCGCAGTGCCCGTATAGATCTTGATCGCGCCGACCAGCGCGCAGAACCCGGCGAACACGAAGCCGAAGCCGCGATTGGTCGATCCTTCGACGGACTCGTCGCGCGTGAAATCCTCGTGGAATCCCTGCGGCTGGCTCATGCTATAGCTTGTGTTCTCGATGTCGGGCGAATGGCGCGCATCCTAGGCGCGGGCCCGGTCACTTGCCAGAGAAAATCTGCGACCAATTCCATGGACTTGAGTTGAAGAACGCCCTGCTTCTGACGGTCTCGCTGCTTTTGTCGCTCCTCGTCGGGGAGTCGTTGATCCGGCTTGCCGGATACGCGCCCAACGCGTTCCGGCCGCCGGCCGGCGGCACGTGGAGCGAACCCGATCCGCAATATGGCTGGCGCAACCGTCCGGGCGTCTTCGCGTCGAGCGAGGCCGGCAACGTGCCGATGACCTTCTGGCCCGACCGCAAGCGCGCGAGCCGCGCCGATCCGGCGACCGGCCGGCCGCGCGTCGACATGATCGGCGATTCGATCACGCAGGGCTACGGCGTGGCGGACGACGAGACCTTCGTGTGGCGGCTCGGCGCGCACATGCCCGGCGTGTCGTTCGAGAATCTCGGCGTGGGCGGCTACGGCACGTACCAGTCGCTGCTCGTCCAGCAGGCGCGCGCCGCCGAACCGCCGGACCTGACGGTCTACGGCTTCTTCGGCGACCACCAGCATCGCAACGTCGCGAGCCTGTCCTGGGTGCGGGCCCTTCGCGGCGCCGACGGACGCCAGATCGTGCCGCCGCACGTGACGGTCGCGGACGGGGCACTCGTGCGCCATGCGGGAAGGATCGAGCCCGCCTGGCCGCTCGAAGCGCGATCGGCGATCGTCACCGAGCTGCATCGCGCGTGGCAGCGCTTCGAGTTCCGCGGACGGCGCGACCATGCGCGGCCCGCGGTCGAACTGCTGCTCGGCGAAATGGCCGCGACGGCGCGCGGGTCCGGTTCGTCCTTCCTGGTCCTGCTGCTGGCCGACGCGCCCGACTGGCTGATCCCCGCGCTCGCCGCGCGCGGCATCGCCTATGCGGACTGCCGCGCGCCGGAATTCGAGCGCGACCCCGCACTTCGCATCGGCGGCGTGGGCCATCCGACGGCGGCGAGGCACGCCGCGTGGGCCGCGTGCCTCGCCCCGTCCGTCGAGACGGCGCTGCGTCAGCGATGATGGCGCGAGCGTCCGCGCGGCGAAAGCGCGCGGGCAAGCTCGGCCTTCTGGCCGTCGTCGAGCACGGCCTGGAAGCGCTCCACGGCCGGGCGCAGCGCGGTCAGCGACGCGGCCATGGCGGTGGCGAATCGCTCGCGCGCCGCGAGGTTCGCCGCCGCGTCGTCGCGGGCCGCGCGCGCGGGCGGATTTTCGCACAGGCGCTTCATCGGCTCGCCCGCCGCACGGCTTTCGCGCGCGAAGGCTTCCCAGGCCGCGCGCTGGGCGGGCGTGGGATGGACCTTCGCCTCGATGTAGGCCAGCCGCGAGGCGATGCGCGCGTCGGCGTCGCCGCACATGCGTTCGAAATGCGCGCGGCCGCGCTCGCCCGAAGCGGCGACGGGCGACGCGGGCTGTGCGGCCGCCGGCAGGGCGGCGATCGACATCAGCAGGGCTGCGATTGCGGGCTTTTTCATGGCGGAACCACTCCTCTGTTTTCGCGAACGGCCGGAACCGTCGGAGGCGGCCGTTCTAGTCCCACAACGCGGCAACGCTGTGACCGCGACGTATCTTCGTGTAACCCCCGGTTACAACCGCGGGCGTGTCGGTACCGCATGCGCGGCGCTATTATCAGGCTCGCGATGAACACCCGCACACCGCATATCCTGATCGTCGACGACGACCGCGAGATCCGCCGCCTCGTGGCGCGCTTCCTCGCGGAGAACGGCCTGCGCGTGACGGCCGCCGCCGACGGGCCGGAAGCCGACGCGGCACTCGCCGCCGGTCGCTTCGATCTGGTCGTGCTCGACCTGATGCTGCCCGGCGAGGACGGCATCTCGATCGCGCGGCGCCTGCGGCGCGACGGCGACCTGCCGATCCTGATGCTGACCGCGCGCGGCACCGAGACCGACCGCATCGTCGGTCTGGAAATCGGCGCGGACGACTATCTGACCAAGCCGTTCAGCCCGCGCGAACTGCTCGCGCGCATCCGCGCGGTCCTGCGCCGGACCGGCGAGCGCGCGGCCGAAGCGCCGAAGGCGCCGGTCTTCCGCTTCGCGGGCTGGGCGGTCGACGTGCAGCGGCGCGAACTGCGCCGGCCGGACGGCGCGCTGGTGCCCACGACCGACGCCGAGTTCGACCTGCTCGCCGCGTTCGTCGAGCGCCCGCAGCGCGTGCTGAGCCGCGAACAGCTGCTCGACCTGGCGCGCGGCCGGCAGGCGCAGCTCTTCGACCGGTCGATCGACGTGGCCGTCATGCGCCTGCGCCGCAAGATCGAACCCGATCCCACGCGGCCCGAGATCATCCGCACCGTGCGCAACGGCGGCTACATGTTCGCGCTCGACGTCGAGGCGGCGACGTGAACGCTGCCGCCCCGCGACCGCGCCGCTGGTTCGACGGGATCGCGGCGCGCATCGCCGTCATCTCGATCGTCGGCCTCGTGCTGGCGCAGCTCGCCGCGGTCGGCATCGCGCTGCTGCTGCGGCCGAGCGAACTGCAGGTCTACCAGGCGCGCTGGCTGGTCGAGACGGTCATCGACGTGACCGTCGAGACCTTCACCCGGCCCCCCGCCCAGCGCGACGCCGCCCTGCGCGCGCGTCCGGAAGCGGAGTTCCTGTCCTTCGAATGGCGGCGCGAATACGTCTATCCCGAGGAGCTGCGCCTGCGGCGCACCGGCAGCGGCCGGCTGCAGCGCGGCATCCAGGAGCGCCTGCCCGGCTTCCGCGTCGAGGTCGATTTCTCGTTCCCGCCGGGCGGCGGCTCGCTCGCGGCCCCCGACCGCCATATCCGGCGCGTGCCGCCCGACGACGTCGTGTGGAGCGAGTCGGTCGGCGGCGCCATTCCGGGCACCTTCACGATCGCGATCCGCGCACCGGATTCGAGCTGGCTGATCCTGCGTCCGCGCCGTTCGGCGATCGATCTGGGCTGGATCGTGTTCGGCGCATGGCTGAGCGGACTCGTCCTCGTCGCCGCGTTCGCGGCGTGGTGGGCCGCCCACCGCCTCGCCCGGCCGCTCGAGGCGCTGGCCGGCGAAGCCTCGCGCGCGGGCGCGGGGCTCGAGCCGCAGCTCGACGCGATGCGCGGCGCCCCCAACGAGGTGCGCACGATCGGCAACGCGCTGGCGAAGATGCGCGGCCAGCTCGTGCGCCACGTCGAGGACCGCACGCGCCTGCTCGCGGCCATCAGCCACGACCTGCGCACGCCGCTCACGCGCCTGCGCCTGCGCGCCGAAGGGATCGGCGACGAACAGGAGAAGACGAAGGCGCTCGCCGATCTCGAGGAGATGGAGCGCATGATTTCCGAAACGCTCGCCTTCGCGCGCGCCGACGCGCTGGAAGCGAAGCCCGAGCGCTTCGACCTCGCCGCCCTCGTCGAGACGGTCGTCGACGAGCGCGCCGATCTCGGCAACGCGGTCTCCTACAAGGGGCCGGCGAGCCTCGTCATCGAAGGGCGCGCGGGTGCCATGAAGCGAGCACTCGCCAATCTCGTCGACAACGCGATCGCCTACGGCGGCAACGCCGACGTGACGCTCGCGACCCTGACCGAACAGATCGAGATTTCCGTCACCGACGAAGGACCGGGCATCCCGCCCGACCGGCTCGAGGACGTGTTCCGCCCGTTCGTGCGGCTGGAAGCCTCGCGCTCGCGCGAGACCGGGGGTGCGGGCCTGGGCCTTGCGGTCGTGCGCGACATCGCGCGCGCCCACGGCGGCGACGTCACCTTGCGCAACCGGCCGATCCGCGGCCTCGAAGCGATCCTGACGCTGCCGCGAATCGCTTGAGCCGGACGGGCTTTCGTCGTACCCGATGGGCATGACGGACGCGCTGAGGGCGATCGACGTTGCGGTTCTTGCCGGCGGGCTGGGCACGCGGCTGGCCGGGGCCGTCCCGGGCCTGCCCAAGGCGCTGGCTCCGGTCGGCGGGCGGCCCTTCCTCGAACATCTGCTCGACTGGCTGGAAGGGCACGGAGCCCGGCGCATCGTGCTGCTGCTCGGCCATCGCGCGGACCAGATCGAGGCGCATCTCGCCCGCCATCCGCGCCGGCACCTGGAGTTCGCCTTCTCGGTCGAGCCCGAGCCGCTGGGCACCGGCGGGGCGCTGGGATTCGCCCGGCGCCATTTCCGCAGCGATCCCGTCCTCGTCGTCAACGGCGACACGTTCGTCGACGGCGATCTCGAAGCGCTTGCGCACGCGCACCGCGCGTCGGGCGCACCGGCGACGATGCTGTGCGTCGAAGTACCCGATGCCGGACGCTACGGCCGCGTCGACGTGAAGGACGGCCGCATCGCCGCCTTCCGCGAGAAGGACCCTTCCTTCCGCGGGGCCGCGGCGATCAACGCGGGCGTCTATCTCGTGTCGAAGGCGCTGCTTTCGACGATGGCGGCGGACCGGCCCGTCTCGCTCGAACGCGACGTGTTCGAGAAGCTTTCTCCCGGCACGCTTGCCGCCTTCGTCGACCGCAAGGCGCGCTTCGTGGATATCGGCACGCCGGAAAGCTGGGCCGGGGCCGCATCGGTCGTCGAAGGACGCGCACCGTGAGCGATGCCCCGCCCGTCCGCCGGCTCGCGCGTCGCACCGCACTGGAAAACCGCGTCTGGCGCGTCGATCTCGACCATATCGTCGACGCGGCCGGCATCGAGGTGCCGGAATATATGGTGCTGTCCGCGCGCGGCCACGCGGCCGGAAAGGCGGGCGGCGTGGCGGTGCTTCCGGTGCTGCCCGACGGACGCATCGTGCTGCTGCGCAACTGGCGGCACGCCGTGGGCTCCTGGAGCTGGGAAGTGCCCAAGGGCTTCATCGACGAAGGCGAGGATCCCGCCGCCGCCGCAAGGCGCGAGCTTGCCGAGGAAACCGGCCTTGCCGGCGATCTGGTGCCACTGGGCGAGGCGTTTTCCGAGCCGGCCGTCCTCGCCACGAGTGCGGCCCTGTTCCTCGCGCGCGACTGCCGCGCGATCCCGGACCGCAAGCCCGACGCGGAGCTCGGTCTGGGTGCCCCAAGCACGCTGACGCTCGCGCAGGCCGACGAGCTGGTCCGCACCGGCGGCATGCGCGATGCGGTGAGCCTGCTGCTGCTGGCGCGCCTGCCGGCGGCGCGATAGAAGATGGCCATGCAAGCCTCCCCCCGCCGTCCCGTCGTGCTCTGCGTCCTCGACGGGTTCGGCCATCGCGCCGAACGCGCCGACAACGCGGTGCTGCTGGCGCGCACGCCGAATTTCGACCGCTTCCGCACGCTCCACCCGCCCGCCTTCCTCGAAGCGTCGGAGCGCCATGTCGGCCTGCCCAAGGGTCAGATGGGAAACTCCGAAGTCGGCCACATGAATCTGGGGGCCGGCCGCATCGTCATGCAGGACCTCGTGCGCATCGACGCCGCGATCGAGGACGGCTCGCTCGCAAGGCAGCCCGCCTTGCGCGAGTTCGCCGCGAAACTGAAGAAGAGCGGCGGGACCGCGCACCTGCTGGGCCTGCTGTCGCCCGGCGGCGTGCATTCCCAGCAGGATCATCTGGTGGCGCTGGCCGCGGCCCTCGCGGCCGACGGCGTTCCGGTGCGCGTGCATGCCTTCCTCGACGGGCGCGATACCCCGCCGCGCAGCGCGGAAGCCTATCTGGCGAAGTTCGAAGCCGACATCGCGAAACTTGCCGACGTGGCGCTCGCGACGGTCGCGGGGCGCTATTACGCGATGGATCGCGACAAGCGCTGGGAGCGCGTGTCCCTCGCCTACGACGCGATGGTCGACGCGGCGGGCCCGCGTTTCGCCGGCTGGCGCGAAGGTCTCGCAGCATCCTATGAAGCCGGCACGAACGACGAATTCGTGCTGCCCTTCGCCGTCGGCGACTATGCGGGTATTCGCGACGGCGACGGCGTGCTGATGGGCAACTACCGGGCGGACCGCGCGCGCGAGATCCTCGAGGCGCTGCTGATCCCGGAATTCGACGGCTTTGCGCGAAAGCGCCGCCCGACTTTCGCGGCCACGCTGGGGCTGGTCGAATATTCGGCGAAGCTTGCCCCGTTCGTACCCGCCGTCTTCGCGCCCCAGTCGCTCGCCAACATGATGGGCGAGGTCGTCTCGAAAGCGGGGCTCGGCCAGCTGCGCATCGCCGAGACCGAGAAATATGCGCACGTGACGTTCTTCTTCAACGGCGGCGAGGAAAAGGAATATCCCGGCGAGAAGCGCATCCTCGTGCCCTCGCCCAAGGTCGCGACCTACGACCTGCAGCCCGAGATGTCCGCCCCCGAGATGACCGACAAACTCGTCGCGGCGATCGAAAGCGGCGAGTTCGGTTTCGTCGTCGTCAACTACGCCAACTGCGACATGGTCGGGCACACCGGCGACCTGCGCGCCGCGATCAAGGCGGTCGAGACGGTCGACGCGTGCCTTGGCCGCGTGGCGGCTGCGGTCGAGGCGAAGGGCGGTGCGCTGCTGATCACCGCCGACCACGGCAACTGCGAATGCATGCGCGATCCCGCGTCGGGCCAGGCGATGACGGCGCACACGCTGAACCCGGTGCCGGTGTGGCTCGTCGGTGCGGCCTATCCGGGGCGCAACGCGCCGGTCCTGCTGTCCGACGGCGTGCTGGCCGACGTGGCGCCCACGCTGCTCGAGCTGATGGGCCTGCCGCAACCCGCCGAGATGACGGGCCGCTCGCTGCTGCGCGCGCCGGCCGCGGCCGAATGAAGGCGGCGGCCTCCGCCCTTTTCCTTCTCCTGTGGGCGCTGCCGGCCCCCGCGCAGGACCGCGGCGAACAGCTGCGCCAGATCGAAAAGCAGATCGAGACCGAGCGCGAGCGCGCCGAGACGATCGCCCGCCAGACGCAGGCCGAGACGGCCGAGCTCGCGCGCCTGCAGGCGCTGACCCGCCACGCGGCCGCCGCGACGATGGAGCGCGAGGCGCAGGCAAGCGCCATCGAGGCGCGCATCGGCGAACTGGACGACGAGCGCGCGATGCGCGAGGCCCGCATCGCCGCGCGCCGCGGCGAGATCGCGGCACTTGCCGGCGCCCTGCAGCGTCTTGCCCGCCAGCCGCCCGAGGCCGTGGCGCTCGATCCGGGCACGCCGCTCGACGCCGCGCGCGCGGGAAATCTTGTCGGCAGCCTCGTGGCGCATCTCGACCGCGAAGCAAGGGCGCTGAGGGTCGAGCTCGAAGCGCTTGCCGCGGCGCGCAACGGGGCGGTGCGCGCGCGCGGCGACCTTGCCGGCGTGCTCGCCAATCTCGCGGCCGAACGCGAGCGGCTCGACGACGCGCTTGCACTTCGCGCCCCGGCGGTCGCCCGGCTGCAGGACGAAGGCCGGGCCGCCGCCGCCCGGATGGCCCGGCTCGGGCGCGAGGCGGCCGACCTGCGCGAGCTTCTGGGCCGGCTCGAACGGCCGCAGGCCGCCGTTTCCCCGCCGCCGCGCCCGCGCGCCGGTGCCGCCGCACCCGTCCGGCCGGGCGATCCCGACGCGCTTTCGGGCTATCTGTGGCCCGCAAGGGGCCGAATCGTCGAATCCTGGGGCCAGGCGCAGTCCGGCGGCCAGTCGGCCCGCGGGCTGCTGATCGAGCCGCGCGAGGCGGCAAGCGTCATCGCCCCCCACGACGGGACGGTCGCCTTTGCCGGTCCGTTCCGCGGATACGGGCAAATCTTGATCCTCGAACACGGCGGGGGCTATCATTCGATTCTGGCGCAGTTGAGCCGGATCGACGCGGTCGTCGGCCAGAACGTGACCGCGGGCGAGCCGGTCGGACGGGCCGGGAACGACGAGCGCGGCGCTCCGACGCTCTACTTGGAGCTGAGGCGCCACGGTCAGCCGGTCGATCCGTCGCCCTGGCTTCTGGCCGCCGAGAACGGCGCGCGTCGGTGAGACGCGAAATTGCGTGTGCGGACGCGACGGTCGCGGCCGCGGAAAGGGATCCTGGATGTTCGCCCGTAAGCTTGCCGCCGCGACGATCGCGACCGCATTGACGGTTCTGCCTGCCGGCATGTCGCCGGGCGCGTTCGCGCAAGCCCAGCCGGCGGCTCCCGCGTCGGGCGGCGCTTCGGAGACGTACCGGCTGCTCAACCTCTTCGGCGAGATCTTCGAGATCGTGCGCTCCGACTATGTCGAGGAGGTCGCCGACCGCAAGCTGATCGAGGACGCGATCAACGGGATGCTGACCGCACTCGATCCGCATTCCTCGTTCCTCAACGCGCGCTCGTTCCGCGACATGCAGGTGCAGACGCGCGGCGAGTTCGGCGGCCTCGGCATCGAGGTCACGATGGAGAACGGCCTGGTCAAGGTCGTCTCGCCCATCGACGACACGCCGGCCGCGCGCGCCGGGCTCCGGCCCAACGACCTGATCGTCCAGCTCGACGGCGAACCCATCCTCGGCCTCACGCTGCAGGAGGCGGTCGAGAAGATGCGCGGGCCCGTCAACAGCCCGATCAAGATCCTGATCCGGCGCGGCGACGCGGCCCCGTTCGAGGTCACGCTCAACCGCGCGGTCATCCGCATCCAGTCGGTGCGTTCGCGCGTCGAGGGCGAGATCGGCTACGTGCGCATCACGTCGTTCACCGAACAGACCGATTCCGGCATGCGCGCGGCGATCGCGAAGATGCGCGAGCAGCTCGGGCCCAAGTTCAAGGGCCTCGTTCTCGACATGCGCAACAATCCCGGCGGCCTGCTCGACCAGGCGATCGCCGTATCCGACGCGTTCCTCGAGCGCGGCGAGATCGTCTCGACGCGCGGCCGCCGTTCGGACGAGGCGCAGCGCTACAACGCGCGCGCAGGCGACGTGCTGAACGGCCTGCCGCTGGTCGTGCTGATCAACGGCGGCTCGGCCTCGGCCTCGGAAATCGTCGCGGGCGCCCTGCAGGACCACCGCCGCGCGATCGTGCTGGGCACGCGCAGCTTCGGCAAGGGATCGGTCCAGACGATCCGTCCCGTGGGCAACCAGGGCGCCATCCGGCTGACGACAGCGCGCTACTTCACGCCGTCGGGCCGCTCGATCCAGGCGCAGGGCATCGATCCCGACATCGTCATCGAGGCCGCGCGCATCGAGGTGACGGCACCGCAGGGCCCGCAGCGGCGCGAAGCCGACCTGCGCGGCGCCCTGCGCAACAACGACCAGCGGCCCGCACCCGGCGCGCCCGCGGCACCCGCCGCCGAGAACGAGGAACGCCAGCAGGAAGGCGCGCAGGATTACCAGCTGAGCCGCGCGTTCGATCTCCTGCGGGGCCTCGCCCTCTACAACCAGCGCACCAACTGAGCGCGCGGACGCGGGGGGACGACGCATCGGCATGGCCGCCAGGGACCCCGGCAACGAAAAGCCCGATCCGTCGGATGCGATCCAGATGCCGCCGGTGCACGCACCGGCGGAACCGGCGCATGCCGACGCGCGTCGCGGGCCCTCGCTGCTGACGGTCGCGTGGGCGCTGCTGATCGGTGCCGCCGGCGGCTTCGCCATCTGGGTCAATCTCAATCCGGTCGAGCATGTCGATCTGGGGCCCCCGGTCGCCGCACAGATCGACATTCCGGTCGCCGCCCCCGAAGTGCCGCCGCTGCCCGCACCGGCCCCCGAACCCGAGCCGGTCGCCGAAGCCCCGAAGCCGGCCGAGCCCGAACCCGCACCGCCGCCGCCACCGCCGCCGCCCGCACAGGCTGCCGTGCCGCCGCCTCCACCGCCGCCGGCGCCGCCTGCACCGCGCCCGGCCCCCGCACGCCCCGAACAGGCCGGCACGCCCGCACCCGCGACACCGGTGCAGAGCGAACCCGCACCGCCGCCGCCCGCCGCCGCACCGGCGACGCCGCCGCAGACGGCCGCACGGCCGCCCGCCGCCCCGGCAGCACGCCCCGCCCAGCCGCCGCTGCCGCCGCGCGACGTCGAGCCGCCGACCTGGGTGCGCTTCGCGCGTCCGTTCGATCCCGAGGACAAGCGCCCGCGCATCGCGATGGTCATCGTCGATCTGGGCAAGAGCCAGGCGGCGACGAACGCGGCGATCCAGAATCTCGGCGGCGGCATCACGCTCGCCTTCACGCCCTATGCCGACGGGCTGGCGCAGTGGCTCGCACTCGCGCGCGCGGCGGGCCACGAGGTGCTGCTGAGCCTGCCGATGGAGCCGACCGACTTTCCCAACACCGATCCCGGCCCGCAGACGCTGCTGACCACGCTGACCTCGCGCCAGAACATGGAGCGGCTGAACTGGACGCTCGAGCGCGCGCAGGGCTATGTCGGCATCGTCAACGCGCAGGGTTCGCGCTTCACCGCGTCGACCGACGCGATGCGCCCGGTCATCGACCGGCTTTTCGCGCGCGGGCTGCTGTTCGTCGACGCGCGCGCCACGCAGGCCTCGGTCGCCACGCGCGTCGCCGACGACGTGGGCGTGCCGCGCGCCTATGCCGACCGGCTGGTCGACCAGGAAGCCTCGCGCCCCGCGATCGACCGGGCGCTGGCCGATCTCGAACGGCTCGCGCGCCAGAACGGGGCCGCGTTGGGCATCGCGCAGACCTATCCGGTCACGTTCGAGCGCCTGATCAACTGGCTGCCGCAGCTCGACGCGCGCGGCATCGCCCTCGCGCCGGTCTCGGCCATCGTCAACCGGCAGCCCGCCCCGCCCGCCGCGACGACCGGCGGGGCCGCCTCGGCGCCCGCTTCGCCGCCGCGCAACTGACCCGCCGCGTATGAAAACGGTCACGGAACGTCGCTACCGTCCCGGCGTGGGTATCCTGCTTTTCGACGCACGCGGGCTCGCCTTCGTCGGCCAGCGCAACGACGCGCCCGGTTCCTGGCAGATGCCACAGGGCGGCATCGACGAGGGCGAAGTGCCGCGCGACGCGGCCTTGCGCGAGCTTGCCGAGGAAACCGGCGTACGCGCGGCCGAACTGGTCGGCGAGACTTCCGACTGGATCGCCTACGACCTGCCCGCCGATCTTGCCGCGCGCATCTGGGGCGGGCGCTTCGCGGGCCAGCGCCAGAAATGGTTCGCCGCGCGCTTCACCGGCAGCGACGCCGACATCGATCTCGACGCGCACGAGGCGGAGTTCGACGCGTGGCGCTGGGTGGCGCTCGACGAGCTGGCCGGGCTGATCGTGCCGTTCAAGCGCCCGCTCTACGCGCGCGTCGTGGCCGAACTCGGACCGGTCGTGAAGGCGCACGCCGGGAAATGAGCGCGCTCGTCCTCTCGCACGTGTCCAAGCGTTTCGCGACCGCGCACGGCGCGAAAGTCGCGGCCGTCGCCGACATCTCGCTCGACGTGGCCGACGGCGAACTGGTGGCGCTGCTGGGCGCTTCGGGCTGCGGGAAATCGACGCTGCTGCGTCTCGTCGCCGGTTTCGAGACGGCCGATGCCGGCACGATCCGGCTGGGCGGGCGCACCGTTTCGGGTCCCGACACGCACGTGCCGCCCGAGGAGCGCAAGGTCGGCATCGTCTTCCAGTCCTATGCGCTGTGGCCGCACATGGACGTGGCGCACAACGTGGGCTACGCGCCCGAGGTGGCCGGCATCAGGGGCGAGGCGTGGCGCACCCGCGTCGAAACCGCACTGGCGACCGTCGGCCTGTCGGGCTACGAGCGCCGCCGGCCGGCCGAGCTTTCCGGCGGCCAGCGCCAGCGCGTGGCACTGGCGCGCTGCCTTGCGATGGATCCGGCGATCGTGCTGCTCGACGAGCCGCTCGCCAATCTCGACGTGCATCTGCGCGCCAGCATGCTCGACGCGTTCGCCGAGTTCCACGCCGCGACGAAGGCGACGATGCTCTACGTCACGCACGACCAGGCCGAGGCGATGGCGCTGGCCGACCGGATCGCGGTGATGTCGGAAGGACGCATCGTGCAGTTCGCCGATCCGCGCACGCTCTATCGCGAGCCGGCGACGGCCGAGATCGGCGCCTTCGTCGGGCGCGGCACGATCCTCGACGTCGCGGTGCGCGAGGTCGAGGGTACGCGCGCGCGCGTCGACCTCTACGGCGCCGAGTTCGCGGTGCGCGCCCGTGCCGGCCAGAAGACGGGCCCGGCCAAGCTGTGCCTGCGGCCCGAGGACATGGG
>JAEUKY010000276.1 GCA_016794005.1 Rhodospirillales bacterium
ATCGAGCGGTTCATGCCCTTGCACATGACGTACGAGAGGATGGCGCCCGACGAGCCGACGAGTGCCCCGGTGACGATCAGCAGCGAGTTCTGCAGCGTGAAGCCGATGCCGCACGCGGCCCAGCCCGAGTAGGAGTTGAGCATCGACACGACGACCGGCATGTCGGCACCGCCGATCGGCAGGATCAGCAGGAAGCCGAGTGCCAGCGACAGGATCACCAGCGTCCAGAACGCCACCGGCGTGCCCGTCATCGACAGCCACACGATGTTGGCCGCGATCAGCAGCCCGAGCACGGCGTTGAGCGGGTGCTGCATGGGGAACTGGAGCGGGGCGCCCGAGACGAGGCCCTGCAGCTTGGCGAACGCGACGACCGAACCGGTGAAGGTGATCGCGCCGATGGCCGTGCCCAGTGCGAGTTCCACCAGCGAGGCGGCCTTGATCGCACCGGGGATGCCGATGCCGAAGCTCTGCGGCGAATAGAGCGTGGCGGCCGCCACGAACACCGCCGCGAGGCCGACCAGCGAGTGGAAGGCCGCGACGAGCTGGGGCAGGGCCGTCATCTCGATGCGCAGGGCCACGAACGTGCCGATGGCGCCGCCGATCAGGATGCCCGCGGCGATCAGGCCGAACGAGCTGGTCTGCGGCAGCATCAGCGTGGTGGCGATGGCCACGGCCATGCCGGCCATGCCGTAGAAGTTGCCGCCGCGCGCCGTCTCGGGGCTGGAAAGCCCCCGCAGGCTCATGATGAAGCAGATCGACGCGACGAGGTAGAGAAGCGAAGCGGTGTTGGCACTCATGATGGCGGTTCCCTACTTCTGCTTCTTCTTGAACTTGCCCAGCATGCGCTGGGTGACGACGAACCCGCCGAAGATGTTGACCGAGGCCAGCACCACCGCGAGGAAGCCCATCGCCTGGCTGAAGCCGACGGCCGATGCGCCGGCCGCGAGCAGCGCACCCACGATGATCACCGAGCTGATCGCGTTGGTGACGGCCATCAGCGGCGAGTGCAGGGCCGGCGTGACGCGCCAGACCACGTAGTAGCCGACGAACGTGGCGAGCACGAGGACGGTAAGGCCCATCGTGAGCGCGTCGGGACCGGCGCCGGCCGAGGCTTCGGGCGAGAGGGCCGCCTGGACGGCGAGTTCGCGCGCCTTGTTGGCGAGGCTGGCCGCGTCGTTCGCGAGCTGGGCGGCCTTGTCGAGGATTGCGCTGTCGGACATTTTCGTTCGCGTCCTTCGTTTACTGGGCGGCCGCCGCGGGGGCGGGCGCGAAATTGGGGTGCACGATCCGGCCGTCGCGGGTCAGCAGCGAACCCTTGACGATCTCGTCGGCCGGGTCGATGGCGAGGCTGCCGTCCTTGGCGACGATCAGCTTCATGAATTCGGCGAGGTTGCGCGCGTAGAGCGCCGAGGCGTCGACCGCCAGGCGCGAGGGCACGTTGGCGTAGCCGACGATCTTGACGCCGTGCTTCACGACGATCTGGCCCACGGCACTGCCTTCGCAGTTGCCGCCCGTCTCGACCGCGAGGTCGACGACGATGGAGCCGGGCTTCATCGAGGCGACCATCGCGTCGGTGACGAGGCGCGGGGCCGGACGGCCGGGGATCTGCGCCGTGCAGATCACGACGTCCATCTTGCGCACCGTTTCGGCGATCAGTGCCGCCTGCTTGGCCTTGTAGGCGTCGGACATTTCCTTTGCGTAGCCGCCCGACGTCTCGGCCTGGCGGGCTTCCTCGTCATCCACGTAGACGAAGGTGGCGCCCAGCGATTCGACCTGTTCCTTGGCGACGAGGCGCACGTCGGTGGCGGACACGACCGCACCCAGCCGGCGCGCGGTCGCGATGGCCTGCAGGCCGGCCACGCCCGCACCCATCACCATGACCTTGGCGGGGGCGACGGTGCCGGCGGCCGTCATCATCATCGGGAAGGCGCGGCCGAACTGTTCGGCCGCGTCGATCACTGCCTTGTAGCCGGCGAGGTTCGCCTGGCTCGACAGCACGTCCATCGACTGCGCGCGCGTGATGCGCGGGACCAGTTCCATCGCGAAGGCGGTGATGCCGCGCGCGGCGAAATCGGCGACCTGCTCCTTGTTGCGGTAGGGATCGAGCTGGCAGACGAGAACGGCGCCGGATTTCATGGCCGCAAGCTCGTCCCCGCCTTCCGCAGCGGTCAGCGGGCGGCCGACCTTCAGCACGATGTCGGCCTGGCCCAGCAGCGTGGCGGCGTCGGCGACGATTTCCGCACCCGCGTCGACGAAGGCCTGATCGGGAATCGCGGCGCTGGCGCCGGCGCCGGCCTCGACGAGGAAGCTCACGCCCAGCGGTTTCATCCGCTTGATCGAGTCCGGCGTGGCGGCGACGCGCGCTTCGTAGGCGCGGCGCTCTTTGGGGATCGCGACCTTCATACTCGTCTCCCGGCAGGCGATAGGGCCAAATTGTCGGCGCACAATGCCAACCGACCGGGGCTTTGCCAAGCGCCGATTGGGCGGCCAAGTGCCGCAGATTTATGTGCAATCTGTCCTAGGCGGTGCCGCGCGCGGAGGCAGGCTGGCCGGCCGCCGCTTCGGCCTGCGGGAGCAGCAGCGTGACCGTCGTCCCGCGTCCGGAAACGCTGGCCAGCGTCAGGCGGCCGCCCATCTGGTTGGCCAGCGCCACCGAGATCGACAGGCCGAGCCCTGTGCCGGAAACCGCGCCCAGCCGGGCGGCGCGCGTGCGGAAGAACGGCCGGCCGATGGAGGGAAGTTCCGCCGGTGCGATCCCCACACCGCGGTCCGCGACCGATATGGCGACAAGCCGCGTTCCCGGCTGCGCCCGGCATTCGATGCGCACCGAACTGCCGGGTGTCGAGAACTTGATCGCGTTGGTCACGAGGTTGATCAGGATCTGGCGGACCGCGACCGGATCGCCGAGTGCGGGTGCGGCACCGCCGGCCGTGTCCAGCGCGATGCCGCGGGCGCCGGCGACCGGACGGAGCAGGCGCACGGTTTCGGCGACGGTCTCGGCGGCGTCCAGCCGCGCGATGGCGATCTTGCGGTGACCGCGGTCGATGGCCGCGAAATCGATGATCTCGCCGATCAGCGACTGCAGATGCTGGCCGCTGGCGGCGATGTCGCGCGCGTATTCGCGGTACTTGGGGTGCGACGGGCCGAACGTGGCGTCGGCGAGGATCTGGGCGAAGCCGACGATCGCGTTGAGGGGCGTGCGCAGCTCGTGGTTCATGTTCGCGATGAAGATGCCGCGCTCGTCGGATTCGAACTGCAGGTCTTCCTTCGCCTTCGCCAGCTCGCCGTTGGCGCGCGACAGCGCGTTGGCGTAGCGGATCGAGATCCACGCGTAGACGAACGCGGCGAGGACGGCCACCCCCGCGATCGCCAGCACCGGCCAGTAGACGCGCAAGGCCTCGCGCGACATCGCGCGCCATTCGACCGTATGGACCAGCACCAGCGGCATCGGCCGCAGCCCCAGGAAAACCGAAAGCGTGCCGTGCCCGCCGGCCCGCGCCTGCGCCTCGAACTGCCCGAACACGGCGGCCGGATAATGCCGCCAGAGCGTTTCGAGCGGGGTGTCGGGGATGCCGACCGCCGACTCGGCCGGATACTGGGCGACCAGCGCCCCGTCGTTCCGGTAGAGCGCCACGCGCTCGCTCGCGCGTTCGCGCATCGACATCAGGAACTCGGCGAGGGCCGAAAGCCGGAGCCCGACGCCGACGACGCCTTGCGCCGCACCGTCCGGTCCGGCGACCGGCCGGGAGAGGCGGATCTGGGTTTCGTACGTCGTGCGGTCGAGTTCCGGCGTCGAGACGTACATGTCGCGATAGGAATCGAGCATCCGCGCGCGTGCGGGCCCCGCCCGGCCGGGTTCGGCATGGATGCGGAAATGCGCTTCGTCGCGCACGTTCGGCCGGCCGGGATGCAGGAGATTCGTGCCGTCGCGGCACCAGACGTCGAATCCGAGCCGGGACGCCGCGGCCTGCGCCTCGATCCGCCGGATCGCGGCGACCTGCGCCGCCGTCGCCTGGCAGGGATCGCGGCCGTCGAGTTCGGCGAGGACGGGCAGCATGGCGCCGTCGGCATCCGCGACGAGCTGGGTGATGTGGGCGTCCGCGGCCATCAGGTTGCGTTCGATCAACGACGTGCGGAAGCCCAGGAACCCGTCGTGAAACAGGGCTTCGCGGTCCTGGATCCAGCGTGCCGTGACCGCGATCCCGATGACCAGAACGATGCAGAGCACCGCCGTGCAGACGTTGTGCCGGCGTGCGGAAGCGTGAGTCGCGACGACTTCCGCGGCAGCGGGATAGGCGAGGTAGGTGGAAGGAGGATCGAAGGCCACCGTGTTCGCTCCGGCCATGCAAGCTGGTCAACACTCATGCCAGAGCGAAATTAAAGATGCAATTCAATATGCTGTAGTACTCTACAGTAGTATGAATGCAGGTCATCCGGCACGCCCCGGGGCGGCGACGGAGCAATTGACGGCGCCGAAACGGCTGGTTAGCTTCGCGGCAAGCTGCGAGTTGAACAGGGACGCGCTGCTTGAATGAGGAACCGCCCGATTGACGCCGAAGACGCGCTCGGGCGGTTCTGCTTTTCGGGAGGTCGCATGTCCGGACGGTTCCCCCGCTTCGATACACTTTCTCTTCACGCAGGCCAGCAGCCCGATCCGACGACGGGTGCGCGCGCCGTCCCGATCTACCAGACGACGTCGTATGTGTTTCCCGACGTCGACGCCGCGGCCTCGCTGTTCAACCTCGAACGCGCGGGCCACATCTACAGCCGCATCTCGAACCCGACCGTCGCCGTTCTGGAAGAGCGTATCGCCGCCCTCGAAGGCGGGGTCGGCGCCATCGCGACGGCTTCCGGACAGGCGGCCCTGCATCTCGCCATCGTCACGCTGATGGGGACGGGCGGGCACATCGTCAGCTCCGCCTCGATCTATGGCGGGTCGCACAACATGTTCACGCACACGCTGCCGCGCTTCGGGATCACGACCAGTTTCGTCGATCCGCGCGACCCGGCCGCCTTCGCCGCCGCGATCCGGCCCGAGACGCGGCTGGTCTTCGGCGAAGTTCTCGGCAATCCGGGGCTGGAAGTGCTCGACGTGCCGGCGGTGGCGAAAATGGCGCATGCGGCCGGCCTGCCGCTGATGCTCGACTGCACCTTCTGCACGCCCTACCTGTTCCGGTCGTTCGAGCACGGGGCCGACCTGGTCATGCATTCGACGACCAAGTGGATCGGCGGGCATGGCGTGGCGATCGGCGGCGTGCTGGTCGACGCCGGCACGTTCGACTGGGAGAAGTCGGGAAAGTTCCCGACGATCACCGAGCCCTATGCCGGCTATCACGGGCTCGACTTCGCCGAGGAGTTCGGACCCGCCGCCTTCGTCATGCGCGCGCGGGCCGAGGGCCTGCGCGATTTCGGCGCGTGCCTGTCGCCGACCAACGCCTTCCACCTGCTGCAGGGGCTCGAGACGCTGCCGCTGCGCATGGCCCGCCACGTCGAGAACGCGCGCAAGGTCGCCGCGTTCCTGAGCGTCGCCGCCGAAGTCGAATGGGTCAACCATCCCGATCTGCCGTCCCATCCCGATCATGCGCTGGCGCAGCGCCTGCTGCCGAAGGGGTCGGGATCGATGATCAGCTTCGGCATCAAGGGCGGGCGCATGGCGGGGCGGCGCTTCATCGAGGCGTTGAAGCTGTTCAGCCATCTCGCCAACGTGGGCGACGCCAAGTCGCTCGTCATCCATCCGGCCTCGACGACGCACCAGCAGATGGACGCCGCGTCGCTGAAGAAGGCCGGCATCGGCGAGGAGATGGTGCGCCTGTCGATCGGGCTGGAGGACTGCGCCGACCTGATCGACGACCTGACGGCAGCGCTGCGCGCGTCGGCGAAGGGCTAGCGCCATGGATATTTCCGTCGACGGACGCCGCGTGTTCGCCGCCACCGGCGGCAAGGCCTTCGATCCCGCGAAGCCGACCGTGCTGTTCCTGCACGGGGCGGGCATGGACCACACGGTGTGGACGCTGCAGACGCGCTGGTTTTCCCATCACGGGCGCAACGCGCTGGCGATCGACCTGCCCGGGCACGGCCGGTCCGAAGGGCCCGCACTGGGCTCGGTCGCGGCGATGGCCGATTTCGTGCCGCGCCTGCTCGACGCGGCCGGCGCGCGCGAAGCCGCACTCGTCGGCCACTCGATGGGCGCCCTCGTTTCGCTCGAAGCGGCCGCGCGCCATGCCGCGCGCGTGCGCGCCCTCGGCCTGATCGGCGTCGCGGCGCAGATGCCGGTCCATCCAAAGCTGCTCGAGGCCGCGGCGCGCAACGACCATGCGGCGGTCGAGATGATCGCGGACTGGGCCTTCGGCCGACGCGCCCAGCTTGGCGGGGCCCGCGCGCCCGGTACCTGGATGGTCGGCGGGGGCGTGCGGCTGCTCGAACGCGTCGCCGACGGCGTGCTGGCGAACGACCTTGCGGCCTGCAACGCCTACAAGGGCGCGTCGGACGCCGCCGCCGCGGTGCGCTGTCCCGTGCTCTATCTGCTGGGGGCGACCGACCGCATGACGCCGGCAGCAGGGGCGCGCGCCCTGATCGCCGCCACGAAGGACGCGCGAGAGCGCACGCTGGCCGGCACCGGGCACATGGCGATGGTCGAGGCGCCCGACGCGACGCTCGACGCGCTTGCCGAGGTCTGCTGAAGCATGTCGTCCGCGAAGAAGCCGCCCGAGACGCGCGCCGCCTACCGGCATTTCCGCGCCATCCCGACGCGCTGGATGGACAACGACCTCTACGGCCACGTCAACAACGTCGTGTACTACAGCTACTTCGACACGATCATCAACGCGTACCTGATCGAAGCGGGTGGCTTCGACATACACAATGCGGAGATCGTCGGCGTCGCGGTCGAGACGATGTGCCGCTTCCGCACGTCGCTGGCCTTTCCCGAGACGATCGATGCGGGCCTGCGCGTCGGCCATCTGGGCAACAGTTCGGTGAGGTACGAGATTGGCCTGTTCCGCCAGGGCAGCGACGAGGCCGCGGCGGAAGGCCACTTCGTGCATGTATTCGTAAAGCGGGCTGGCCAAACACCGGTTGGCATACCTATGCAGTTAAAGGATGTGCTACAAAAAATAGCTACCTGAAATTTTACTGTACAGAATTGTCTATTTTTTTACGAAGCAACCGGTAAGTTCTTCCCCGGAATTTTCTGCGGGGAAGCCGGAATGTTTTGCCTGAACGCCTTCGAGGCCCTGGAGCCTGCCGCGCGCGAGACGCTGTTCCGCGTGGCGCAGCCGCATCTCGAGCATGCGCGCATCACGGCGACGGAGCTGGCGTTCGACACGCGCGAGCAGCGCAAGCTGCTGAACGCGGGCATGCGCTTCCAGGAGTTCGTCCAGCGCGTCGCGATCCTGCAGGGCCAGCAGCACAAGAAGTCGGTCACCGACCGCGTGCGCCACATCATCGACATCGTCGACGAGGCGATGCGCGAGGTCGAGCAGGCCGCGCGCGAGATCCCGCCCCCGCAGGAGATCGACGCCGCCGCCCTCGACCGGCTGGCCGCGGGCGATCCGGTGCGCGGGCCGGTCCGCGCCGGCGTGGCGCTCGCCACGTCGCTCGCGACGGCCGGATCGGGTACCGGCGACTGGATCGGCAAGGCGAACCGCTGCCTGTCGCTGCTCGACAGGGCGACGAATCCGGTCGTCGTCGGCCTCATCGACCAGACGCTGGCCGAACTCGTGCGCCTGAAGCCGGCCGCCGCGACGCTGATCGGCCCGGCGGAGAACCTGACGCTTGTGATCCGCACCTGCCTTGCGATCGCCGGCGACGCCGAGGCGACGAGTGCGATGAACAACCCGCCCTTCATCCAGGCGCTGGTCGTGCGCCAGAAGGGCCGGGGGACGCCGCTTACGGTCGCGGCGGCGATCGAGGTGCTGAAGGGCGTGCTCGCCAGCCCCGCGGCGATCGCCAAGCGCGATCCCGCGCAGGAGATCAAGACGACGCGAAGCCTGCGCGACCGGATCACCAAGCTGCCGCGCCTCGTCGCCGACCGCGAGCTGCAGGAGATTCTTGCGCGCCGCATGTCGCGGCTCGTGGCGCCCGAACTTCTCGAGCCGCTCGTCGCGCGCGAGATCGGTGCCGGCCGCAAGGCGATCCTGCTGCTCGGCCTGCACTGCGAGATCGGCGACGAGGGTGCGCGCAAGCACCTCGTCACGCATCTCGACCAGCTCGTCGACTCGCGCGAGTTCAAGGACGAGTTCTTCGTCCCCGGCATGAGCCACGACGAGAAGCGTGCGCTGGTGGCGCAGGTCGGCCAGTCGATCGCCAACGCCGACCTCATCGACATCAAGCGCCAGCGCTACCAGGCCGTCGTCACGACGACGTTCGCCTCGCTGGGCGAGACCGGCGACCGGCGCGTCTCGCCGCGCACGATCGCGGGGCCCGAGGACCGCGTGCAGCTCGGCGGCGTGCGCGTGCCGCTGCGCAACTGGAGCGAGACCGGCCTGATGTTCGGCCCCTACAACGGGCTGATCGCGCCGGGCCAGCGCATGCGCGCGACGATCATGCTGCGCAACGCGTATATCTCGATGGGCTTCGAGGCGGAGATCGAGATCGTCCGCCAGACCGACGGGCTCGTGGGGGCACGCTACAACTGTGCCGATCCGCAGGCCCGCCAGCGGATCAAGGCGCATTTCCGCGCCTGACCGGCGGGAGCCGGTTCGCATACAATTTCTTTACGAAGGGGCGCTAGGTTGCCGTCTTGGTTGTATGGCCAGGATGGAACATGTTTTGCGTAACCCCCCCTGAAGCGCTCGGCGATGCGGCACGCGAGACCCTGTTCCGGGTCGCGCAGCCCTATCTGGACCAGGTCCGCATCACTGCGACCGAACTCGCGTTCGATCCGCGCGAGCATCGCAAGATATTGAATTCAGGTACGAAATTTCAGGAATACGTCCAGCGCGTGGCGATCCTGCAGGGCCAGCAGCTCAAGAATCCGGTCGCCGAGCGCATGCGCCAGACGCTGGAACTCGTCGATGGCGCGATGCTGCTTGTCGACACGGAGGCCAAGAAGCTTCCGGACGCCCATGTCGCCGACGCGCTCGCCATCGACAGGCTGGCGGCGACCGACGCCACGCTCGGCCCGGTGCGGGCGGGCATCGCATTGGCGGCAAATCTTGCGGCTGTCGGCCCCGGCAACTGGACCGCGCGCGGCAACCGCTGCCTCGAACTGCTCGACGGCGTGCGCGATCCCGCCAGTCTTGCCCTGCTCGACCGGACCATCGCCGAACTGATGCGCATGAAGCTGTCGGGGGCCGTGCTGGTCGGCCCGTCGGACAATCTCGCACTGGTCGTGCGCGCGTGCCTCGCCCTTGCGGGCGATGCGGCACCCGGCCCGGGCGGCCTGCCGCCTTTCGTGGCCGGACTCGTCGCGCGCAAGGCCGGGCGCGCCATGCCGTGCGTCGACCGCGCGACGGTCGAAATCCTCAACGGCGCCATCACCGGTGCCGCCTCGCTCGCCAAGCGCGATCCCACGCTCGAGCTGAGCTCGACGCGCGACCTGCGCCGCAAGGTCACGTCGCTGCCGCTGCTGGCGGCCGACAAGGATCTCGCCGACAACCTGTCGCGCCGGCTGACGCGGCTGACGGCGCCCGAGAGCCTCAATCCGCTGATCGCGCGCGAGGTCGGCATCGGCCGCAAGCTGCTGGTGCTGCTCGGCCTGCATGCCGACATCGAGGACCCGAACGCGCGCAAGTATCTCGTCGCGACGATCGACGGGCTGGTCGAGAACCAGGAATTCAAGTCCGACTTCTACGTGCCCGGCATGGCGCACGACGAGAAACGCGCGCTTGCCGCCCAGGTCTCGCAGGCCTACGCGACCTCGCAGCTTTCCGACAGCAAGCGCCAGCGCTTCCGCGAGATCGCGGCGACGGCGTTCGCCGACCTGACCGCGTCGGGCGAGCGGCGCGTCTCGCCGCGCAGCATCGCGGGCCCGGAAGACCGCGTGCTGGTCGGCGGCCAGCGCGTGCAACTGCGCAACTGGAGCGAGACGGGCGTGATGTTCGGGCCGTTCGCCGGCATTGCGCAGCCCGGCCAGCACATGAAGGCGACGATCATGCTGCGCAACGGATACATCTCGATGGGTTTCGAGGCGGATCTCGAGATCGTGCGCTTCGTCGACGGGCTCGTCGGGGCCCGCTACACATGCGCCGATCCGCATGTGCGCCAGCGCATCAAGGCGCATTTCCGCGCCTGAACGCGTCCGCCCGCCGCCGGCGGCTGCCGGGGCGGGCGTCGCTTCGTTCGTGCGTGCCGGCCTAGGCGGCCTTTGCCTCGAGGACGTTCGGCTTCGTGCCGGCCTCGATCGCGATGCGGCGCGGCTTCATCGCTTCGGGAACCTCGCGCACGAGGTCGACGAAGAGCAGGCCGTTGTCCAGCCGGGCCGACGCCACGCGGATGAAGTCGGCGAGCTGGAAGCGGCGCTCGAAACTGCGCTGTGCGATGCCGCGGTGCAGGTAGGTGCCGGTCCCGGCGTCGCCGTCCTTCTTCTGGCCGGCGACGACGAGGGTGCTTTCCTGCTGGACGAGCGTGATCTCGTCGGCGGCGAACCCGGCGACGGCCATCGCGATGCGATAGTCGTTCTCGCCGGTCTTCTCGATGTTGTAGGGCGGGTAGCCGACCTGGTCGGCGCCGCGCATCGACTCGTCGATCAGACGCGAAAGCCGGTCGAAGCCGATGGTGGAACGGAAAAGCGGGGAAAAGTCGAAGTGGTTCATGATCCTATCCTCCGTTGAGCGACGGGACTTGGGTTATGCCGCCGGCCCCGGATGGGCGCCGTCGGACAGACCCGATTTAGGCATGCCGCCGCCGGGTTCAAGCCCCCCGGACGCCGCAAATTCCCGTTTGCGTTTTCCGGAGTCCGCGCCGAGACTTGGAAGCGAAGGAGTTCCGCGGTGACCCTCAGCGACTCTGGCGGCGGTGCCCTCGAACGGATCGCGCCGTTCTTCGGCCGGACCTACGACGAGACGATGAGTCTCCTGCTGTCGGCGCGCCATTACGTGGCCAACGTGCAGCCCGGCGAGCCTTTCCAGACCGACCCCGACGAACGTCTCCAGATGAACTGCGAGGCGATGCGCCTGACGACCCGCCTTGCCCAGGTCATGGCGTGGCTGCTGGCGCAGAAGGCGGTCGCGGCGGGCGAGCTGACGCGCGAACAGGTGCGCGACGAACGCTTCCGGCTGGGCGCCCACGAGCTGTGCCTTGCCGATACCGACGCGCGGGTCGCGAAGACCAGCCAGAAGCTCGGCGACCTGATGGGCCAGAGCCGCCGGCTTTTCGAGCGCGTCGCGCGCCTCGACCGCCAGCTCGGCGTCTAGAAAGGAAAACGGGCGCCTCCTTGCGGAGACGCCCGTCGATGCCGTCCCGAGGCGGGAAGCGGGATTACTTCTTCGCGGCGGCCTTGGGGGCGGCCGGAGCGGCGGCGGCCTTCGCCGGCGCCTTGTCGCCCGTCGCGGCCGGCTTGATGCCGCCGATGCCGGCGAAGCGCTTGTTGAACTTGGCGACCTGGCCGCCGGTGTCCATCATGCGCTGCTGGCCCGTCCAGGCCGGATGCGTCTTCGGGTCGATGTCGAGGCGCAGCGTGTCGCCGGCCTTGCCCATCGTCGAGCGCGTCTTGAACTGGGTGCCGTCGGTCATCACGACGGTGATCTCGTGGTAGTCGGGGTGAATCTGGGCCTTCATGGCGCGCTCCGGCAGTTCCAGGTCGGTCGCCAGGCAGCCGGTCCGGCGCCTTGGCAAGAGCGGGGCTTATACAGGCTTGCGGCCGGACGCGCAAGCCGGGCCGCCCCAGCCTCTCGACCTTTGCGCCCCGCCGTGCTAAAGCGCCGAAGGCATTGAATTTTCCCGGAGTTTTGCCGCCGATGGACGACCGCGAATTCGCCGCCGAAGCCGACCGCACGCTGCAGCGGCTGCAGGACGCGGTCGAGCGCGCGCTGGACGCGGCCGACCCGGAGATCGAACTGCGCGGCGGCATCCTGACGATCGAGCTGGCCGACGGCGGCCAGTTCGTCGTCAACAAGCACGCGCCCACCCGGCAGATCTGGGTATCCTCCCCCGTCTCCGGTGCGGCCCATTACGCGTGGGACGAAGCCGCCGGACGGTGGCGCTCGACGCGGGGACCGGATCTGCTCGAGGCGAAGCTCGCCGCCGATCTCGCCCAGGCGACCGGGCTGCCGGTCGCGATCGGCTGAAGGAACGGGCGATGGCCGAGCGCAACGACAGGGCGGACGGAACGGCAGCGGCGGCGCGCGAAAGCAGCCGGAATTTCCGCGTGCTCGCGCGCCTCGGCGCGTTCCTGCTGCCCTATCGCCTGCGCATGGCGGGCGCCTTCGTGGCGCTGACGCTGGCGGCGGGATCGGTGCTGGGGCTGGGAACCGCCCTTCGCTGGCTGGTCGACGCCGGCTTCGCCAGCGGCGACACGGGCCTGCTCGATTCCGCGCTGTGGGGGCTGATCGGCTTCGTGCTGCTGCTCGCCGGCGCCACCTATTCGCGCTCGTATCTCGTCACGTGGCTGGGCGAGCGCGTCACGGCCGACCTGCGCAAGGCCGTGTTCGCGCGCACGCTGCGCCTGTCGCCCGCCTTCTTCGAGACGACCCGCACCGGCGAGGTGCTGTCGCGCCTGACCGCCGACACGACGGCGATCCAGACCATCGTCGGCTCGACCGCGTCGATGGCGCTGCGCAACGTGCTGCTGATGGTCGGCGGCGCCACGATGATGGCGATCACGGCCCCCGGTCTCGCGACGATGACGCTGGCGGTGGTGCCGTTCGTCGTCGCCCCCATCGTGCTGTTCGGGCGCAAGGTGCGCGCCCTGTCGCGCGAAAGCCAGGACCGCCTCGGCGACGTGGGTGCCGACATCGACGAGACGCTCAACGCCGTGCGCACGGTGCAGGCCTTCAACCGCGAGACGGAGGACGGTGCCCGCTTCGACCGGCGCGTCGAGGACGCGTTCCAGGCCAACGCGCGGCGCGCGGCCGCCCGTTCGGCGCTGATAGCGCTCGTGATGCTGCTCGTCTTCGGGGCGGTCGGCTTCGTGCTGTGGGTCGGCGGGCACGGCGCCATGCGCGGCGAGATCACGGTGGGCCAGCTCAGCGCCTTCGTCTTCTATGCGGTCGTCGTCGCAAGCTCGATCGGCGCCATCAGCGAGTTCATGGCCGATCTCCAGCGTGCGGCGGGCGCGTCCGAGCGGCTGTTCGAGCTGCTCGATGCGGTGCCCGACATCCGCGCGCCGGCTTCACCGGCCGTCTTCCCGTCGCCCGCGCGTGGCGACGTCGCGTTCGAGGGCGTGACGTTCCGCTACCCGAGTGCGCCCGACCGCGCCGCGCTCGAAGACCTGTCCTTCTCGGTCGCACCGGGCGAGACGGTGGCCGTCGTCGGCCCGTCGGGGGCGGGCAAGACGACCGTCTTCCAGCTGCTGCTGCGCTTCTACGATCCGCAGGGCGGCACCGTCCGCCTCGACGGCGTCGACCTGCGCGCCGCCGATCCGGCCGAGGTGCGCAGACGCATCGGCTTCGTGTCGCAGGAACCCACGATCTTCGCGGCGGACGTGATGGAGAACATCCGCTACGGCCGCACGGGTGCCAGCGACGCCGAGGTGCGCGCGGCCGCGCGCGCGGCCCATGTCGACGAATTCGCCGAACGCCTGCCGCAGGGCTGGCAGACGTTCCTGGGCGAGCGCGGCGTGCGGCTTTCCGGCGGCCAGCGCCAGCGCATCGCCATCGCGCGCGCGCTCGTGCGCGATCCGGCCCTGCTGCTGCTCGACGAGGCGACGAGCGCGCTCGACGCCGAGAGCGAACGCTACGTGCAGGCCGCCCTCGAAACGCTGGGGGAGGGGCGCACGGTGATCGCGATCGCGCACCGTCTGGCGACCGTCGTGCGCGCCGACCGGCTGGTCGTGCTCGACCGCGGGCGCAAGCTCGCCGAAGGACCGCATGCGCGTCTGGTGGCGCAGGGCGGCCTCTATGCGCGGCTCGCCGCCCTGCAGTTCGACACGCAGCCCGCGGAACCAGGCGCAAGGCTCGAAGGAGTGGGACGATGAAGGCATTCGCGGCCGCCACGCTCGCCTGCCTGGGTGCGGCGCTTTCGGCATGCAGCTCGGACGCGCCGCCGGTCCGCGGCCCGAGCGCCCAGACCCTGCGCGCGATCGAACGCGTATCGGACCAGGATTTCGCGGTCCCGGTCGAAGGCGGGCTGACCGCACTGCTGCCGGTCTTCGCCGACAAGAAGCTCGTCGATCCGCATGCGGGCGTGAAGCGCGCCGTGATCGGCATCCAGGACGCCACGCGCAACGCCGGCGCCGTGTTCGACGCGCTCAGGTCGGTCGTCGGCGAGGGGCCGGATTCGATGGTGATGGTGCCGCAGTTCCTGGCGGCACAGGATACCGAGAAGCACGGGCTGGGCCCGGATTTCGCGCGCTGGACGATCGAGGGCTGGCGCGACGGCGGCAACTCGCGCCCGGCCACGCTGCGCGATTCCTCGCCGCTGGTGTCGAGCTTCGCCGTGCTCGACGCGCTGCTCCTCTACCTGTCGGACCGCGCGGTGTTTCCCGACCTCGCCGAGATCGCGTTCGTCGGCTACGGGCAGAGCGCGCGCACCGTCCAGCTCTATGCGGCGACCGGCAAGGGGCTCGAAGAGCCGGCCCGCGCGGGCGTGAAGCTGCGCTTCGTCGTGGCGGGGGCCGACACGTTCCTCTATTTCGACGACAAGCGCCCGGGGCGCGGCGAGGACGGCTTCGCGACGTTCGAGCGCGAGCAGTGCGTGGGCTTCAACCAGTGGCCCTACGGCGCGGCGTTGCCGGCCGTCTACGCCTTCGGGCGCACCGGCCGGGATCTTGCCGCCGCCTATGTCGGGCGCGAGGTCGTCTATCTGGTCGGCGACCGCGACACCGACCCGGCCGACCGCGGCTGCGAGGCGCGCGCGCAGGGGCGCAACCGCCTCGACCGCGCGGAGCATTACCTGAAGCATCTCGCCCTCGTCGCGGGCGCGGCACCGGCGGGCCAGCGCGTCGTCGTCGCGAAGGGCGCGCCGGCGACGATCGGCGGGCTTCTCGGCAGCGCATGCGGCAAGGCCGCACTCGCCGGCCAGGGCTGCTGAGGCGGACCTAACGGTTCGTCAGGCGCAGCTCGATGCGCCGGTTGCGCCGCCAGCCCACTTCGTCGTCGCGCTCGTCGATCGGCTGGAATTCGGCCATGCCCGCGGCCTGCAGGCGTTCGGCCGGCAGCCCGTTGGCCATCAGGAAGCGCACGACCGAGATCGCGCGCGCCGAGGAAAGCTCCCAGTTCGACGGGAACTCGCGCGTGGCGATGGGCCGGCGGTCGGTGTGGCCGGTGATCTGCAGCACCCAATCGATGTCCTTGGGAATGCGCCCGGTCACTTCGCGCAGCACTTCGGCAAGCCGCTGGAGCTGGCGGCCGCCGTCGAGCTCGATCGTCGCGGCCCCGGAGGCGAACAGCACCTCGGACTGGAACACGAAGCGGTCGCCGACGATGCGCACCTCGGCCCGGTCGCCCAGCGCCTGGCGCAGGCGGCCGAAGAATTCCGAGCGGAAGCGCGACAGCTCCTCCAACCGGCCGGCGAGCGCGAGGTTGAGCCGGCGGCCGAGGTCGGCGATCTGCGCCTGGGATTCGGCCGACTTCTTCTCGGACTCGGCGAGCAAGGCTTCGATGCGGCGCAGCTGTTCGCGCAGTTCGACGGTCTGGCGGTTGAGCAGCGCCACCTGCGCCTGCGCCTGCGTGGAAAGCTGGCGTTCGCTCGTCGCGGTCGCCTCGGCGGCGGCGAGGCGGCGTTCCATTTCCAGCCGCATCGCGGCGAGCGCTTCCAGCTCGCGCAGCTGCACCTCGAACTTCGCGCGGTCGGTCTCGATGGTCTTGTTCGCGTCCTCCAGCTCCTTGGCGCGCTGGGCGGAGAGGGCGGTGGCGGCTTCCGCCTCGCCGCGCAGGCGTTCGCGCTCGGCGAGCGTGGCCTGCATCTCGGCCACCAGCGCCTGGAAGCGCTGGTTGAGGTCGCGCGCCTCGCGCCGTTCCATGGCGAGGGTGCTGGCGAGTTCGGCGAGCTGCGAGCTTGCGCGCGCGAGCTGGTCGTCGCGGCCGGCGATGACGTCCTTCAGGTAGAACTGGAAGACCGCGAACACCATCATCACGAACACGACCGCGATGACGAGCGTGGCCAGCGCGTCGACGAAGCCCGGCCAGACGTCGATCGTGCGGACGTGGCGCCGGTTGCCGCCGCGCAACGTCCTAGCTCCGCGGTTCTTCGGCGAGGTTGGCGATGGTGCGCGCCAACAGCCGGATCTCGTTGCGGATGTCCTGCGTCATCTGGAGCCGGCCGGAACCCGCTTCCTCGACCATGCGCGACAGTGCCGCGTCCATGTTGCGGATATGCATGCGCGTGGCTTCGTCCATGCCGCCGCCAGTACCGCCGCGCGAGGCGTCGGCGAGCTTCGACAGCACGTTGCGCAGCTCGACCTGGCCTTCGGCGAGCTTCAGCAGCAGCTGCTGTTCGGTCTTCATCTGGTCGGCGAGCGAGCCGAGCTTCTCGGTCAGCGCGAGGTTCGCCTGGCTGGCGGACGCGCGGCCGTCCTCGGCGCGCGCCATCGTGCGCTGCAGGTTCTCGAGATTGTCGGCCGTCGTCTCGAGCAGCGCCTGGATATAGGCGGGCACCGTCTCGCCGCCTTCGCCGCCGCCGATGGCGCCCGAGGAGAGGCGCGTCTGCGCGGAGAGCCATTCTTCCAGATCGTTGTAGAAGCGGTTCTGCGCCTGGCCCGCCTGCAGGTCGCAGAAGCCGAGCACGATCGAGCTGGCGAGGCCGAACAGCGACGTGCCGAACGCCGTCCCCATGCCCGCGAGCGGCGCCTTCAGGCCGTTCTGCAGGTCGGCGAAGAGCGAGCCCACGTCGGTCGACGCCGACAGCGTGGCGATGACGCCGCCGACGGCCGCGACGGTCTGGAGAAGGCCCCAGAACGTGCCGAGCAGGCCCAGGAAGATCAGCAGCCCGACGAGATAGCGCGACAGGTCGCGGCTTTCGTCCATGCGGCTGCCGATGGAATCGAGCAGCGAGCGCATCGAGACCGGCGACAGGCTGAAGCGGCCGGTGCGCTCGCCCAGCATCTTGACCATCGGGGCGAGCAGGCGCGGCGGCTTCTCGTTCGACAGCGACGGGCGGTTGGCGCGGAACTTCTCGATCCACGCGATCTCGGCGTTGAGCGACAGGATCTGGCGCGCGTTGAACGCGATGCCCAGCAGCAGCACGCCCACGATCAGGCCGTTGAGCGCCATGTGGTGCTCGAACGCGGCGACGATTCCGTCGTAGAGGAAATAGACGACGCCGCCGACGGCCGCGAGGAACAGCAGCGTGCGGATCAGGAATCGGGTCGGGCGTGCGATCGTCGCGTCCATCCGTCCGGTCCTTCCGGTCGAGGGTTGGCTAGCGGCGGACCAGAACGATGTCCACGCGGTCCGGCGGGCCGTCGGTCGTGCGGCCGAGCGCACGCACGTCCATGCGGGTCGAGGCGATGCCCTGCTCGATCAGCTGGCCGCGCACGGCGAGCGCGCGCGACAGCGACAGGCGGCGCGCCTGTCCGCCCTGGTCGTCGCCGCCGCTGGCGAAGGCCTGGAGCTGCAGGCGTGCGCTCGCGTCGCGCTGGAGTTCGGCGACGACGGGGGCGAGGGCGGCCTTGCCGGCGTCGTTGATGTCGGCCGAGCCGGCGTTGAACGACAGGCGCGCGAGCGGGCCGTCGGCGGCGCG
>JAEUKY010000282.1 GCA_016794005.1 Rhodospirillales bacterium
CCCGGAACGCCGGTCGGCCTCGTCGTGCGCGGCAAGACGCTGCCCGGCAAGGTCGTTGCAATGCCTTTCGCACCCCATCGCTACTACCGCGGCTGAAACACCCCGAGAAGGAAAACCAAAATGGCCGAACTGCGCTTCACCAAGGACCACGAATGGATCCGCGTCGAGGACGGCGACGTCTACGCGGTCGGCATTTCCGACTTCGCGCAGGGCCAGCTCGGCGACGTCGTGTTCGTCGAACTGCCCGAGATGGGCAAGGCGCTGGCCAAGGGCGGGCAGGCGGCCGTCGTCGAATCGGTCAAGGCCGCGTCGGACATCTACGCGCCCGTCTCGGGCAGCGTCGTCGCGGTCAACGACGCGCTGACGGCCGAGCCCGGCCTCGTCAACACCGACCCGACCGGCAAGGGCTGGTTCTTCAAGATCAAGGCCGGCAACACGGCCGAGTTCCAGGACCTGATGGACGAAGCCGCCTACGACGCGTTCGTCAAGTCGCAGGGCTGAGGGAAGAGAAACGATGCGCTATCTGCCCCACACCGATTCCGACCGGACCCGGATGCTCGCCGCCATCGGCGTTTCCTCGGTCGACGACCTGTTCGTCGACGTGCCGGCGCATGCCGTGCTGAAAGGCCCCGTCGCGGGCCTTTCGAACACGATGACGGAACTTGAGGTCGAGCGCGAACTGTCAGCACTCGCCGCCAAGAACCGCCCGGCGGGATCGATGGCGAGCTTCATCGGCTGCGGGGCGTACCGCCATCATGTGCCCGCGTCGGTCGACTACATCATCCAGCGCGGCGAGTTTCTGACGAGCTACACGCCCTACCAGCCCGAGATCGCGCAGGGCACGCTGCAGTACCTGTTCGAGTTCCAGACGCAGGTGGCCCTGCTGACCGGCATGGACGTGGCGAACGCGTCGATGTACGACGCGGCCACGTCGTGCGTGGAAGCCGTCATGATGGCCAACCGCGTCACGCGCCGCGGCAAGGCGATCCTGTCGGGCGCGCTCCATCCGCATTATCGCGAGACGGTCGAGACGCACGGGCGCTTCTCCGGCTTCGCGGTGGACGCAGGCGCACCGTCGCCCGACGGCCTCAAGGGCCTCGCCGAGAAGATCGACGCGACCACGTCGTGCGTCGTCGTCCAGTATCCCAACGTGTTCGGCCGGCTCGAGGATTTCTCGGCCCTCGCCGCCGCGTGCCAGAAGGCGGGCGCGCTGCTGATCTGTGCGGTCCCCGAGATCGTGTCGATGGGGGCGGTGACGCCGCCGGGTGCCATGGGGGCCGACATCGTCGTCGGCGAAGGCCAGTCGATCGGCAACGGTCTCAACTATGGCGGGCCCTATGTGGGCCTGTTCGCGGCCAAGGAGAAGTACGTCCGCCAGATGCCGGGCCGCCTGTGCGGCGAGACGGTGGATGCCGACGGCAAGCGCGGCTGGGTGCTCACCCTCTCCACGCGCGAGCAGCATATCCGCCGCGAGAAGGCGACCTCGAACATCTGCACGAATTCGGGCCTGTGCGCGCTCGCCTTCACCGTCCACCTGTCGCTGCTGGGCGAACGGGGGCTGACGGAGCTTGCCGCGCTCAAC
>JAEUKY010000299.1 GCA_016794005.1 Rhodospirillales bacterium
TACTTCTCGGCCACTTCGCCGAGCTTCTCGTTGAAGATGACGACGCGGTGCCACTCGGTCTTTTCCTGGCGCTCGCCGCTGTTCTTGTCGCGCCACGTTTCCGACGTGGCGATCGACAGGTTCACGACCTTGCCGCCGTTCTGCATCGAGCGGACTTCGGGATCCTTGCCGAGATTGCCGATGAGGATGACTTTGTTGACGCTGCCGGCCATGGCCGTTTCTCCAATTCCCGAGTCCGGTGGAACGAAGCGACAACCTGCCCAAGTGCCGGGCACCGCGCAAGGGCGGAATTTTCTATCCACAGCTTCGACTTAGCACCCCGTCGCCAAGCGACATCCTACGCCCTATATTCACGCCCCTGTCCAACCGGGAATCGTCATGGCCATCCGCCCCGAAGGTCCGCGCATCTCCGTGCGCGGCGCGCGCGAGCACAACCTGAAAAGCGTCGATGTCGACCTGCCGCGCGACAGCCTGGTGGTCGTCACGGGCCTGTCGGGGTCGGGCAAATCCTCGCTCGCGTTCGACACGATCTATGCCGAGGGCCAGCGCCGCTACGTCGAAAGCCTGTCGGCCTACGCGCGCCAGTTCCTGGAACTGATGAGCAAGCCCGACGTCGATTCCATCGACGGCCTGTCGCCCGCCATCTCGATCGAGCAGAAGACCACCAGCCGCAACCCGCGCTCGACCGTCGGCACGGTGACCGAGATCTACGACTATCTGCGCCTGCTCTATGCGCGCGTCGGCGTGCCCTATTCGCCCGCCACCGGCCTGCCGATCGAAAGCCAGACCGTCACGCAGATGGTCGACCGCATCCTTGCGATGAAGGATGGTACAAGGCTCTACCTGCTGGCCCCCGTCGTGCGCGGGCGCAAGGGCGAGTACCGCAAGGAACTGCAGGAACTGCAGAAGAAGGGCTTCCAGCGCGTCAAGGTCGACGGGAAGCTCTACGAGATCGACGCGGCCCCGACGCTCGACAAGAAGCGCAAGCACGACATCGAGGTCGTGGTCGACCGACTGGTGGTGAAGCCCGACCTCGGCCCGCGCCTTGCGGATTCCGTCGAGACGGCGCTGAACCTCGCCGAAGGGCTGCTGTTCGTCGAGGATGCCGATACGGGCGCGCGCACCGTGTTCAGCTCCAAGTTCGCCTGCCCCGTTTCGGGCTTCACGATTTCGGAGATCGAGCCGCGGCTGTTCTCGTTCAACAACCCGTTCGGCGCCTGCCCCGCCTGCGACGGGCTGGGCGAGAAACAGTATTTCGATCCCGAGCTGGTCGCCCCCGACCACCGCCTGTCGCTGGAAAACGGCGCCATCGCCCCGTGGGTGAACGAGACGCAGAAATACTACGCGCAGACGCTGGCGAGCCTCGCGAAACACTTCAAGGTCTCGACCGCCACGCCCTTCGGCCAGCTGCCGAAGAAGGTGCAGGACGCGATCCTGAACGGTTCGGGCGACGAGCCGGTGACGATGGTCTATTCGGACGGCCTGCGCGACTACAAGACCAACAAGCCGTTCGAAGGCGTGATCCCGAATCTGGAGCGCCGCTACCGCGAGACCGACAGCGCCTGGACGCGCGAGGAACTGTCGCGCTTCCAGTCCGCGCGGCCCTGCGAGGCGTGCAACGGCCATCGCCTGAAGCCGGAAGCGCTTGCGGTCAAGATCGGCGGCAAGCACATCTCCGAGGTCACGACGTTCGCCATCGACGAGGCGGCCGAGTGGTTCTCGAACATCAAGAAGCAGCTGACGCCGAAGCAGAACGAGATCGCCGCGCGCATTCTGAAAGAGATCAACGCGCGCCTCGGCTTCCTCGTCAACGTGGGTCTCGAATATCTGACCCTGTCGCGCGCGTCCGGCACGCTGTCGGGCGGGGAAAGCCAGCGCATCCGGCTCGCCTCGCAGATCGGCTCGGGCCTGACGGGCGTGCTCTACGTGCTGGACGAGCCGTCCATCGGCCTGCACCAGCGCGACAACGACCGGCTGCTC
>JAEUKY010000315.1 GCA_016794005.1 Rhodospirillales bacterium
CGATCCAGAGAATTGAAAATCTCCGCCATCAGCTCGTGCGTGTCCTTGCGGCTCGTCTTCGCGAGGTTCGACATGAACTCGTTGCGCAGCACGCGCTCGACGTCGTCGAGCACTTCCTTCTGCACCGTCTCCATGCGCAGCATGCGCATGACGACTTCCATCGCGAAGGCCTCGGGCAGCGTGCCCAGCACGCGCGCGGCATGGTCGGGACGGATCTTGGCGAGCACGACCGCGACGGTCTGCGGATATTCGTTCTTCAGGTAGTTGGCGAGCACCGCCTCGTTGACGTTGCCCAGCTTGTCCCACATCGTGCGGCCAGCCGGGCCGCGGATGTCGTCCATGATGCCGGCGACGCGGTTCTTGTCGAGGACCTTGCCGAGCAGGCGTTCGGTCGAATCGAACGAGCCGACGAGCGAACCGGTCGCCGCGATCTGGTCGGCGAACTCGACGATCAGGCGCTCGATGATCGACGAATTGACCGTGCCGAGGCCGGCCATCGACTGCGAGATTTCCTTGATCTCGTCGTCGCTCATCAGCGCGAAAAGCTTGGTCGCGACTTCTTCGCCCAGCGACAGCAGCAGGATCGACGCCTTGTCCTGGCCCGTCAGTGTCCGGTAATCGTCGCGTACGCGCATTGAGGTCCGTTCCGATGGACGGCCGGCGCGTGGGCGCGGAATCGCGCTCCCGGGCTGGCGCGAATCAATATAGCAGATGCTCGGAAATTTTCCAGCCGAGGGCCGAATTCCCGGCCCGGAACAAGATGCTAGGTCAGGTCGTCCGCGCCGTGCGGCGTCCGCCGCCGTTGGCCTTGCCCCCGTCGATATGGGCCCCCATGCCCGCCGTGATCGCCTCGAGCGAGCGGGAAAGGGCCATCATGTCCGACCGGGCGAGCGTTCCGACCGCGCTGCGCAGCAGGTTGCGCGGATCCTGGCTTATCCGGCGCAGCGCCTTCGCCGTCAGGTCCAGGCGCTGGGCGCGCCGGTCGCCGGGGATCGACGTCTTGCGCACGAGCGCCTTGCGGACAAGCGCATCGATCGTCTTGGAGGCCGCCGGCTTGGTCGTCCGGTGGTGGCGGGCGAACGCCGTGACGGTCCGCTCCGGTGCCGCGGCCGTCGACAGGTATCGCAGCGCGCTCCATTGCGCGGGATTGAGTCCCTTGGCGAAGGCGAGGTTGTGGAGCAGGCGTTCGACCTGGCTCAGGAGATCGGCGATCGAACTGCGGATGTCGGCCATTCTTCTCACTCGCGTGCGTTGTCTTATCGGAGATTGTAAATAATATAATTTTCAATACCCGTTGTGACAACTGCTTATATCAGGAAGATGATTAACAAACAGTGTCGACTACAACGACCGATCGAGCGAATACGCCGCAAACTACACGGTCGGAATCGACCTCGAAATTCGACTTGCCCGATCAACGCGCTAGTCCCGGGCCACCGCTGTTATAACAATCAAAGCCCTCGCGAACGGTCGGGCTAGGGCTTGTTCCGCATACAGTAGTCGGACCACATGCCGCGGATCGCGGCAGCGAAATCTCCTGCGAAGGCCTTGCCGTCGCACAAGGCGCCCCTGTCCATGCGGGAGCGCAGCTCCCCGCGCAGCGCTTCGAGGGAATCGGGATCGCGTGCCGCGGCGACGGCCCGCTCGACATAGGCATCTTCGGTGTCGACGACCCAGTCCGCAAGGCCGCAGGCGCCGAGGATCGAATCGCCGAAACGGCCGAGCGGTATCCTGTCCCGCTTGGAAACAACCGGAACGCCCATCCACAGCGCCTCGAACGTGGTGGCGCCCGCGTTGTGCGGGAACGGGTCGAGCGCCACGTCGACGCGCCCGTAGGCCGCCCAGGTCGCCGGCTGGGGCGACGTGTAGACCAGGTCGAGCCGGCCCGCATCGCCGCCGCACTCGGCGAAACGCCGCGCGAACAGCGCGCGCGTTTCCGCTTCGCCGAACACGCCGGCGTTCAGAAGCAGGCGCGCACCCGGTACGCGCGCAAGCACGCGGGCCCACGTGCGGAACGTCGGCACGTTGAAGCGGACGGTCCGGCTGAAGCAGCCGAACGTCGCGTGCCCGGCCGAGCGGGCCGGCAACGCGCCGACCGCCGGCATCTCGTCGGGCGGACCATAGACGAACGCGGTCTTCGGCATCCGCCAGACCCGTTCGACGAAGGCGGACTCCCCGCCCGGAGGAACGAGGCGTTCGTCCCCGATATACCAGTCGATCGCCGCAAGCCCCGTCGTCCCGCCATAGCCGAGCCACGTCGCCTGCACCGGTGCAGGCTTGCGCGCGAGCGCGCCGAGACGGTTGCCGACCGTGTGGCCGGCCAGATCGACCAGCACGTCGATCCCGTCGGCGCGGATCGCCGCGGCGAGCGCGTCGTCGTCGAGCGCGCCGACGGCGCGCCACACGTCGAACGCCTGGCGATAGCGCTGCGTCCACGCATCGCCTTCGCCCTGCATCGCGGCATAGGCATGGAGTTCCGCCTCGCCGCGCGGGAACTGCGAAAGCAGCGGCCACAGGAACGGCCGCACCGAATGGGCGCGGAAGTCGGGCGACACGAACCCGATCTTCAGGCGGCGCGAAGGATCGCGCGGATTGGGGTGCGGTGCGTACGCGCGGGCGCGCGCGTTCCCCCACGCGGCGTAGAGCGACTTGAGATCGGCCGAGGAAATATCGGGATCGTAATTCGCGGCGAACAGCCGGTTGCTCTCGATGTCGGCGCGGCCGGGCATCGCGGCAAGGGCCCGCGCATAGCCGGCGCGCGCGCCTTCATGGTCGAAAAGATCCTGCCGCACGGCCGCCGCGTCGCCGATCGAGCCGGCGGCCTCGAACGCGCCGAGTGCGGCGACCGCGCGCCCGGCCGACTTGTACGCGACCGCGAGGTTGTGGCGGATCAGCGCGATATCGGGTGCCAATGCTGCCGCGCGTTCGAGGCTCGCGATCGCCGCCTTGAAGTCCCCGAGATCGAGTTCGGCAAGCCCCCGGTTGCACACGACGAGCGGGTTGTCGGGCGCAAGCTTCAGCGCCCG
>JAEUKY010000316.1 GCA_016794005.1 Rhodospirillales bacterium
CGCCACGATCACGTGGGGCGTCTACCAGGTGCTGACGCGCATCGTCGGCACGCTCGATTCCACGCACGTCACGACGCTGCACACGCCCATCGTCGGGCTCGTGCTGCTGGGAACGGCCGCGACCTTCGTGTGGGAATGGCCGGACGCGACGGGCTGGTTCCTGCTGGTCGTCGGCGGCGTCATGGGGGCGGGTGCCCACATCTTCGTCGTGCGCGCATTGGCGCTGGCCCCCGCCAGCGAACTGCAGCCCTATAACTATTTCATGCTCGTCTTCGCCACGGTCCTCGGCGTCGTCATCTACGGCGACGTGCCGGGTTTCTGGACGTGGGTCGGCGCCGCCATCGTCGTCGCCTGCGGGCTGATCGCGATGCGCCGGAGTGCGAAGAAAGCCTAACCCATCCAGAATGGCTTGGCCGTCTCGCGGCAGACGTCGCCGCGCGTCAGGCCCATGTCGGCCAGCGCCGCGTCGTCGAGCCGTTCGAGCCGGTGGCGTGCGCTCGCGCGTTCCTGCCAGGTCCAGATGCGCCGGACCAGCGCCAGCAATGCGCGGCGGATCTTCGGGGCAAGGCCCTCGTGCGGGGCCGTCAGTGTCGCTTCCATGTCGTTCCTCCATCCTTGCGATGGAAGGAACCTATCGTGCGGTGCTGCGCGGAAGTTTCGCCGGCGGCCGAAGGAACGCCTCGAACGCGGCGGCACCCTCGGCCGTGAAGCGGATCGCGCGCACCTTGCGGTCGGCCTTCGCCCAGCCGCGCGCGAGGATCATGTTCATCAATGCCGCCCCCAGCGAGCCCGCCAGATGCGGCCGGCGTTCGCTCCAGTCGAGGCAGGCGCGGCAGATCGGCCGGCGGCGCGCGTCGAGACCGGCCATGTCGATGCCTTCGGCGGCGAACCGCGCGCGCCCCGCCGGCGTGGGTGCGAACCCGTCGGGCCCGTGCGCGATATGGCCGGCGGCGACGAGCGCGTCGAACAGTGCGACACCGCGCGCGCCGGCCAGATGGTCGTAGCAGCGGCGCGCCTCGCGCATCGCGTCGTCCTTCGGGCCGGGGCGCGCGCGCAGGCGGCCCGTGCGCGCGGCCAGCACGTCGAGCGTTTCCAGCGCCTCGGCCACGTCGGGCCCGGCGATGCGGTAATAGCGGTGCCGCCCCTGCACTTCGACCAGAAGAAGACCGGCATCGACGAGCCGGGCGAGATGCCCGCTGGCGGTCTGCGGCGTCACGCCCGCTTCGCCTGCTAGCTCGCCCGCGGTCAGCGCCATGCCGGCCATCAGCGCGGACAGCATGTTGGCGCGGGCGGGATCGCCGATCAGGGCGGCGAGCCCCGCGATGTCGGGACCTTCCTTCATGGGTCCGATCCTACCCGCCCGGCCGCGGCGACGTTTCGGCCGCGGCCGAAGGATCGGCCCCGACGGGGATCTCGACGATAACGGTCGTCCCCTCGCCCGCCTCGCTCTCGATCACCAGCGAACCGCCCATCAGCTCGGCGAATTCCTTGGCGAGCGGCAGGCCCAGCCCCGTCCCGCCGGCATGCCGCGTCATCGGATTGTCGACCTGGCCGAACGGGCGCAGCGCCGTGGCGATGTCGGCCTCGCCCATGCCCACGCCGGTGTCGCGCACCTCGAAGCGCAGCCGCTGCGGCCGGCCGCGCCCCGGGGCGGGGGCCGCCGCCAGCTCCACGCGCCCGCCCTTCGGCGTGAACTTGATCGCGTTGCCCGTCAGGTTCAGCAGGATCTGGCGCAGCTTGCTGGCGTCGAGGAACGCCTCGGGCAGGCCGGACGCCGCGTGCACCTCGAGCGTCACGCCGGCGCGGGACGCCGCCGGCTCGACCATCTGGGCCACCGAACGGACGATGACGCCGACGTCGGCGCGGACGGCATCGACGCGCATCTTGCCGGCCTCGGCCTTGGTGAAGTCGAGCACGTCGTTGATGATCGCCAGCAGGTGCTGGCCAGCCTCGCCGATATGCCCGGCATAGGTGCGGTAGCGCGCGTTGCCCACCGGCCCCACGATCTCGCCCCGGATCATCTCGGCGAAGCCGATGATGGCGTTGAGCGGCGTGCGCAGCTCGTGGCTCATGTTCGCGAGGAACGTCGACTTGGTGCGGCTCGCCGTTTCCGCCTCGGCCCGCGCGAGGCCCAGTGCCGCGTTGCGCCGGTGCTCGCGCGCGATGGCGCGCTCGGCATGGCGCACGACCGCCAGCAGCACGAGGAACGCGACGGCGAGGATCGCCACGCCGATCGCGGCCTCGTTGCGCACCTTCGCCACCACCAGGTCGTGGCTTTCGGTCACGTCAGAATAGATCTCCATGATCGCGGCGATGGCGCCGGCGGCCGGCCCCTCGTGGATCGGCATGTAGCAGGACACGACCCGGCGGTCGAAGACCGGGCCGTCGGTCGCCTCGAACCGCGCGCGGTATTCGAGCTTGCAGTCCACGCGCCCGTCGAGGGCCGCCTGCAGCCCGGGACTGGTATAGGAGCTGGTGCCGATCTGCGCCGTCTCGGACGAGAAGATCGTCAGCCCCGCCCGGTCGAACAGCTTCACCTTCAGGATGCGCGTGCCGCGCGCCAGGTCGCGCACGTCGGCGAACATCGCGGTCGTGCGCTCGTGCGCGCGGATATCCTCGCGCGACATGCCGCTCGCCTGTGCCGCGAAGGCGGCATAGCCCGGCCACAGGAAGTTCGCGAACAGCCGGTTCAGCGACAGCGCCGACTGCTCGGCCGTGTCGGCGAGTTCTTCCAGCGCGTGGGAATAGGAGAGCCAGGAAAGCGACACCGCCGCGAGCGCGAAGATGCCGCCCGCCGCGAACGCCACCTTTCGCAGCAGCGGGGACTCGCCGGCCGTGTCGGGCTGGGTCGCCAAGGACAATCCCTTCGTCGCCTACACTGCAAATGGTGGCACGGCGACGGGCGACCGGCAATCACCCCTTTATCAGCGCCTCGCATTCGGCCGCACGGATGTCCCAGCGGTAGTTCGCGGTGACCCAGTCGACCTGCTTGCGCAGGCGCGCGTCCAGCGCCGGGTTGTTGGCGACGAACGCCTCGGCGATGGCGCACGCGGCGTTGACGTAGGCGTCGGGATCGATGTTGCTGCCCACGACCGGGGCGAGGATGCCGTGCTCGCCGACCGTCTCGGGCAGGGCGCCCAGCGCCGTCGTGATGACGACGCAGCCCGCCGCCATCGCCTCCATCACCGCGATCGACGAGGTTTCCGACGCGACGTTCGGATAGAAGAGCAGCAGGGCGGTCTTCATCGCCTCGGCCAGACGGGCCTGCGGCACGTTGCCGTGATAGACGACGCCGGGCGACGTCTTCGCCTCGGTCGCCAGCAGCATCCAGCTCGTCTGGTGGCGGAACAGGTTGTTGGGCGGATAGAAATCGAAGCTGGAGAAGACGTCGAGCACCAGCTCGGGCCTTTTCGCGCGCAGCGTCTTGAAGAAGGCCAGCGCCTGCTTCAGGCCCTTGTACGGCACCGACGTGAAGGCCGCGCGCGACTTCTTGTGCGCCATCACGCTTTCGCCCGGCCGGTAGAGCGTTTCGAAGCGCGGGCCGATCGCGTTGCGCAGCACGTCGATCCGGTCGCGGTCCACGCCGTAGGCGACGTAGTTGGCCTTGTGCCAGCCCGAAACGCACACGATGCGGTCGCGCGGATGGGACAGCGCCTTCAGCGCCGTCTCCTCCTCGGTCCCCGGCACGAACACGTTGTGCTGCCAGGCCCAGATCGGCGTGTCGCCGTGGGCCGCGCGCAAGGGCGCCACGTGATCGGCGGCCGAGGTCAGGAAGATCGCGTCGTAGGTGCCGGGCAGGCTGCCGGTCCAGCGTTCCTGCGCGATGCCGCGCCGCGGGCCGGGACGCGTGGTCCCGGTATACATCGCCACCGCATGCCCGCGCGCGGCCAGCGCCAGTGCCAGATACACCTGTGCGGATTCCGAGCCGGGCAGCGGCGCTTCGAACGGCGTGTCGACGTCGTAGTCGTGCGCGAGGTTCGGGTTGACGAAGGCGATCTTCATGCCCGGCCTTGATAGCGCGAACTTCGCGGGCCCGCCAGACCCGCCGCGCTCAGCCCGTCGGCATCTTCTCGAACTTCGTCAGTGCCGCATCGAGCGTATCCCACGCATGGCCGCTTCCGGCATACGTCACGACCTGCGGCCGGAAGCGCGCGGGCTCGTCGAGGCTGGACGCATGCACGGTGAACAGGTCGGGCATCGCGGCGAAGGTCAGGTACACGGGCGAACCGCATGCCGGGCAGAAGGCGTGCGTCTTGGTGCTGCCGCTGTCGCCCTTCAGGTCGCGATGCGCGGCCTTGCCCGACAGCTTCACCTGCGCGCGCGACGCGAAGGTCATGTACGAGCCGTGCCCCGTGCCGCTGACGCGCTGGCACTGCCGGCACTGGCAGTGGTTCGAGAACACCGGTTCGCCGGAAATCTCGTAGCGGATTGCGCCGCAGGCGCAGCCGCCGCCGTAACTCTTGCTCATGTTTCGTCTCCCGAAAGCGCATCGAGGTTGCGCACGACCTTCTTCCAGCCGTCGCTCATGTTCGCGTAGGCGGTCTCGTTCTTCGGCAGCGCGAAGCCCGAATGGACGATGCGCACGCGCGTGCCGCCCGCGGCGTCCGCAAGCGTCCACGCGACGACCGTATCGAGCGGCGCGCCGTAGCCGACGTTGCCGGCGTCGCCGCTGCGCCACGAATAGACGAGGCGTTCGTTCGGCACGACCTCCAGCACCTCGCACCGGATGCGGCCGTCCCATGCGCCGGCCGCCTTCGTCTGGAACGTGAAGCGGTTGCCGACCACCGGCGCGAAACCCGTCGGCGCCATCAGCCACCTTCCGATCAGCTCGGCCGTGGTCAACGCGCGCCAGACCTTCTCGCGCGCGTGGGGAAAGACTTCGTCGATGGCGATGTCGGTCACGGGTCGACTTCCTTCAGGAGGGTCTTGAGACCGGCGAGCCTGTCGCGCCAGAAGGCGCCGTAGAAGCCCATCCAGTCGACGAGAGGTGCGAGCCCCTCGGGCCGCGCGCGATAGAAGACGTTGCGGCCCTGCGGCCGCTCGGCGATCAGGCCCGCCTGCTTCAGCGATTTGAGATGCTGCGAGACCGCACCTTGCGTCACGCCGCTGCCCTTTGTCAGGGCGACGACCGTGATCTCGTCCGAACGGACGATGCGCTCGAAAACCGCCCGCCGCGTGGGGTCGGCGAGAGCGCGCATGACGGTGTCGACGGCGTTCGCTGCGATCATGTCCTTCAAATAGTATACGCTAATTCATTAGTTAAGGCTATTTTATCGAGACTGTGCAAATTCCCGGGAATCGTGCATTTCTAGGCACGCCATGGCCCTGCATTTCGAACCCGCCGAATTCGCCGCACGCCGTTCGCGCGCCGTCGCGGCCCTGCAGGCTCGCGGCCTCGACGGGCTGCTGATGTTCCGGCAGGAAAGCATGTACTACCTGACCGGCTACGACACGTTCGGCTACGTGTTCTTCCAGTGCCTCTATCTGGGCGCCGACGGACGCACGATGCTGCTGACGCGCGCCCCCGACCTGCGCCAGGCGCGGCACACCTCCACGCTCGACGACATCCGCATCTGGGTCGACCGCGACGGCGCGGACCCCGCGCGCGAGCTGCGCCAGATCCTTGCGGGCTTCGGGCTTGCGGGGAAAAAGCTGGGTGCCGAGTACGACGCTTACGGCCTGACGCACGCCAACGGCCGCAGGCTGGAAGCCGCGATGGACGGGTTCGCCACGCTGGTCGACGCGTCCGATCTGGTCACGCGCCTGCGCGTGGTGAAGTCGCCCGCTGAGATCGCGCACGTGAAGCGTGCCGGCGAGCTTGCCGACCTGGCGCTCGACGCCGCCCACGCCACGATCGCACCCGGCGCCTTCGAGGGCGACATCCTCGCGGCCATGCACGGGGCCATCTATCGCGGCGGCGGCGACGATCCGGCCAACGAATTCATCATCGGTTCGGGGCGCGATGCGCTGCTGTGCCGCTATTTCAGCGGGCGCAAGCATCTGGCGGCACAGGACCAGATCACGCTGGAATTCGCCGGCGTGCACCGCCACTACCACGCCTGCCTGATGCGCACGATCCCCGTCGGCCGCGTTTCGGACCTGCACAAGCGCATGCACGCCGTCTGCCTCGACGCGCTGGAAGCGTGCCGCGCGGCGCTGAAGCCCGGCGAGCCGGTCGGCAAGGTGTTCGACGCCTATGCGCGAACCTGCGACGCCGCCGGCATGGGGCCGCACCGGCTCAACGCCTGCGGCTATTCGCTGGGCACGACGTTCGCGCCCAACTGGATGGACTGGCCGATGTTCTACGCCGGCAACCCGGTCCTCGCCGAACCGGGCATGGTCTTCTTCCTGCACATGATCCTGATGGATTCGGAATCCGGGACCGCGATGTGCCCGGGGGCGAGCGTGCTGGTGACGCCGGCAGGCAACGAGCTTCTCTCGGCCCGCCCGCTCGACCTCGTGTCTCGTTAGAAGCTCGGCGCCGCGAAGAACACCCCGCCGAACAGCAGGAAGGCGACCAGCAGCGTCCAGACGACGTTGATGGCCTGCGCGCCCACGAAGGCGAGTGCGGGCCTGCCCCCGCCTTCCGAGATCAGGTCGACGAAGCGCGTCTCCAGCCCGATGCACACGAAGGCGAGTGCGAACCACCACACGCGCATTTCGGCGAGGGCCGATTTCGTGCCGGCGACCGCACCCGCATCCAGCAGGAACGAGAAGACGAGCGACACGCCGACGAAGCCGATGACGAATTTCGGGAAGCGCTCCCAGATGACGCGCGCACTGGGCCGTTCGCCGCCCGCCTTGCCGTCCTTCAGCGCCCACCAGAGGGCGAGTGCAAACGCCGCGATCCCGATCAGCGCGTTCTGCGAGAACTTGACGATGACGCCCGTCTTCATCGCCGCCTCGCCGATCAGCGCCCCCGCCGCCACGACCGAAGCGCTGGTGTCGAGCGTGCCGCCCAGCCACGCCCCCGCCACGATCTGGTCCATGCCGGTCGATTTCGCGATCCACGGCATGACGACGATCATCGGGACCGCGACGACGAGGACGAGCGACGTGACATAGGAAAGCTTCTTCTTGTCGCCCTGGATGGCGCCGCACGCGGCGATGGCCGCCGACACGCCGCAGATCGACACGGCGGTCGACAGCATCGCGGCGAATTCGTCGTCCACGCCAAGCTTCCGGCACAGCCACAGGCACGCGAACCACACGACGAACACGACGAGTACCGCCTGCGCGATGCCCAAGGCACCCGCCTGCAGGATCTCGCCGAACAGCAGGCCCGCGCCGAGGATGACCAGCCCGGTCTTGACGAAGAATTCGGTCTGCACGGCGGGGCGCAGCCAGTCCGGCAGGCCGACCGTGTTGCCGATGGCAAGGCCGATCAGCAGCGACAGCACGACGTATTCGATGCCCCAGTCGACGAAGAAGCCGTTGCCCGCCAGCACGCGCGCCCCCCACGCCAGTGCAAACACCACGGGGAAGCCCAGTGCAAACGCGCCCACGCGCCCGCCCATCAGCGCGATGCCGGCACTCGCGAAGACGAGCAGCCCCGCCCCCACCCACGCGACGCGTTCGAGATTGGCCCACGCGAACACGCGCGCGGGCCCGTCGGCGTTCGCATGGCCGCGGATCTCCGCCCCCAGGGCGCCCGCGATGGTGCGGCTGCCCAGCGACGCGAGCTGGCCCGCCGCGGCACCCAGCGCCCTGCGGTCGCCCGACGCGATCGCGGCCTGCACGGCGCGCGCGAGCCCTTCGGCCTTCGCGTCGCCTGCCGCGCGCGCCTGCTCGATCACCGCGTCGAGGCCGGCGTTCCAGCCCGGCCCCGAAGCGGCGATCTGCGCGTCGGTCGTCCAGCGGAACTGCGTGGCGACGCGGCCGATGTCGGCGAACTTCCAGACGAACGCGGCGAGCACGACGGCGAGCACCGCCACGCCCACGACGACGGCGGTCCAGTCCTCGCCCAGCCGGCGGGCGGGGGCTGCGGGCGCATGCGCCGGGACGGCTGCGGTGGCGGTGTCCATGTCGTCGTCTCCCGTTCGGATCGGAATTGCAGGTTGCGACGCGACCGATACAGTCGGCACGCACGCGCCCGCAAATGAGTTTAGTTGGCGCGTGCGCTTAGATTTTCTTCGCGCTAGTCTGGCGGCACATGCCAACCCTCGATCCGCGTTCGGTTATCTTCGTCCTGCTCGTCGTCACGGCGGGGCTTGCGGTGCAGCTCGTGCTGACCGCCCTGCGCCGGCGCGGGGAACGCGCGCTGCGCGTGTGGACCGGTTCGGCGTTCCTCGGCGTGGCGGGCATCGTGATGATCGTCGCGCGCGGGACGATCCCCGACTGGATCTCGATCTGGCTCGCCAACACGACGATCGCGGCGACGTACCTGTCGATCTGGCTGGGCCTGCGCGTGTTCGACGGGCGGCCGGTCCCCCTGCGCGCGGCGGGCGCGCTGCTGGGCGCCTTCGCGGCGCTGTTCGGCGTCATGTACCTGTCGGGGGCGGGCCTGCCGGCGCGCATCCTGTTCATCTCGCTCTACATGTCGGCGCTGTGCTTCACGGTCGTCTACGAGCTGGCGGTCGACCGCACGCTGCCCTCGCGCGTGTTCGCGGCCGGCCTGCTCGGCGTCCAGGCGACGGTCTTCTTCCTGCGCGCGGTCGCCGCCTTCCTGTTCCCGCCGGGCGACGATTTCATGAAGCCGAACACGGCGCAGATCGTGTTCCTCGTCATGCAGGCGACGTTCGCCCCCCTGTGGATCGTCTCGCTGCTGGCGATGACGGGCGAACGCGCGCAGGCACGGCTGGCCGCCTCGCTCGCCGAGCTGCGCCACGCGAGCGAGGCCAAGTCCGAGTTCCTGCGCCGGCTCGCGCACGAGGTGCGCACGCCGCTGGGGGCCGTCACCGGCTTCGCCGAGCTGATCCGCGAGACCGCGAGCGATCCGACCACGCGCGTGCAGGCCGGCCACGTGCTGACGGCCGCCGGCCACGTCGTGGCGCTCAGCGACGAACTGCTGGACCTCGCGCGCATCGAGGCGGGCAAGGTCGCCATCGATCCGCGCGACGTCGATCTCGCCGCCACGGTGGACGAGGCGCTGGGCATGCTGCGCGCCTCGTTCGACGCGCGGCGCATGCGCGTGGCGCTGCACACGCCCGCACCCGTGCGCCTGTCGGCCGATCCGCGCCACCTGCGCCAGATCCTGCTCAACGTGCTGGGCAACGCGGCGAAGTTCGGGCGCGACGACGGCCATGTCGAGGTGCGCCTGTGGGCCGACGCCGACGGCGCGCACGTCTCCATCGCCGACGACGGGCCGGGGATCGCCGCCTCCGATCCCGACGCGCTGTTCGAACCCTTCGCGCGCGGCGAAGGGACCGGCGGCGTGGAAGGCAGCGGCCTCGGCCTGCCGATCGTCAAGGGCCTGGTCGAAGCGCATGGCGGCCGCGTCGCCATCGAGACGGCCTCCGGCAAGGGCACCACGATCCACCTGCAGTTCCCGGCCGCACGGCTGCGATGACCGCCGTCGCCGCCCCTTGCGTGGAGGCCGCATGACGCGCAGCGCCGTCGTTCTCGGGGCCGGCGTGGTCGGCGTGTGCTGCGCGCTCGCCCTGCGCAGGCGGGGCGTCGCCGTGACCCTCGTCGACCGCAGAGAGCCGGGCCGCGAAACCTCCTACGGAAATGCCGGCGTGCTCTCGCGCTCCTCGATCACGTCGATCAACGGCCCGTCGCTCTTCGGCAAGCTTGCGGGCTATCTGGGCAACCGCCATCCGGCCGTGAATATCGGCTGGCGCCGCGTCCTGACGCGGCCGGGCTGGCTGCTGCGCTTCCTCTGGGAAGCCCGCCCGTCGCAGGTCGCGGCCCGCGCCGCGGCGCTCGACTCGATCACCGCCAGCACCGTCGAACGCCACCGGGCGCTGATGGAAGAGGCCGGCATCCCGGACCTCCTGCGCGAGACCGGCACGCTCAAGCTCTGGCGGTCGGAAGCCGGCCATGCGCAGGCGAAGGCGGAGCGCGATTTCCTGCAGGCCCACGGCGTCGCGTCGCGGGTCCTCGACCGGCAGGGCATCTCCGAGATCGAGCCATGCCTGAAGCCGATCTTCCCCGCCGGCCTGCTGATCCCGTCGAACGCGTCGGTCGATTCCCCCGGCGACGTCGTCGGCGCGTATGCGCGCCTCTTCGCCCGGCTCGGCGGACGGATCGAGCGGGCCGACGCGAAGGCGATCGTGCGGAATGCCGGCGGCTGGCGCGTCGCGACGGACAGAGGCGATTTCGATGCCGACGTCGCGGTCGTCGCACTCGGCCCCTGGAGCGGCGATCTGCTGAAGCCGCTCGGCCTCGATCCGAAGCTCGACGTCGAGCGCGGCTATCACCGGCACCTGAAGCCCGAAGCGGGCGCAAGCCTGTCGCGGCCGATCTACGACGTCGATGCCGCCTATTTCATGGCGTCGATGGCGCAGGGGCTTCGCGTCACCAGCGGCGTCGACCTGTCGCCGCGCGACGCGCCCGACGCGCTGCGGCAGATCGACGGCGTGACGCGCGCGGCGCGCGAAGCGTTCCCGGCCGGCGAGGTCGTGGGCGAGACCTGGCGGGGCGCGCGGCCGACGCTGCCCGATTCGCTGCCGATGATCGGCGAGGCGCCGCGAAATCCCGGGCTCTGGCTCGCCTTCGGCAACCAGCATATCGGCTTCACGACCGGCCCGATCACCGGCGAGATCGTCGCGGCCCTGGTCTGCGGCGCCGCACCGCCCGTCGATCCGGAACCGTTCAGCCCGCGGCGGTTCATGGCCTGACCGGGGCGCGGACGGCCCCTGCCCCTTCCGTCATGCCCGGCGAAAGCCGGGCATCCGCGACTTCGCGCGGGGCTTGACTCGCCTCTTGAATAGGAATATTATCTGTTCATGTAATGCACGCAATACAGGAAATATTCTCGAATGGAGCCAAGACAATGACACAATATTCCTATCAAGTCCAGCCCCGCCGACAGCTCAACTGGACGCTGGCGGCCGAAATGCTGGCGGCGGGCTGCACGACCGCGCAGGTCGCCCACCAGATCGGAACGACGCGCCAGAACGTCTGGCGCGTGATGAAGGATTCCGACGCCTTCCGCCAGCGCTTCACGGCGAACCGCCGGCGCAGCATGACCGAGGCGAGTGCCGCGATCGACGGCCTGCGCGGCGAAGTCGCCGAGACGATCAAGCGCGAGGTGCTGGAAGGAAACATCCGCGTCACGCTCTGGCTTGCCGAGAAGCTCGGGATGGTCGGCCGGACCTTCCCCGATTATCCGGCGAAGGACGATGCCGATCCGGACGCGGAACTCGTCCTCGACGACACCGCAGAAATTGCGCGACCGGAGATTCCGCCGTCAACGTCAACAGCCGAAAGCGGGGAAAATCAGGAGGTTGACCTGTTGACGGTCAACAACCGTCAACAGGTCGCCACCGCCCCCGATGCCGCCAGCGCGTCGATCTCGGCCGACGCGTATCCAAGCTCGCCCAGCACCTCCGACGTGTGCTGGCCCAGGAGCGGGGCGTGCCGCGTCACCGACGCCGGCGTGGCGGAGAACTTGACCGGCGGTCCGAGCGTCGCCACGCGGCCGAGTACCGGATGATCGGTCTCGACCACCATGCCGCGCGCGCACGTCTGCGGATCGACGAGCATCTCGCTTATCGACAGCACCGGGCCCGCGGGCATGCCGGCGGCCTCGAAGATCTCCAGCCAGCGTGCGGTCGTGCGCGCGGCGAACAGCGGTTCGAGATCGGCGACGAGGGCCGCGAGGTTCTCCATGCGCGCGGCGTTGCTCGCATAGCGCGGATCGGCGGCGAGACCGGGTGCGTCGAGGCAGGCGACCAGCTTCAGCCACGCGGCCTGGTTGGCGGCCCCCACGTTGATCCAGCCGTCGGAAGTGGCGAAGGCCTGGTAGGGCGCGTTGAGCGGATGGGCCGAGCCCAGCGGGCCGGGCGACGTACCCGTCGCGAGCGCGATCGCCGACTGCCAGAAGGTCTGCACGATGCCCGCCTCGAACAGCGAGGTGTCGACGAGCTGGCCCTTGCCGGTCGCATTGCGCGCCTGCAGCGCGGCGAGGATGCCCGTCGCCGCGAGGATGCCGGCCGTGATGTCGCTGACGGGTGCGCCGACCTTCACCGGCGCGCGTCCCGGCCCCTCGCCCGTCACACTCATCAGGCCCGACATGCCCTGCGCCACCAGGTCGAACCCGCCGCGCGCGGCATAGGGCCCCGTGCGCCCGAAGCCCGACAGCGAGCAGTAGACGAGCCGCGGGTTGAGCGCATGCACCGCGTCCCAGCCGAAGCCCAGCCGGTCGAGCGTGCCCAGCCGGTAGTTCTCGATCAGCACGTCGGCGCCGCCGAGCAGCTTTCGCAGCACGTCCTTGCCGGCGTCCTGCTTGAGGTCGAGTGCGATGCCCCGCTTGTTGCGGTTCATCATCAGATAGGCCGCACTCTCGGTGCCGATGCGCGGCGGCACCATGCGCCGCGTGTCGTCGCCGCCGGGCAGCTTTTCCACCTTCACGACGTCCGCGCCCATGTCGGCCAGCATCAGCCCGGCGACGGGGCCCGCCATGATGTGCGCGAGCTCGACCACGCGCAGGCCCGCGAGCGGACCGTGCATGCGTCAGCGCCCCTCGAATTTCGGGCGGCGCTTTTCGAGGAACGCGCGATAGCCTTCCAGATAGTCGCGCGTGTCGCAGTTGGCGAAGCCTTCGAGATATTCGGCCTTCGAGAGCGGCTTCGGGCTGCGCAGCCGGCGCGCGAACTTCTTGTGCCAGCGGTTGGACAGCGGCGCGCCGGACGC
>JAEUKY010000329.1 GCA_016794005.1 Rhodospirillales bacterium
CTATCTCTACAAGGCCGTGCCGCCGCTGCTGTCGAAGTTCGTCTTTTCCGATACGATCGTCACGCGCATCGTGCGCAACATGCACGGCGATTCGAGCGGCGTGCGCGGGGCCGCCTGGCTCTGGCCGGCCTGAAAGGCGTATCAGCAGTTCGGCTTCGGCAGCGCGTCGAGGCGTTCGAGTTTCGCGCGGATGCTGAATTCCGGATACTCGAACGAGTATTCCGACGCCACGGCGTTGTCGAGCATGCGCATCGACGTCTCGTAGGTCGGCGTACCGGTCTTGTCGTCAGGATTGAAATAGGCCATCCGCACGCGCCAGCTCGGCCGGCCGCCGATCGCCGGCGCCTTCGCAGCAAGAGCCGCATCCGGTGCAGTCCGGTCGCCGATGATCGCCGAAACGTCGAGGGCACCATCGAGCGTGGCGCCGTCGAAGACCGCGCGCGTGACGAGATGCTCGCCGCCCATCGCGAGATTGATCAGCAGTAGCGAATGGGCCGTCGGGAACATCGTGCCCGGCGGCAGTTCGAGCGTCGTGTCGGCCGGGCTGGTGAAATCGGCCTTGCCGCCCTTGTCGGGGTCGAGCGAGGCGCGGCCGCGCAGATCCTCCACCACGTCGCCGTCGCGCATGGAGCGCAGCGAGAAGCGGTAGCTCTTCCCGTCGCGCGATTCGAAGCTGGAGAACGAGATGTCGGATTCCACGTCGCCGGCGTCGCCCCCGCTCATGCGGAAGCGCATGCGCTGGGAGATCGTCCAGCCTTCGCAGACCTCGCCCCAGTCGATGACCAAGGCGCCGTCGATGGCCGCGATCCCGCCGCTGCGCGCGTCGCCGAGGCTCAGCGAATAGGCGGCGCGGTGCGGGGCGATCGTCTGGGCCTGGACGGGCGCGCAGGCGAACAGCGCGATGGCGGCGGCAACGAGGCGTGTCAGGCGCATGGAGACTCCAAGGACGACACTGTCGCGAACCAATATGGCGCAATAAGGGCCGAAATCCACTCCCCCGACCGGCGCCGGTTTCAGTCCTTCTTCTTGACCGGCGGCAGGTCGTGGCGGATGTGCAGCTCCTTCAGGCGCATCGGATCGACCGAATTGGGCGCCTGCATCAGCAGGTCGACGGCCCCCTGGGTCATCGGGAAGGCGACGACCTCGCGGATGTTGGGTTCGTTCGCCAGCAGCATGACGATGCGGTCGATGCCGGGGGCCGAGCCGCCGTGCGGCGGTGCGCCGAACTTGAACGCGTTCAGCATGCCGCCGAAGCGCATCTCGACGTCGGCGGCGGTGTAGCCGGCTATCTCGAACGCCTTGTACATGATCTCGGGCAAGTGGTTGCGGATGGCACCCGACGAAAGCTCCACGCCGTTGCACACGATGTCGTACTGGAACGCCTTGATCGTCAGCGGATCCTTCGTCGTCAGCGCTTCCAGCCCGCCCTGCGGCATCGAGAAGGGGTTGTGGCTGAAGTCGATCTTGCCGGTGTCCTCGTCGAGCTCGTACATCGGGAAGTCGACGATCCAGCAGAAGCGGAACTCGTCGGGCGCGATCAGTTCCAGTTCCTCGCCCAGCTTGCGGCGCGCGGCACCGGCGAGCTTCGCGGCCGCCAGCGGCTTCTTGTCGGCGACGAAGAACACGGCGTCGCCCGCACCGATGCCGGCGGTGGCCTTCAGCTTTGCCAGCCGGTCGGCGTCGAGGAACTTGGCGATCGGACCCTTGGCCTGCTCGCCCTCGAACACGATGTAGCCGAGGCCCGGAGCCCCCTCGCCCTGCGCCCAGGCGTTCATCTTGTCGAAGAAGCTGCGCGGGCGGTCTGCGGTCTTCGGCGCCGGAATGGCGCGCACCGTACCGCCGGATGCGGCAATGCCCGCGAACACCTTGAAGTCCGAGCCTGCGAAGACCGACGTGACGTCGGCGATGACCAGCGGGTTGCGCAGATCGGGCTTGTCTGACCCGTATTTCAGCATCGATTCGTCGTACGGGATGCGCGGGAAGCGGCCGTCGTCGACCTTCCGGCCGCGCGCGAACTCGCGGAACACGCCGGCCAGAACGGGTTCGATCGCGTCGAACACGTCTTCCTGGGTCACGAAGCTCATCTCGAAGTCGAGCTGGTAGAACTCGCCCGGGCTGCGGTCGGCGCGCGCGTCCTCGTCGCGGAAGCAGGGTGCTATCTGGAAATAGCGGTCGAAGCCCGAGACCATCAGCAGCTGCTTGAACTGCTGCGGGGCCTGCGGAAGCGCGTAGAACTTGCCCGGATGCAGGCGCGACGGGACCAGATAGTCGCGGGCACCCTCGGGGCTGGACGAGGTCAGGATCGGCGTCTGGAACTCGGTGAAGCCTTGCTCGATCATCCGCCGGCGGATCGACGCGATGACGTTCGAGCGCAGCACGATGTTCGCGTGCAGGCGTTCGGTGCGCAGGTCGAGGAAGCGGTACTTGAGGCGCATGTCCTCCGGATAGTCCTCTTCCTGCGCCACCTGGAACGGCAGCACTTCGGAAGCCGACTGCAGCTTCGCCTCGTCGATGCGCACCTCGATCTCGCCGGTCGGCAGCTTGGAATTGACCGTCTCGGCGATGCGCGCGACCACGCGGCCGGTCAGCGTGACGACGCTCTCGGGCCGGAAGCCCTCGACCGCGGCGAACAGCGGGCTCGACGTGTCGAGCACGCACTGGGTGATCCCGTAATGGTCGCGCAGGTCGACGAACAGCAGGTTCCCGTGGTCCCGCTTGCGGTGGACCCAGCCGGAAAGGCGGACGGTCTGGCCGACGTTCTCGCGGCGCAGCTGGCCGCAAGTGTGGGTGCGATAGGCGTGCATGGAGGGGCGATTCCTTGAAGCAAATCCGTGGGGAAAAGCGCATGGCGCGGCCCCGCTTGTCAACCCCCGGGGGTTTCGCCCTTGAGGGGGTGGCGAATGCGGTGTAACCAATGGGAATGACTTTGATTTCCGAGTCCGCCGCGCTGGCGGCATTCTGCGCCAAGGTTTCCCGGTCGAGCTACGTAACCGTGGACACCGAATTCATGCGGGACAGGACCTACTACCCGCAGCTCTGCCTCGTCCAGGTCGCCGGCCCCGACGACGCGGCGGTGATCGACGCGCTCGCCCCCGGCCTCGACCTCGCCCCGCTGCTGGCGCTGATGGACGAGCCGGCGGTCCTCAAGGTGTTCCACGCCGCGCGCCAGGATCTCGAAATTTTCTTCAACCTCGCCGGCCGGGTTCCCTCGCCGCTTTTCGACACGCAGGTCGCCGCGATGGTCTGCGGCTTCGGCGACCAGGTCAGCTACGAGACGCTGGCCGCCCAACTCGCCCGCGCGCGGATCGACAAGTCGGTGCGCTTCACCGACTGGGCGCAGCGCCCGCTGTCGGACCGGCAGGTCACCTACGCGCTGTCCGACGTCACGCATCTGCGCCCGGCCTACGAGGCGCTCGCGCGCAAGCTCGCCGCCAACGGCCGTGCCGGCTGGCTGCAGGAGGAGATGGCCACGCTGCTCGATCCCGCGACCTACCGCGTCGATCCCGAGCAGGTGTGGCGGCGCATGCGCCCGCGCGGTGCCAAACCCCGCTTCCTCGCGGTGATGAAGGAAGTCTGCGCCTGGCGCGAGCGCGAGGCCCAGCGCCGCGACACGCCGCGCAACCGCGTGATCCGCGACGAGACGATCCTCGACCTGTGCGCGCACGCGCCCACCACGCTCGACGATCTGGCGCGCATGCGCGGCCTGTCGAAGAACTTCGCCGAAGGACGCCTCGGGCAGGAGCTGCTCGACGCGGTCAAGCGCGGGCTTTCGCTCGCTCCGACCGAGATCCCGACGCTGCCGGACTCGCCCGATCTGCCGCCCGGCCTGGGCCCCATCGTCGAGCTGCTGAAGGTGCTCCTCAAGATGAAGTGCGAGGAGCACGGCGTGGCGCAGAAGCTGGTCGCGACCACGGCCGATCTCGAACGCATCGCGGCCGACGACGGCGCCGACGTGCCGGCCATGCATGGATGGCGTCGCGAGGTTTTCGGAAACGCGGCGATCGATCTGAAGACGGGCAAGCTCGCCTTCACGCTCAAGGGCAAGAAGATCGTCCTGCTGACGCTCTAGGGCGTCTTCGGCACGCCGAAGAATATCCGGAGATCGCCGAGGGCCGCGTCGCGCACGGGCCCGTTGAAGGCGTCGGCGCCGCGCCGCCAGAAACGCCATGCCGCCGCTTTCGCGTCCACGTCGAAGCGCGGGGCCGCCCCGCCATAGCGGATCGCGAGCACCTTGTCGGCACCCTTCGAGCCTTCGGTCAGCGCGATGCAGGCCTGTGCGGGTGCGCCGCCGTCGCTGTCGGCAAGCAGCATCAGGAACGGCACGTCGATCCGCCATGCGGAAAGCGTCGCGCAGACCGGATAGAACGCGGCGGCTGAGCGTGCGGCGATGCGCCCGGCCCGCGTCGGGTCGCCGAGGGCGGCCATGATGCCCGCCCCGCCTTCGGCCCAGCCGACCAGATGGACGCGCGCCGGATCGACCCCGTTGTGCCCGCGCAGGCTCGCGGCCGCGCGCACGATGTCGTCGTCGAGCGTGGCGGTCTGTGCGGGCGTGCAGTCGCCGTCGAGGCCGTAGGCGGCCGGATAGTCGAACGTCAGGACGACGAAGCCGTCGCGCGCGAGCTTCTCGGCGGCGAAGGCGACGTGCGGGCCGTTCCCGTCGCAGCCGGGCACGAGGAGTGCCGCCGCGCGCGGCCCCTCGCCGCCGGGATCGATCACCGAGAAATATCGCTCGATCGGCGCGCGGGGTGCCGCAATCTGCGGAGCGCAAGCACCCAGGGCGAGGCCTGCGGCCGCGCCGAGAAGAAGGAAGCGGAGCATCAGCGAAGCTTGATGACCGGCCTGCGGTCCAGCGCGCGGGCGAGCGCGTCGAGGCGGCGGCCGACCACCTCGCCGATCATGCCGCCCATGCGCGAGGGAACGTCGAGCACGATGTCCTTTCCGGTAAGGCGCAGCCGGCAGCGCGCGAAGACCGACGCGGCCCCGCCGGTCAGGCGGTAGGCGACGCGAAGCGCGAGGCCAAGCTGGTAGGCCTCGCGCAGGCTTTCCTCGTCGAGCAGGTGCCACGCCTCGCGCGTCGCTTCCGGATCGGGCTGGCCTTCGTAGCGCGCGAACAGCGCCAGCGCCACGTAGGCGCGCCCCGGATGGTCGATGCCGGCCAGCGGCATGTAGAGCGCCCGGCGATAGGCGATGTCGCCGCGATGGTCGGGATGCTCGCTCCACGCGATGTCGGCGAGGTAGCAGGTCGCCAGCCGCAGGCGTTCGCGCGAGCCGTCCTTGAACAGCGGTGCGATCCAGTCGGCCAGCGTCTCGGGATCGACCTTGTAGCGCCGATTGCCCTCGAGCATGGCGCGCGCCCCCGACAGCAGCGGATCGACGCGCTTGAGCTTGCCCGGCAGGGAATCGTAGAGGCACCCCTCGCGCAGGCCATAGGCCGAGAAGATCAGGCGTTCCGGCTTGATGCGGCGCAGCGTGCGTTCGAGCACGAGGGCGGCGAGCGGCAGCGTCTCAAGCCGCTTTCGCGATACGCCCGTGAATCCGTCGAGCGACGCGCGGCTCTGCGTGGCGACCAGTTCCAGGAACTCGATCGCCGGCTGGCGCCGGATCGCGTAGTGATGGATCACTTCCAGCCCGTAGTTCGTCTGCGACATGTGCAGTTTGGCGAGCGCGCGCCAGGCGCCGCCCACAGCGTAGAAGTCCCGCCCGCGCGCCCTGCGCAGGAACGAGTGCTCGCCGAGATGGTCGTCGATCATCGCGCGGAGCTGGCCGCGGTTTCGTTCGGCCACTTCGCGCAGGCGCAGCGGGCCCAGCGGCAGCGTAGCGTAGCGGTCGGCGTGCCCGTCGGAAAGCTCGACCAGTTCGAGGCTACCGCCACCAAGATCGCCCATGGCGCCGGCGGCTTCCGGCGTCCCGGCGATGACGCCGAGGGCGGAAAGGCGCGCCTCTTCCCTGCCCGACAGGACCACGACCGGCAGGCCCGTCGTCTTGCGCACGAGCTTGACGAAAGCGGGGCCGTTGCTCGCGTCGCGCGCGGCGGCGGTGGCGAGCGCGAACGTCTTGCGCACGTCCATCGCCCGGATCAGTTCGGCGAAGCGGCGGAGATTCTGGAGGGCCGATTCCATGCCCTCGGCGTCGAGCTCGCCCGTGCGCTCGAGGCCGCGCCCGAGGCCCGACAGGACCTTCTCGTTGAACAGCGGCAGCGGCACGCGGCTCGTGCCGTCGAATACGACGAGACGGATCGAGTTGGAACCGATGTCGACGACCGCTACCGGGCGGCGATCGATGTTGTCGTGCTTGCGCGATCGCCGTGCAGTCATGGAACCGGCATCAGGTGACGACCTTTACCTTCGACTTGTCGGCCTTGCGCAAGGCGCTTCCGCGACCGGACAGGCTGGGGTTCGTCATGAAGAAGTGGTGGGCGCTGAAGGCGTCGGAACCCGCCGGCAGGCGCGTGTAGACCCCTTCCGAATCGAGCGTCCAACTCTGCTTCACGTCGCGCAGATTCGCCACCATGATCTGGTCCTGGATCTGTTCGTGGACCGTCGGGTTCTCGATCGGCACGAAACTTTCCACACGGCCGTCGAGATTGCGGGGCATCCAGTCCGCCGACGAGATGAACACCTTCGAGCGCGGGTTCGGCAGGCCGAAGCCGTTGCCGAAGCAGGCCACGCGACCGTGCTCGAGGAAACGGCCGATCAGGCTGCGCACGCGGATGTTGGACGACATGCCCTTCACGCCCGGGCGAAGGCAGCAGATGCCGCGCACGACGAGGTCGATCTGCACGCCGGCCTCGCTCGCTTCGTAGAGCTTGTCGATGATCCTGGGACAGACGAGCGAATTGAGCTTCGCCCAGATCGCCGCCGGCCTCCCGGCCTTGGCATGCGCGATCTCGTCGTCGATCAGCTTCACCAGCGTCTTGCGCAGCGTCAGCGGCGCGAAGGCGAGCTTCTCCATCGCCTCGGGCGTGGCATAGCCGGTCATGAAGTTGAACAGCCGCGCGGCGTCGCTGCAAAGTGCCGCGTCGCACGAGAAGAACGAGAAGTCGGTGTAGATGCGCGCGGTGATCGGGTGGTAGTTGCCGGTCCCGAAATGCACGTAGGAGCGCAGGCCCCCCGCCTCGCGGCGCACGACGTAGGAGATCTTGGCGTGCGTCTTGAGATCGATGAAGCCGTAGACCACCTGCGCGCCCGCGCGCTCCAGGTCGCGCGCCCAGCGGATGTTCGCTTCCTCGTCGAAGCGCGCCTTGAGTTCGACCATCGCGGTGACCGACTTGCCGGATTCCGCCGCCTCGACGAGGGCGCGCACGATCGGCGAATTATCCGACGTGCGATAGAGCGTCTGCTTGATCGATACGACCGCCGGGTCGCGCGCGGCCTGCCGCAGGAACTGCACCACCACGTCGAAGCTTTCGTACGGATGGTGGACGACGATGTCCTTGTGCCGGATCGCGGCGAAGCAGTCGCCGCCGAAATCGCGGATGCGCTCGGGAAAGCGCGGGTTATAGGGCGGAAACAGCAGGTCGGGCCGGTCCGACACGATCAGCTGCTTGAGATCGGCCATGCCGAGCATGCCGCCGAGACGGAAACAGTCCTCCGTCTTGACCTGGAGTTCGTCGAGGACGAACTGCTGCAGGTCCTCGGGCATGCCCTCGTCCACCGCGAGGCGGATGACGACGCCGCGCCGGCGGCGCTTGAGTGCGCTTTCGAACACGCGCACCAGATCCTCGGCCTCTTCCTCGACTTCCATCTCGCTGTCGCGCAGCAGGCGGAACCGGCCGGAACTGCGCAGCTCGTAGCCCGGGAACAGCCGGTCGAGATGCATGAAGATGACGTCTTCGACCGGGATGAACCGGATCGTCGAGCCCGGCAGCCGCACGAAACGGTCGACCTGATGGGGTACCGGAATCAGGGCCTGCAGGATGCGCTTGTCCTTGCGCGCGACGAGCTGCATCACCAGCGCCAGTCCCTTGTTCGCGATGAACGGGAACGGGTGGGCAGGGTCGATCGCCAGCGGCGTCAGCACGGGGAAAATCTGCTCGGCGAAACGGCGGGCGAGCCAGCCGCGGTCGTCGGCGGTGAGGTCGGCCTCGCCCACGACCGAGACGCCGGCCTTGCGCAGTTCCTCGACCAGTTCGAGCCAGACGGTCTGCTGCGTCGCCATCAGCGTCGCGGCCCGGCGGTGGACGGCGAGCAGCTGCTGGGCGGGCGTGAGCCCGTCGTCCGACGGCTGCGTGACGCCCGCCTCGACCTGGCCCTTCAGGCCGGCGACGCGGACCATGTAGAATTCGTCGAGATTGCTCGCGGAGATCGACAGGAAGCGCAGCCGCTCGAGCAGCGGATGGTTCCGGTTGCCGCATTCCTCGATGACGCGCTCGTTGAACGCCAGCCACGAAAGTTCGCGGTTGACATAGCGGCCCTCGGCCGGTTCGGCCGCGGGGACGGGATCGCGCAGACGGGGCTCGCCGTTCAAAGTGTCATCCTCCGGTGGCACTCTCCGTCGGGGCGGACCTCGTCGGAAAGCTGGGTTCATGGTATCACGGCTCGATTCTAACCGCAGTTCGATGGCAAGATTTTGAAACCCAAGCGACTTTTTCTGCTTCGGCATGCCAAATCGTCCCGCGAGGACCCCTTTCTGGACGATTTCGACAGGCCGTTGAACAAACGGGGAAATCGCGCCGCGCACGCGATGGCCGAGTGGCTGGCCGCGCGCAATCTGCACGTCGATCTGGTGTTCTGTTCGGCCGCGACCCGCACGCGCGAGACGCTGGCGGCCGTCCGGCCGGCGCTGGGCGCCACGACCGAGGTGCGCGTCGAACGGCGGCTCTATCTTGCCGACGACGACACGATCCTCGAA